>JBAIYS010000002.1 GCA_036763105.1 Peptococcaceae bacterium 1198_IL3148 | reverse complement strand
TTATACTTCATTTTGAGTACCTCCGTGAATTTAATTTTGTGCTTTTGGCCGATTGCACATTTAAATTCTACTGTGAGGTACTTATTTTTTCAAAGTGCATTTTATTTCATTACAGGAATGCTCCATTTTCTCTAATCAAACGCAGTAGTTACACTTAATTTTTTATATTTCTGATATGAAAAAATGACTTCGGCCCAAATAAATTGAGGGAAGTCTCAAATACACATACAATTCACATTACACAACTGATGGTTCTATATACAAATCGCCGCTGGCAAAACGTTTTACTCCGTACATATCAATGGGATAATCCGGTTCCATGCCCAACATCACTTGAGCCATCAATTTACCCACCACCGGAGCAATCATAAAGCCATGGCCAGAAAATCCGGCAGCCACAAAGAACCCGGGCACTTCCGGAATGGCACCGAGGATTTGGGTTCTATCAGGGGTCAAGTCATAAAGGCCACTCCACTGGCGCACCACCCGCACTTCCTTCAATATCGGTAGAATAAAAGTGAATTTAGCTGCCATTTCGTGCATAAACTGCCAACTGGATTCAATATTGAAATCTTTAATTTCGTGGGGGTCTCCCAAACCCATCACAAAGCCACCATGGGGCACCTGCTGACCATAAATTCCATGGTAAAAGGACATTAGCATCGGTCCTAAAAGCGGCTCCACCGGTTCGGTGACTAAAATTTGATGACGTTCCGGTTGAATTGGCAAATCCACTCCCACCATCAAGCCCAACTGCCTGGTATAGGCTCCGGCGCAACCTATCACCAACGGTGATTCAATTACTCCGGCAGTGGTCTCCACTCCCTTTATTTTATCTCCATCCCGCAACAGGCCAGTAACTTTAGTATAGGTGAGCATCTCTACTCCCAATCTTTTGGCTGCTTGGGCATAGGCATCGGTAGTTTTAAAGGGGTTACAGTGCCCATCCTCGGGACAATATGTGGCTCCCAGCAAGCCCTGCAGGTTGATTTGGGGTACTAGTTCTTTAATTTCCTCCGGAGTAACCCAGCGGGACGGAATATCAAGCCTATGCTGCAGACCTAAATTTTGATGGAACTGCTCCACCATTTTTTCACTATAGGCCAGCAACAAATAACCATTTTGCTTAAATTCAATGCTGTCTTGGTAACCCAATTCCTCTTCCAATGTTTTAAGCATATGAATGCTATCCCGGGATAACAAGCAGTTTGGCTCGGATCCCCACTGCATTCTAAAACCTGCACCACAGCGACCGGTGGCTCCGCTGGCCAGGTACTTTTCCTCAATTACCACCACCTTTTTACACCCTAATTTAGCAAGGTTGTAGGCGGTGGAGCAGCCGACGATTCCGCCACCAATAACTATTGCATCTGTCGTCCTAGTCATTATCTTCACCCCCTGCTGCCAGCACACCCAGTTTTACAGGTGTGGTTGGTGGTCTGAAGGTAGTGGGCATAATATCTTCCACCGGTTTACCGGTGGCGGCGGCAATTTCACGAATAATAATCGGCGTACAAGTCCGACCTTGGCAGGGTCCCATCCCCACCCGCAGTAGCCGCTTCAACATTTCCAGATCCGTTATGCCCTGTTTTAAGTAGGCGCGGATTTCTTCCAACGTGATATCTTCACAGCGGCACACTATGTTGACATCATGACCATCGCTTTTACATCCAGACATTACCGCACCCCCTTAATTTTAAAATGACGAACTTCCATGGATAAATCCTTTGGTACTGCCAACCATACAACACTGGTACCATCAAGATTTTGCCCCGATTGTACCTTAACCACCTTAGCTTCGCCGACGATTTCACCGGCCCGATTAACTGCAGCCACAACTTCTCCTACCCCAGGCAAAGGCAAATATTCATAGGGCAGTTTCACTAACGCTTGCTGTTCGCTATATGTCTCATCTATAATGAAAATTGCCAAACCTGGGCAACGCATTAAGCACAGGCCACAACCATTGCACTTTTGGTGATCTATTTGTGGACGCTCATTAATATCTTTAAAGGGCTGTATTGCTTGGCGTTTACAACTGTGATAACAAGGGTCACAAGGAATATTTTGAAAACACTCAGCCATGGCCACCGGGCCTTTAGCAAGCCTGTCGGCGTTGGGCATTACCTGAGCAATATCTTTCGGTGTGGGGATACCATTTTGGGCCAACATATCCATTCCTCCTTTCGTTCAACGAGGTTATCTAACCACTTTAGCCATACCATGAAGAATTTTTTCTCCCACCGGACCCGATCTCAGTCCGGTTAGCTCTTTAATTACATCGGCCTGTTGTTCCTTAAAGTCCGGTGCATCATAACCCAAGGCCTTAGCTGCATTTAACCCGGCCAACGCACCCTCCATCATGGCTGCAGAGGCTTCTTCAATACCGCCGACGTCTCCGGCCACATATACACCGGCAACTGTTGTTTCCAATTGTTGGTTTCTTATCGGCACATGACCCCCAAGCTCAGGTACAAATTTCATCTCACAACCCGCCTGCCATAATAGCTCGGTGAGGGGACTCAATCCCACCGACAAACAAATTACATCCACATCTAAATCCATTTCCGTTCCGGGCACTGGTTGCCAATTATCATCCAACTGAACTATAGTGGCACCGGCCACTTCTTTCTCCCCCCAAGCTCGTTTAATGGTATGCTTGGTATAAATTGGCACCCCTGCTCGCACCACTTTAGAAGCATGTACCCAGTAGGCTCCTATTTTTGGCGCAGCCTCGATAATAGCCACCACTTCTATGCCCGCTTGCAAGAGTTGATAGCTGACGATTACACCAATGTTTCCGGCACCAACCATCAGAACCCTTTTGCCTGGTTTAACACCATAAACATTCACCAGCGTCTGCACTGCACCGGCACCGTAAATGCCTGGCAAATCATTGTTAGGGAACAGTAGATTTTTTTCAGCACCGCCGGTGGCCACTATTGCTTTTGCTGGTTTTATTGTTATCAACTTTTCGTTATGTTCCACCGTGATTACACCATCTTTGTAATAACCCAGCACGGTGGCACCGGTGAAAACAGTAATTTTGTCGTGATTATGTACAGCCTCGGCCAATTCCTTTGCTATATTAATACCTCGCTCCGATGCCCGCTGTTGTTTTGACCCAAAGAAGCGATGGGTTTGCTTAATTAATTGGCCACCAAGATAATCATTCCTATCAATTACTGTTACCGAGGCCCCTAGGTTAGCAGCTTTTAGAGCTGCAGTTAAACCTGCAGGTCCTCCGCCGATAATACAAATTTCGGTTTGCCTCACTTTAATTCACCCTTCCCTTTCTGGGTTTCCACATACATACCCGCCCGCAGTTTTTCGACACATACCCTAACGTTGGGTTTTCCATCAACAACCATCAAACACGAAGAACAGTTGCCGATATTGCAAAACAGACCCCGGGGCCGATGTAGATGAATGCTTTCCCTCATGGTTCGTACTCCGTTGGCATGCAATGCCGCTGCTATGGTTTCGCCTTCATAACCCTCTAACGCTTGACCGTTATAATAAAACTTTACTTTGCTTCCCTTTTCAAAATTTAAAATGGGGTGCTCATTTATTCTCATTTTTTACACCTCCTAATCCACAAAATATTCTCTATTAAAATATCAGCAAGAAACATGCCAACAGTTTATTGAAATTTCAGAATCATTATTTGCCATAGTAAAGCTAAATTATTGACTTGATTTAATGTGATATGGATGTCGGCAAATTGTTTGTCTAATGTATACATCTGTCCACATTCCATACACATTGACAGTTTGCTGACACATTTTGGACAATTGTCACGTTATTAAATTACAAATTTAAAAACTATTTTAATAGTAAATATAAATGAACATAAAAAACTCCCCTAAAGGCATTTTGCCATGCCTTTAGGGGAGTTAGAGGTTACATTAGCCCCAATTGATGCATTTTATAGTATAAAGTACTGCGAGGTATGCCTAACATCCGAGCCGCTTGGGAGCGATTGCCATTAACCTGTTCCAGTGTCTTTTGAATTAACTCCCTCTCTGTTTGTTCGGTAACCGAGACTAAACCAGTTTGATACGGCAGCTGATTTTTGCCTTGCTGTTGCTTTAAAGTATTTGGTATGTTAGCTTCGGTTATTGTATCCCCCTCCGCTAAAATAACCATTCTCTCAACAACATTTTTCATTTCCCTGACATTTCCAGGCCAGGGGTAAGCTAATAAAACAGCCATTACACTGGGTTCTAACCGTGAAATATGTTTCCCATAAAGCTGACTATATTCTTGGGTAAACTGATAGATCAACTCTGGTATATCTTCTCTGCGATCCCTTAACGGGGGTACTTCTAAAGTGACTACATTTAAACGATAGTATAAGTCTTCTCTAAACAATTCTTTATGAAGCATTTCTTCTAGATTTCTATGGGTGGCGGTAATAATCCGTACATCAACCTGAATGGGCTTTGAGCCACCCACCCGACAAAATTCTTGATCCTGCAACACCCGCAGCAACTTAACTTGCAGGTCAGGCGGCAACTCGGCCACCTCATCTAAAAACAGAGTACCTTGATGGGCAGCTTCAAAGACGCCAGCTTTCCCCTGTCTGTTAGCACCGGTGAAAGCCCCGCCTTCATAACCGAAGACCTCACTTTCAAACAATGTTGGTGGAATAGCTGCGCAGTTCACTACCACAAAGGGCTTGTCAGCTCTATTGCTGGCCTCATGGATGGCTCTGGCAAAAAGTTCTTTGCCGGTGCCACTTTCTCCTCGAATTAAAACAGCGGCATTTGTTTTCGCCACTTTTTTCGCCATATTAATTAACTCGGTTAACTTATGATGATGTCCTTTTATCCGTGTAAAGGGATTTCTACCCCCGGTTATTCTAGTAATTACGTTTTCCAATTCCTTAACTTGGCTGCTGGCATGGGTTAGTTTTTGATTTAACTGCATTACCTCAGTGACATCTTTTTCTGCTGATACACCACCAATTACTTCACCCCCAACCCGCACCGGACTGGCACTTATCAATACATGGGTGCCTTTACAGGGCTGATGATAAACAGAACTTACTCCTACGCGTTCTTTTATTACTTTGGTTATCATCAGATTGGAAAAATATTTTTCAATATTATGGCCCACAATATCCTCTGTTTTAATATTATAGAGGGACTCTGCCCTGTGGTTCCAATAGACCACTTTATCTTGATCATCCACCACACAAATTGCTTCATTTACCACGTCCAATACCGTTTCTAATCTAGCCTGGGACGCCTTTAATGAATTAGTTAAATCAATAAACAGCAAATCAAAAGCTAACAATCCCAATACTTCTTTGTTGCTGCCCATTACAATTAATGGGTGATAGCGCAATTCCCTTAAATAAGTTAAAATGTCATCTTCTAAAGTGTCGCACTCCAGTTTTGTAAAGTCAGTTCGCATTATCTCACTGATGTTTGCATCGGGATCTACATTGCTTTTAAATAATTTTTTGTAAAGAACAATGCCGGTGGGTTGTTGGTTTTCTAACACAATTAATGCTGACTGTTTAATAGCGGCAATGGCTCGCCCTTCGCTAACAGTGATATTAGGAGGCACTTCCACAAAATTGCGGTAAAGCATTTCCGCCACTGTAAGATTACCTAGTTTATTCATATTATCCTCCCTTTAGGAAGAAGATCATCATGTTATTCTTCGCCTAAATAAGCTTTGCGCACTTGATCATTATTGGCAAGTTCTGTGGCATCGCCTGAAAGTACAATCTCACCCGTCTCCAGCACATAGGCTCTATCAGCAATGGATAACGCCATATGTGCATTTTGCTCCACCAACATTATGGTGGTTCCGGTTTTATTAATGTCCTTAATAATTTCAAATATTTCCTTTACTAGCATCGGTGCTAAACCCATGGAAGGTTCATCCAAAAGCAACACCTCGGGTTTTGACATCAATGCTCTCCCCATGGCTAACATCTGTTGTTCGCCACCGGAAAGGGTACCAGCCAACTGGTTTTTGCGCTCCTCCAAACGGGGAAAACGCTGGAACACTGTGGCCAAAGTTTCTTTAAACTCAGCTTTATTACTTCTTGTATAAGCACCCATTTCTAAATTTTCCATCACCGACATCAGCGGAAAAACCCGTCGCCCTTCCGGCACTTGGGATATACCAGAAGTAACTATTTTATGGGGGGGCATTTTAGTCAGATCTACACCTTTATAGGTAATAGCACCCTGATGGGGCTTTATTAATCCCGATATGGTACGCAATGTTGTGCTTTTACCAGCACCATTGGCTCCGATTAAAGCAACAATTTCACCCTCATTGAGGGTGCAAGATATCCCGTTTAATGCCCGTATGGCGCCATAGGAAACGTGCAGGTCGTTAATTTCCAGCAACAATTAATCCACATCCTTTCCTAAGTATGCCTCAATCACCTCAGGATTCTTTTGCACTTCAGCCGGTGACCCATCAGCAATTTTTCGGCCATAGTCCAAGCAAGCAACTTGATCTGATAAATTCATTACAAATTTCATATCGTGTTCAACTAAAAAGACCGTCAAGCCCATATCTTGTATTTTTTTAATCATCTTCATCAACACTTGCTTTTCTTGCGGATTCATACCAGCAGCTGGTTCATCCAACAGTATCAAGGATGGATCAGTGGCCAGTGCCCGGGCAATTTCTAAGCGACGTTGTTCGCCGTAGGAAAGGTTTTTAGCATAGTCATACCTTTTGTCCGCCAATTCCATCAATTCCAGCGCTTTTAAAGCCGCTTCCTCGATTTGCTTCTCCTCTTGTCTTACTTTGGGATTAATGCATCTGGTGATGGCCCCCAAAACATCGCTTTTAGTTCGGCAGTGTTGTCCAATTTTTACGTTTTCCAACACCGTCATCGTTTTAAACAGTCTAATATTTTGGAAAGTACGGGCAATCCCCCGATGGGTTATGCGATAGGGATTTAAACCAGTTATATCTTCACCCTGAAATAACACTTTGCCGCTGGAGGGTGGATATATACCGGTAATAATATTAAATATTGTGCTCTTTCCTGCCCCATTAGGTCCAATGAGCGCTCTAATGGTGCCTTTATTAATGGTCATATTCACTCCGTCAACTGCAGTCAAGCCACCAAAGCGGATAGTTGCATTTTGCAATTCAAGAATCGCTGTCAAAACCTATCACTCCTTACCGCAGAATCACACCTCATCGGTGGTGCCGCGGTTAGTTTCAATTTTATATTTGTTCTTAAATAACATCCGGTGCAAGTTTATGCCTCCCAACAAACCATGGGGACGGAAAATCATCATGATAACCATCAGCGCACCATAAATCATCATCCGGTAGTCCGACATAGACCTAAGGAATTCTGGGGCCATAGTCAAAATGGTAGTCCCCAGCACAACCCCGGGGATACTGCCCAATCCCCCCAAAACAACGAAGCATAAAAGTTCAAAGGATTTGGCAAAACCAAAGTCAGTGGGATTTAAGTATTGTAGCAAATGGGCATATAATCCACCGGCAACACCAGCAAAAAAGCAACCAATGGCAAAGGCTTTAATTTTATAAACAGATATATTCACTCCCATTGTTTCAGCAGCGATCTCATCCTCACGAATGGCAATCAGCGCTCGACCAAAACGGGAACTCTGCAAATAATACATAATGATAATAGTGATAACAACCAGCACATAAACCACAGTAATACTGGAATTTCTAGCAATACCGGCAAGTCCTAGGGCGCCACCGGTAATCTCTAAGTTTAAAAAAACCACTCTGATTATCTCACCGAAACCCAAGGTTACAATGCCCAGATAATCACCAGTGAGGCGCAATGCCGGGAACCCAATGACCACACCAAAAAACGCTGCCATTAACCCACCGGCTAAAAGGGCAACATAAAATGGAATTTGAAATTTAACAGTTAAAATGGCCGCGCCATATGCACCAATGGCTAAAAATGCCGCATGGCCAAATGAAAATTGTCCAGTAACGCCAGTGATAAGATTAAGACCTAAAGCTGCTATAATGTAGATACCCAGCAACGTTAGGACCTGCATATAATATGGATCAATAAAAGAGGCAATCAAAGTATCCATGCTGCGTCACCTACACTTTCCGTTGGATGGGTTTCCCCAGCAACCCAGTTGGTTTAAATAACAATACAATGATCAGCAGTGTAAAAGCAATGGCATCTCTGTAGGTACTAAAGCCCACTGCAATTCCCAACGTTTCTGCGACCCCAAGGAAAATCCCGCCAAGCATAGCTCCGGGGATGCTGCCAATGCCTCCCAAAACCGCAGCACAAAATGCTTTGATACCTGCCGTCACACCCATTAGTGGGGCCACAGAATTAAAGTACATACCCACAAGCACGCCGCCAGCTGCTGCCAGGGCAGATCCAATGGCAAAGGTAAAGGAGATTACTTTGTTAATATCAATCCCCATCAGCGAGGCGGTATCATAATCCTGTGAAGCAGCACGCATCGCCTTGCCAATCTTGACATACTTAACAATATAATTTAGCACCGCCATCAATATTGCCGCAGTGGCTAAAATAATTAGCTGTACCTTCGATATTTCTATCGGGCCAATATGATAAATGGCGTCTTTAATTACCTCAGGGAACCCCACGGGTTGAGGGCCTTTCCAAAGTAACATGGCGTTTTGCAAAAATGTAGAGGCACCAATGGCTGATATTAATGCTGCCAATCTAGTAGATCTTCTCAGAGGCCGATAAGCAACACGTTCAAGAGTCATACCTAAAATCATGCACACCAGCATAGCCAAAAGCATGGAAGCTAAAAAACCTTGGCCAAAAACAGCCACCATCGATACCCCGACAAATGCCCCAATCATATAAATTTCACCATGGGCAAAGTTAATCAGTTGGATAATACCATAGACCATGGTGTACCCTAAAGCAATTAATGCATAAACCGCCCCCAAGGTTAAACCGTTAATTAATTGTTGTTCCAGCATGTAACGCTTCCTCCATTCGGGTGGTATAACCAAGGAGTGACCATTGCGCCTAGGCACAATGGTCATCACCTTGATTATTTATTTTACAGGAATAGCAGCTTTTACTTTAAACTGTTGCCCATTATCTCCCTCGGCAACTTCCAATAGGTAGACTGGGCTCTTTAATGGCTCATGGTTGTCTTGAATGGTAATGGTACCAGAAACACCTTGCCAGTCGGCTAGTTTTTTGAACTCTTCTTTAAATACACTGGGATCAACACTGTTAGCCGCAGTAATTGAATCGGCTAACATCATCACCGCATCGTAACCTTGGGCTACGAACATGTTAGGTAGTTCGCCGTTATTGGCTTCACTGTAACGGTCGATAAAATCTTTGGTTTTACCTTCAGCCATTGAAGGGTCAGCTTCAAAACCACAGTATACCATACTGCCATTTACAGCCTCACCACCCATTTCCCAAAGGGTGGCACCAAGCATACCATCTCCACCAACCATGTTGATGTCCATTCCTTGTTTTCTAACTTCCTTCATTAACAGTCCACCTTCGGTATAATAACCAGTGAACACAATACCGTCGGGGTTTTTAGGTTTAATTGAAGTAACCTGGGCGCTGAAATTCTGGTCACCGTCCTGAACACTTTCTTCAGCAACTATTTCTAAACCATTGTCCAACAAGGCCTGTTTAAAGATTTTAGATAAACCAACACTGTAATCGTTATTCATTGAGGTGATTAGAGCAACCCTTTGCCAACCCAGTTCTTCCTTCAAATATTTAACTACTGAGGGAGCGGCAACCGCATCCAAAAGGGTGTTCCGATATACAAATTCCCGCAGATTCCCCTGTTCGTCATTGACAACATTATCACCCACCGCACCGGCGGACAGAAGTACAATCTTGTTATCTTCAGCTATTGGCGCCGCCAATTTGGTAATGCCGGTGGTGGGATCGCCGATGATGGCAACAACTTTATCCCGTTGAATCAATTTTTGAACAACGTTCGCACCTTCGGTTAACTTACTGCCATGATCTTCTTCAACAATTTCTAATTGTTTACCCAAAATGCCGCCCGCTTTGTTAATGTCATCAACAGCCATTTGCATGCCAGCTAAGGTTTTAATGCCGAAATCAGCATGACCACCTGTTTTGGCACCTAAAAAACCAATTTTAATGGTGTCACCACTGTCGGCAGAGGTGTCGGCACCATCAGTGGCTGCTTGTTCACCGCCGCCACAACCCACCACCATCAGTGATAGGGCTAATAGTGTAATTAGCACCCATAACAAACTTCTCTTTTTCAATTTTTAACCTCCTCATTTCTACTTCTCTTCATCTGTTCTACTTAATTAACCAGTTGTTGTTCCGCCCTCACCTCCCGAGATAAAATTTAACTTTGGCCCTTTGCCGGGATACCCAATTGACGCAACTTATAGTATAAAGTACTCCGGGGTATTCCGAGTAACCTGGCAGCTTCTGATCGATTGCCGTTAGCCTTTTCTAAGGACTTTAAAATTAGCTGTCTTTCAGCTTCAACTGCCATATGCATTAAATTTCCTTTTTGGGATGTTGACATTGATATGTAGGTGTAGTTGCGCAGATTTTCAGGCAAGCAGTTTACAGTAACCACTTCATCCTCTGCCAAAACCACCATTCGCTCCACAGCATTTTTTAATTCTCGGATGTTACCGGGCCATGAGTATTCCATAAAAGCTCTGACCACTTCCGGTGACACTTTAAGAAATGGTTTATTATAGACAGCACCAAACTCCCGAGTATATATTTCTACCAACTCCGGAATATCCTCTTTGCGCTTTCTCAATGGAGGCATCTCAATGGAAATAACATTCAACTGGTAAAATAAATCTTCACGAAACAATTCTTTTTCCAACAGACTTTCTAAATTTCTGTGGCTGGCTGCAATTATTCTCACATCAACCTTGGTGGGTTCAGTGGCCCCTACGCGGGTTATCTGTTCCCTTTGCATCACTGCCATTAATTTAACTTGAATATCTAACGGCAGCTCGCCTACTTCATCTAGAAAAACTGTGCCACCATCCGCCAATTCAATAATACCAGGCTTGCCCTTTGCATTAACCCCCGCAAAAGCCCTTTCGGCATAGCCAAATAACTCACTTTCAAACAAAGAGGGCGGAATGGCACCGCAGTTCACCGTAATAAAGGGGCCATTACGGCGGGGACTCTCCCGATGTAGCGCCCGGGCAAAGGTTTCTTTTCCTGTGCCGCTTTCCCCACGCACCAAAACAGGGGTATCAGTGGCAGCAACCTTTTTACACAGCTTAATGATCTCCTGCATCTTTGCCGACCGACCCACCAATTTATCAAATTCAGAAACACCCTCTGTATTCCTTTGCTCTGCTTCAGAAACCAACATCGATTCCATAAAGGCCAGCAAGTGACCGTATGATTTGGCAATGTGTTTAACCAAAGTAGTTTTGTCAATTAATCCTTTAACTCTGACATTTTTACCCATAACCAACAAGTCTTGTCCATGATATTCTTTGTTTGATAATATCGCCAACAAATCATCATTATCATTTACTAAAAGAGTTTTTTCTGGTATATTTTTTAATGTTTGTTCATACTCAGCACTATCCAATGTAATTATTGGGACGTCGTGGACACGCAGATTAAAATTGTGCTTAGATTTCATAATAAACTATCACCTATTAATACTACTTTTTTGCTTATGACACTTGACAATCAATTGTTTAATATTTTGACGTATAATTTATTCTACACTGGCACAATAATTCCTGCCAGCACTAAATAATAATTTAAAAATTTTCTTTCAACGGCGGAAAGAAAAAGTGTTCAATTATCAGACATTTTATTAAGTGTTTTAGTAAAATATGCTACGTCAACAATAAAAAAATAATAAAGATGTTCCTTGGTTGGAACACCTTTATTACAATGGATTAATCATTTATTACCGGCCATCCAGCCTCTGGTAAAATTTCTAACTCAATGCCCATCAGTACCACTGCATCATCAAACAGTTTGTGAGAATCCTGTTTATATTTTAGCACCATGGTGACAACCCGTTGTCCTTGTTCCACCACCGCTTGCAATATTTGACCGGATCTTGCTTTGGGAAATTTTATGGCAAATTCAGCCTTACCTTGGAAATAATTTAGTATCAACAAATATGCATCTTCCTCTGGACTGTATTCCCAATGGTCATCAAATTTGCCAGTCATAGATCCACCAATTAAAACATCCAGCTTCTTTAATTCATTGTATATAGGCTCAAAGTCTGGACTATACAATGTAATTCCTGTGGCCTTTGCCGCATGTGGTGCTTTAATCAACCCAATATTTCCTGATTTTGGTTCAACTGTAATCATAACATCCTCCCTATTGTGATAAATATTTAATTTATATGGCAGCAAACCCTTGCCTGTTACCAACATGCTGCGATAAACTACTTAAAGTGTAGAGGTGAGCAAGTTGATATTATTACAAGCATCCCATATTGTAAAATCTTATGGCGCCAAAACTATTTTATCCGATGTTACCCTAACTGTCCAATCCGGCGAGCGGGTTGGACTGGTGGGCATCAATGGTGCTGGCAAGTCCACATTGATGAAAATATTGGCCGGAGACCTCACCTGTGATGCCGGTGAGGTTATTAAACCAAAGGAAATTTCCGTTGGCTATCTTTCCCAAGACAGCGGTTTGCACTCCGACAACAGCATTTATCAAGAACTGATTGCCGTTTTCCAACCCTTAATTTCAATGGAACAGCAACTAAGAAAGCTGGAACAGCAAATAGCCGATTCTGCAGTTGATGGTAAAGGTTACCAACAGTTGTTGGATAACTATGCTAAACTATCTGATACCTTTAAGGATAAAGGTGGCTATAGTTATCAGGCCACAACCCGCAGCGTTATGCATGGATTGGGCTTAACAGACCTAGGTTATGATACCGCCATTAAAAGCTTAAGTGGCGGCCAGAAGACATTGGTTGCCCTAGCTAAATTATTGCTACAGTCACCAGATGTCTTAATGTTAGACGAGCCCACCAACTACTTGGATATTAACACATTAAACTGGTTGGAACAATATCTCAAATCATATCCTGGGGCCATGCTGGTGATTTCTCATGACCGCTACCTACTGGATACATTAACAAATATCATCTATGAGCTGGAGCGCAATAAAATTGTGCGTTATGCTGGCAACTATTCTAAATACTTAGAATTAAAGGCCGAACAGTTGGAACAACAGCTTAAGCAATACAACAAACAGATGACAGAAGTGGCTAAGTTACAAGAATTTGTCCAACGCAACCTGGCTCGGGCTTCGACAACCAAAAGGGCCCAAAGCAGACGGCGGATGCTAGAAAAAATGGAGCTTCAGGATAAACCTGAGGTGGCCACAAAAAGGGCTAACTTTAATTTTGATGTAAAAGTGCAAAGTGGCAAAGAGGTATTAAAGCTTAGGGATTTGAGTATTGGCTATGCCGATAAAACTTTGTCATCGGGGATCAATTTATTAATTGAACGTGGTGAAAGCGTGGCCTTGGTTGGTCCTAATGGGGTTGGAAAATCCACATTACTCAAAACGGTGTTAAATTTTATCAAGCCGAAATTTGGCTCCATCTATTATGGCACCAATGTACAAATAGCTTATTACGATCAAGAGCAGGCTAATCTACAAGGCAATAAACAAGTTCTTAATGAACTTTGGGACCAATATCCCTTAATGAATGAAAAGAATATTCGCACCGTGCTGGGCAACTTCTTATTTAGTGGTGAAGATGTCTTGAAAAGGGTAGCTGATCTAAGTGGTGGCGAAAAAGCCCGGTTAGCTTTAGCTAAAATGCTTTTGCAAAGGGCCAATCTGCTAATACTGGACGAGCCAACCAACCACTTGGATATTTATAGTCGTGAAGTGTTAGAAAATGCCCTGACCGATTTTCCAGGTACAATAATATTTGTCAGCCATGACCGTTACTTCATTAATCGTGTAGCCACCAGAATAATCGAGTTAAATAAAAACGGCGTAGAAAGTTTTCTGGGTGATTATGACTATTACCTGCTAAAAAAACAAGAACAACAACCAACTATACCGGAACCACTACAAATAGCTAACATCCAAGATGAACAAACCACCCAGAAGGATAAAGAAAATTATTATAAAAGTAAAGAGATAAAACGCCTAGAACGACAGCGACAAAGAAAAATAGATGAGCTACAACAACTGATTACAGAGCAAGAGCAACTGATTGCCAAACTGGAGGCAGATCTTTGTAAACCAGAAGTCTATAAAGATCATAATAGGTGTCAAGAAGTCAACGAAACCTTGACCATAGCCAAAGAAAAATTAGATGAATATTTAACTGCTTGGGTAGAACTGGAAGAAGAAGTCGCAACAAATTGAATTCCGACTTCTTGTTAGATATGGATAATTTTATGTAATTTGAAAACAATACCTCATATATGCCAATACCAATGAGGTGATGTTTTGCAACCCAGTGAATTTGCCCATCGAGTGTTAGTTAGTTTAGCTAGGCAAATCAGAGAAGGTGAAGGCCAAGCCCCTAAACGCGACAAAGTGATAGACCGGATTATGAAAGACAGCGGTATTACTGAAAAGGATGAGCAGTATCAATTTTGGCGGGAACGGCTCAATAAAAGATTATCACTTTTGATGGACGAAGATAAGGGTGAAAGCATGCTGTTAGTGCAACTTATTGAAGGGGCATGTGATGATTGCCTAGACATGCAACCTTGTGCTGACGTTTGTCCTACCGGGGCCATCAACAAAGATGAAAAGGGTAATTTTAGCATCAACCCAGACCGATGCGTAGAGTGTACTTGGTGTGTTAATTCTTGCATTACCGGTTCCATTGTTACCCGTTCAGAGTTTGCCCAGGTGGCCAGTATGATTATGCAACGAAAGGAACATCCAGTCTATGCCATCTTAGCACCATCCTTTGTGGGCCAATTTGGCAACCGGGTGACGCCGGAAATAATTAAGGGGGCTCTAAAAGCCATCGGCTTCACCGATGTTTATGAAGTGGCCCTAGCGGCAGATGTAATTACCGAGCACGAAGCTGAAATATTTGTAAATCGTCGGCAACAAGGAGAAAATTTTATGATTACCTCCTGCTGTTGTCCAGCATTTATTAAACTGGTGGAAAAGATTAGGCCAAAGGTAGCCAATTTGCTCTCCCCATCAGTATCACCAATGATCGCCCTGGGTAAAATGCTGAAGAATCGTGAACCCCAGTGTCGAGTAGTCTTCATCGGCCCCTGTATTGCCAAAAAGTCAGAAGCCAAGCGACCGGATTTACATCCGGCCATAGATTGTGTGTTAACATTTAAAGAAACTAAAGCTTTATTAGAGGCCGGTGATGTGCCTTTAGATGGTTCGCTAGGTGAACTGGAAATGGAAGATGCCTCCCACGATGGCCGAATCTACGCCCATACTGGCGGAGTAACCGAAGCTATCAAACGGGCTGTTAAAAGGCTGGCTCCTGAATATGAGATCAAAGCTGTGCAGGGCAACGGACTCAAGGAATGCAACATGTATTTAAAACAACTGGAACAGGGTAAATTAGACGCCAATTTTATGGAAGGAATGGGTTGCCCCGGCGGTTGTGTGGGTGGACCAGGAACAATTATTAGTGTAGAAAAAGCAGCGTCCCTAGTGAATGAGCATGCCCAACAGGCCAAAACCTTTGCTGCCATTGACAACCATAAAGCCCATGTATGGAATGACAATTATGGCGAAACCAGCGATTTGCATTCAAAACACTTAAATATGTCTGGTCAGATATACAGTACCCAAAATCCGCCCC
Organism: Peptococcaceae bacterium 1198_IL3148; assembly: GCA_036763105.1. NCBI lineage: Bacteria > Bacillati > Bacillota > Clostridia > Eubacteriales > Peptococcaceae > Peptococcaceae bacterium 1198_IL3148. Next base: position 322,433 of record JBAIYS010000002.1, on the reverse strand, counting down.
AACCAATGAGCCGTGGAGAAACATCCCCATAAGCAAAAGATAAAGGTTTCAGTAAACCCGGCACCTGCTGCACCGCTCACTTTGGGGATAGTTTCGCAGACCGAACTAAGCTCATCCGGTTGTCTCCGGCAGCGTACCCGGCAAATTCGCCGTCCATGGCTCAGTTGCCGGTGGCGCACGTCCTATGCGCCACCCTGCCGCCAACAACCTCCTTCGCTAACTTCGGTTCGCTGCGCCACTATATGTCGTTCGCCAACTGCAGCAGGTGCCGGGTTTTTCAATTAACCTAAAATGCAAAGGCAAAAGACACCTGGGTTTCGTCATTAACAATAAAGGGGCTGTTGCACAGTTTTGCAACAGCCCCTTTAATACAATTACTTAACGGCAGCTAAAACATCAGCTAACACTTTGTCAATATCTTGATCACCATTTATAGCTTTAATTAATCCCTTGGCTTGATAGTAATCAATTAACGGCTGGGTTTTTTCCATATAGGCATTAAGGCGAGTGCCAACGGACTCTTCGTTGTCATCGCTGCGCTGATACAATTCGCCGCCGCAACTGTCACATTTACCCTCTGCTTGCGGTGGGTTAAAGAGCACATGATAAGATGCGCCGCAACCTTTACAAACTCGACGACCGGTCAGACGAGCCATTAACTTCTCCAGCGGAACTTCAATGTTAATTACACCGTCCAGTTTAATGCCTAGCTCTTCTAAGGTAGCGTCTAAGGCTTTAGCTTGTTCCACTGTCCGGGGGAAACCATCAAGCAAGAAACCTTCTTTACAGTCTTCCTCTTGCAGGCGATCCTTTACCATACCAATAACCACTTCGTCTGGCACCAATGCACCCTTGTCCATGTACTCCTTGGCCTTCATGCCCATTTCAGTACCGGCAGCGATGGCGGCACGGAACATATCACCGGTGGAAATGTGAGTGATTGCCAATTCCTTAACCAATCTTTCGGCCTGGGTTCCTTTACCAGCACCAGGCGGCCCCATAATAAGTAAATTCACAAAAATCCCTCCTGAAGTTATGTAGTCGATTATTATACTATGTGTATTATATCACAACCATTTGGTTTGTGAATAAGCAATTTCATAATATTACCTTTTCATAGTTAAACTAATGCGCTGACGAACAGTATCCACTTCCATCACCCAAACGGTAACTATATCACCTAAGGACACCACTTCCAGTGGATGCTTGATAAAGCGGTCGGTCATTTGTGAAATATGTACCAACCCATCAACTTTCACTCCTATGTCCACAAAGGCACCAAAATCCACCACATTGCGTACCGTCCCTTTAAGTTCCATACCCGGCTTTAAGTCATCCATTGTTAACACATCGGTGCGCAGTATTGGTTTGGGCAATTCTTCTCGGGGATCACGCCCGGGGCGCATCAGTGCCTCCACTATATCCTTCAAAGTTGGCACACCGGCATTTAGTGCCGTTGCCATCTGCTCAACATTTATTTGGGAAAGCTTGCGGCGCATTTCCTCGCTGCCCACTTCTTCCAGCTTGCAATCAATTTGCTGTAACAGTTTCTTTACTATATCGTAGGATTCAGGGTGAATGGGGGTTTTATCCAACGGGTTTTCGCCGTTAAAAATGCGCAAAAAACCAATACATTGCTCGTATGTTTTGGGGCCTAACCGCGGCACCTTTTTCAACTGGTTTCTATTTTTAAACCGTCCGATTTCTGCCCGGTTGGCCACTATATTCTTGGCCACGGTAACGTTAATACCAGCTACATAAGCCAGCAGCGCCGGGGAAGCGGTGTTTACATCCACACCGACATGGTTAACGGCCGTTTCTACCACAGCAGTAAGATTTTCTGCCAATTTTTTCGGATTAACATCATGCTGATACTGCCCTACCCCCAATGATTTAGGGTCAATTTTCACCAGTTCCGCCAATGGGTCCTGCAATCTACGGGCGATGGATACCGCGCTGCGCTGGGCCACATCCAGGTCAGGAAATTCACCCCGGGCTATATCAGAGGCGGAATATACACTGGCCCCTGCTTCACTGACAATTATATACTGCAATTGTTTGGCAGTATATTCTTTAATAAACTCAGCAACAAAGCTTTCGGTTTCTCTAGAAGCAGTACCGTTACCAATAACGATAATGTCTATCTGGTGCTTGTCCACCAGTTGTTTAAATACTGCTTTCGCCTGTTCTACTCTAGCCGCAGACTGAGTGGGATAAACCACACCCACTTCATGCAACCGCCCAGTATCGTCAACCACCGCCCATTTACAGCCAGTGCGGTAGGCAGGGTCCACCCCCAACATAATCTTGCCAGTGACCGGAGGTTGCAATAATAATTGATGCAAGTTTTTACTAAAGACTTTAATTGCTTGTTCTTCAGCAATCTCAGTCAATTCATTGCGCGCTTCCCGTTCCACCGCCGGCAGTATTAAGCGATTTAATCCATCTTTGATCGCTTGTTTAACCTGATCGGTGGTTACACTACCGGGTTTAGTCCATTCTTTATAAAGATGTTCTAGAATCTGCTCTTCTTCTACTTCAATCCTAACCTTTAAAAATTCTTCCCTTTCTCCACGATTTATGGCCAGTATCCGATGAGGTAAAATCTTTTTCACTGGTTCATTATATTGATAGTACATTTCATAGACCGACCTAGCATCGGCATCCTTGGCAACGGTCACTAAACTCCCATGTTTGGCCATAAACCTTCTTACCCACCCCCTAACATTGGGGTGATCCGCTACCTGTTCAGCAATAATATCCTGGGCACCTTGTAACGCCTCGGCGGCAGAAGTCACTTCTTTTTCTATATTTAGGTATTTGTTAGCCTGCTGCCATACATCACCCACCGCAGGAAATGATAGTAAGTAATTGGCTAACGGTTCTAAGCCTTTTTCTTTGGCAATGGATGCTTTGGTACGACGTTTGGGACGAAAGGGGCGATAGATATCTTCTACTTCGGTAATTTTAGTGGCACTTTCTATCTGTTGCTGTAATTCAGGAGTTAACTTTTTCTGCTCAGCTATTAAGCGCACCACTTCTTCTTTGCGCTGTGCCAAGTTGCGGAAGAACTTTAGTTTCTCCTCTATATCACGCACCTGAACATCAGTTAATTCACCGGTAACTTCTTTACGATAACGAGATATAAACGGAACAGTATTACCTTCGTCCAATAGCTTAACGGTGGGTAATACTTGCTTACTGCTAATATTAGTGGCTTCGGAAACTTGATTTATGATTAACTGTTCGTCCATTGGGTACCTCCACTAAAAGAATTCAACTACCAGTATACACCATTTAAGCCCAAATAAAAATACCGGGTATTAGGAGCGGTCAGATAGGGATTTATAATTCCTAAAAAATTCGGCATAGTCGTTGATATTCGGCTATGCCGTTTTTTCGTTTATTTTGGTAAGTCGATAGCACCAATGCAGTTATAGAAAATTTGAATCCGCTGGGTTCTGCGGCCATCTATCTTTTCAGCCTTGAATACTATAATTTTGTCAATAAACTCTCGGATAATTTCTGCATCCAATTCTGTAATTTCTGTGTACTTTTTAACCAGTGCCAAAAAGCGGTCGGTATTGAGGGACTGTTCATTTGCTGTATCAATGGTATGCTTTAATTTGGATATCCTTTCTTCCAGTGCCTTCTGCTCGGCTTCATATTCAGCCGACATCTTGTAAAAACGCTCTTCGGGAATTTTGCCCATCACATTGTCTTCATATAGCTTTCGAATGATTTTGTCTATGTCAGCAATGCGAGTCTGTGCTTGTTCATACTCCTTTTGACTTTGGCGGAGTTCTTTGGCAAGTTCCTTTTCTGAATTATTCATAACTATACGGATGAATTCCTGTTCATGGTCTTTGGCAAAGGAGGTTACACGTCTTAAATCTTCTAGCAAAAGCTGTTCCACTACAACATTACGTATCTGATGTGAACTGCACATACCCTTTTTCTTGCGGTAAGTCGCACAAACGAAATATTCCTTATCGTGTGTCCATCCCTTGCCTCTAACCTGATACAGCTTTGCTCCACAGTCGGCACAAAACATCATGCCAGAAAGCATTCCCATTTCACCTAATCGTGATGGTCTTCGCTTGCCATCTCTGATTTTCTGCACTGTTTCCCAAGTCCCCTCATCAATAATTGCTTCATGGGTATTTTTGAAAACTAGCCAATCTTCTGGATTGTTCAATATCTTGACTTTGCTCTTATATGACTTTTTAGAAGTCTTGAAATTCACCGTGTGACCTAGATATTCCATTTTAGCCAGAATATCTGCTACGGTACGAGCCGACCAAGCATATGGGTTTTCAGGTGGTCTTGCTGGAGTGTTAATACCCATTTTGCGAAGATGAACCGTAGGTGTATCAATGCATCGCTTTTCAAGTTGCTTTGCTATCTGCGTGGGTCCAAAGCCAGCCATGCACAGTCGGAAAATATCTCTGACCACTTCGGCGGCTTTCTCATCTATAATCCAGTGCAACTTATCTTCAGGGTCTTTAATATAACCGTAAGGTGGATTGGTGCAGAGTGGCTTACCGGATTGTCCTTTGGATTTGAACACAGCACGGATTTTCTTGCTAGTATCCTTAGCGTACCATTCATTAATAATGTTAAGAAACGGTGTAAAGTCACTGTCTGCTTGGTTTGCACTATCAATACCGTTGTTAATAGCAATAAATCGTACATCTGCTTCAGGAAACATAATCTCGGTATAATAACCTACTTTGAGGTAATCCCTGCCGAAGCGGGACATATCCTTGATGATAATCGTTCCGATTCTACCGGACTCTACATCTGCAATCATGCGGTTAAAGTCTGGTCTATCAAAAGTTGTACCGCTGACCCCATCATCCACATAAAATTCGATGTTACGAAAACCGTTGTCCTCAGCATATTTCTTTAGAATTGCCTTCTGGTTTACTATACTGTTGCTGTCCCCTGCAAGCTCATCATCACGGGAAAGCCTGCAGTAAAGAGCAGTAATTTTCGCTTCTTCAAATGCTAATGTTGATTTACGTATAGTACTAAATGTTGACTGTCTATTCATTTTTCTCCTCCATTTCCGACAGTCTTCAAGCGGTTTAGCACTATGTATATTACCGTACTACCTTGAAGAAGTCGAGTTGATTTCCGTGGGTTTATATGAACTATCAGATAACTTTGAAAGGCTTTTTGCGTTGACTGTAATCAGTCGTTTCAGCTTGGAATATGCACTTTCCTTTGCTGAATCGCTTACTCGTGATTCCACCACATAGACCGTACCTCCGATATCGGATTTGGTTGTGCGGCTGTTACTTTGATTTTCCATATCGTGACCTCCTGTCCGATGTTTTGAAGGAACTGGCACTGAGCCGAATTGATGACCCAGTACCTAATCCATTATTTAAGCTTTTATTTGTAATATTTTCAGAGCATCTGGTTGAATTAGCTTGCCATCCAATCTTTCGTAAGCAGAAAATCCGATTTGCCCCTGCAATGCATATAACTCACTTAATTTTTTTATCGTTATTGGTTGACGTTCAATCAGCCAGTAGTATGATAAATCTCCAAATACAATGCTTTTTGCTCCTGCTGATACTGTAGGCATATATGGAGAGGTAACTACAGGTTTTCCGAAGATGGTGTTATCCGAAGAATTCCACAGATAACTACCGCTTGTATCTTTAAGGGTTCTAAGAAGCATGGCTGTATTATCATGCATGATAAACACAGCGTTATTTCGGTATTCATCTTTTAATGAAAAATACAGAGAGATGATCTCATCAAAAGAGATGGTACTATTGTCTGCTGTAGTTACATCTGCGTCTGCCGTAAGGATACCTGTTGGCTGAGTTGTGCCATTTCCATTAAGCAATGCATTTTCCTCAGCCTTGCCAAAACGCTTCGCAAAATCACCCATCAGATATTTTTCTAGATTAAAGTTCATATCGGTGACGAATGAGCGGTTTAGCTTGATAAGAGATGCCAGCTTGTATGATTTCACCAGAAACTGTGTAAATGTATCGGCACTTTCGGGGATTGGATCTCCGTCTTCAACCCAATCTGCTGTACCCGTTGAGGATACCGCTTGAATTTTACCTTCTGCAGAAGATAGATTGATAACAGTGGCAAATCTGCGGAATATATTCTCCTTTGCCAAAGCAGTGTTAAAGCCTTCTCTGAACTCATCTGGTGCGACATAAGCTCCTGCATTATCAAAGCCCTCGCTTAGATTTTGATTATTTTCTTCTTTTCCTTTCATAACATTCCAAAACGCTCTATTATAAGTTGTTGATGTTGCCATAATCGTTTACCTCCTAAATTCTATTAAATGTGGGGTATATACCCCGTTTGAAACTGCGTTTTTTTACGCGTTGCCCCACGCCCGTTGTCCAGATGTAAAGGTGTGGAGATTTGACCTCCCCTAGGGGCAGGTATTAACACATGGAGTTGTATCCAGTGTTTTAGTGGTTTTAAGCTTTGTAGCAAGATGTAGCAGGTAAAAACTAAACTCTCTATACGAGAGCGATTTTTTATATAACCTGTTTTTCTTGCTACAAGCTGCTACACTGTGTTTAAATAAGAAGAAATTCTTCTTCAGTCAGCTTATATCCGATAAGCATTGTGGTCATTCCACCACCAGAACGTGGTCGTTTCCGTTCTACACGGGCAATAGCTGTTAATGCTTGTTTAAAGTTTCTTGCATTCTCCGAATAACATCCATTGGCACTACACCACCGCTGATACCGGGCATACACTTCGGATGTCCGCACCTCACTGTTAGGACTTTCCTCCAAGGCATCCTCGAAAAATAATGCTATTTTATCGCTGTCACGTTTATAAGCCTCCGTTGCTGTCTTAACAGAATCAGGTAAAGTCAAGCCTTCCTTCTTTAACAACTGATAGCCTTCAATTAGCCAGTTGAGGATAGCACTCTGATTCTTCGGTTTGGCGAATTCACGTTTTAGGTTTTTATCCTGCTCGCTTTCATCGAAGTGTCGTTCAAAAGGAATAATCACCACTCTGCCACTAGAAAACAGCGTCATATCCGTAATAACGGGCAGATAATTGGTGTTGATATACAGCTTAAACTTTGGCGAAAAGTCAAAAGAATTCTCATGTAGAAACCTTGCGTTAATGGTGTCACCACCCGTCATGCTTTTTACCTGTGCAGCATTTAAGACAAGTCCTCTGCTAGGTTCGGAGATATTCACAAAGCGTACTCCTGCAAGCCGGGCAATATCTTCACTTGGACTTGAACTGTTATTGTTCTTTTTCAGACTGATAGTCTCTGGCCTTGCGGTACAGCCATAACTGCCTAATACCTTAAGAATGCTCTCACATAGCGTACCTTTACCATTTCGAGTTGTAGCACCATAGAGAACAAACAGGCATTCATACCGAGTGTCTCCGCTGATACTGTAGCCAAAGGCCTTTTGGAGGAATTTTGCCTTTTCCTCATCTCCGCTCATAATCTCATGAATAAATCTATCCCATCGCTCACTTTTTGCTTCTGGATCATACTTAACACCAGATATCTTTGTAAGCCTGTCCTCGCTGTTGTGGGGACGAAAATCCATAGACATTAAAAACAATGTGCCATTGGCACAGTTGAGCATAAGTGGGTCTTGGTCAAATTCAGCCATTGATATGGGATATACGCTCTGTGCATCCTTAAGCACCGTTTCCCTGTATCTTCTTGACTGCCACTTTCGGCAATAGTCAATGTATGCCTTTCTTTGATGTTCATCCTGAATAGTCAAAGCATAGGTTAGCAGTTGATTAGCCAATGATTTACACATTTCCATTACTTTTAGATTACCGATATCAGGAATCCAAATGCCATTCTCATAGCAAAACCACATCTTCCTTTCAGGAACAAAGCGGGCAAAAGATTTATAATAATCAGCAAACAGCCTGCTTGCCCCAATATCCGTCCAAGGGTAGCGACCGTTACTCTCAGGCTTAAAGTCAGCAAGGGAACATTCACCAAAATCTTCTGCAGCTGATGAACGCTTACCACCTGGCTTGTATATTTCAGTAGCATTTGCAATTGCTTTTACTATGGTTATCATTCCATAAGTACTGCCGGACTGTGGTCTATTCCATTTATCTCGCATTAGGCCGCTCTGCCGGAAAAGTCTGTCCATCTGTCCAATATCCCTGCCACACCAAAATGCCAGCATACCGCAAAGTGCCAAATCAGCTTCACTTGCAGAAGCATAACCAGACGTATCTCCTTGCCATAATGCTTTGAATTTTTCTCCATTTGCTGATTTTAATGCCTTCTCAATAACAGACTTGTCAGACAGATAGGATTGACTTTCTGTATCCTGAAGTTGCTTCACAGGGGTAGAACGTAGCATATACTTGTCTAGTATCATCTGAAGCTCATTCGATTTCTCCGCTATCTCTCCATCTGCAAACATATTTCCCGTTACGGTAACAAAGCGATTAATAGCTCCAGCCACATAGACCTCAACTCCCAGCTTTCTGTTATTGATATAGTATTTTGTTTTGTCAAAGTTATAGCCAGTGGCCTTAAAGAAAATATGCAGCCCTTTTCCAGATGGACTGTGTTCCATATAGCAACCACTAAAAGCCTCTACAATACTTTGGGCAATAGGCTTAAGCTTACCGCTGCTATCAAAGCAATCATCTAAGTCGATAACGCAAATGTCATTACCTACCAAAAATCCGATACCGTCATAATCACTTATAGCAGCTACCGCCGAACTAAAATCTAAAAATGTACTCCGCTGATCTGCTTTTGCCCTTTTACCTGTTACTGGGTTATATGGAACTTTGGTTTTTCTACCACTTCGTTCTTCATATTTCCAGCAGCAAAACTGTGGCTTATCTTTAAGCACCTGTGGCAAGTTATCATATTGTATATTCAGTTATTTCACCTCCTTGCCTGTTAAAAATGAGCCGAAATGCTACTGTTCCAGAGGGTTTGCCTTGTTTGACACAACCTCGTTATCTTTCAAGGAATACGCTCGGAATTATCGTCATGGCATATTCTGCTTGAAGTATCTCTTGCATTTCGGGGTATTCAGTTGTCAAGGAGCAGTGAGAGAAAAACTATGCTTTCATTGGGAGATTTTTTTCCTCTCACCTTATAGCCTTGGTAGATCACATTAGTTGAGGTTTTTCTAAAAATATTTTTTCTTCCTCATCCATAAGCGAAGAATTCTATTGATTCGAACCCCTAAAATAAAAAAACAGCCTGTCTTTTTTCCGGTAAAGACTGCTGTAATGCTTATGCTTTTGCTCAAATTTGAGCGGAAGTGATATTTAGTTTAAGAAAGATTAATGTTATAACTTTGCCTTTGGTTTTACAAATAGACTTACAGACTTTTTTGTCTAAAAGTCTTGATTTGAACCCCTTTGATTAAATGCATAAATAGAAAATTGTGATTGAAATAGACGAAAAATAATGTGAGATTAAAAATTTATACTGTTTATAGCGTGTTTTTGTGATATAATTATTAATATTTGTGGGAGGTGCAAAAAATGGCAATACATTATAACAAGCTATGGAAGCTGCTAATTGATAAGAATATGAAAAAGAAAGATTTGCAACGCCTTTCCGGTGTTAGCTCGGCAACTATCACAAAGCTTGGCAGAAACGAAAATGTAAATACAGAAATACTTCAAAAAATATGCACAGCTTTAGAATGTGACATTTGTGATATTTTAGAGTTTGTACCTGATAAAATTGAGAAAGGCAAGGTGAATGATAACAATGATTAAGGATATTATGAATGCCAATGATAGTGCAACACCGAACAGTCGAGAAATGGCTGTATTAAAAGAAAATTTCCCCTCATGTTTTAAGGCAGATGGGTCCTTTGATATTGAGCGGTTTAAGGAATTTTTAAGTGATAAGATTGCTGTAACGGGAGAGGGTTATGAACTTAAGTTTTTGGGTAAAAACTATGCCCGATTGCTGGCTTCAATTGATACTACAACAGTTGTTGTGCCGGACGAGGAACATAACTCAAAACCAGAAAATATGAACAGTGAAAATATCTACATAAGTGGCGACAATCTTGATGGGTTAAAGCATCTCTTGAAGTCCTATTCACGTCAAGTTAAATGCATTTATATTGATCCACCTTATAACACTGGAACAGATGGATTTGTGTATAATGACCAGTTCAATTTTACTGTGGAAGAACTTTCGGAAAAACTAAGTATTAGCGAAGAACAGGCACAACGTATTTTAGACTTAACAAAACGTGGTTCGGCTTCTCATTCTGCTTGGTTGATGTTTATGTACCCGCGCCTTTTACTTGCTCGAGATTTACTTAAAGATAATGGTGTAATCTATATTAGTATTGATGACAATGAATGTCATAACTTAAAATTACTATGTGATGATGTTTTTGGCGAAGAAAATTTTGTTGGAAATTTTGTCATTAATTCAACACCAAATGCACGTGACTACGGACATATAGGTAAAATGCATGAATACTGTCTTTTCTATGTAAAGAATAATGAAGAAACAGAAACTAACATGTTACCGGATACAGATAAGAATTTTAAATACATAGATGACAAAGGGGGATTTAATATTCATCCTCTATATAATAGTAATGAAGCTTTTCATAAAGGAAACCGTCCTAACTTATTTTATCCATTTTATTTATACCTTGATGAACCTTGTGAGGATGGATTCTTTAAAATTGGATTAGAAGAAAGAGATAATTCTATTGAAATATATCCACCGAAGTCGTTAAGAAACAATGTTCAGTTTGTTTGGAGATGGGGAAAAGAAAAAGCAAGAAGGTATATGAATCAAGAGATTATCGGCTACCGAACAAATTCAGACGAATATCGCATAGTACAAAAGATGCGTCATAATGAAAAATTAATTCGTAGCATTTTATCTGACACAAAGTATTCCAGTAGACGTGGAACCGCTGAAGTCGAGGAGCTGTTGGGAGGTAAAATTTTCTCCTTTCCTAAGCCACTTTCATTAATTTCCGATTTAATTAAAGTTGGAATGAATGAGGATGATATAATTGTTGACTTTTTTTCAGGATCTGCTACAACAGCACATTCTGTAATGCAGTTAAATGCTGAGGATAGTGGCCGTAGGAAGTTTATTATGGTGCAAATCCCCGAACCTGTTCTTCCAAACAGTGATGCTGAAAAAGCTGGTTATAAAACTATCGATGAAATTGGCATGGAACGAATAAGACGTGCAGCAACTGAAATAAAGGAAGATTATCCAGATACAACAGCGGATCTTGGCTTTAAGCACTATACATTGGTTGAGCCTGAGCAAAACACTCTAGACAAGCTTGAAAAGTTTGACCCTACTGAAAATAAATTATTTGCTGACAAAGACATTCTTAGTGATTTTGGAAAACCTACCGTCCTTGCAACGTGGCTTGTTAGAGATGGATATGGACTTACAGCAGATGCTGAGGAGTTAAATTTTGCTGGATACAATGGCTATTATATAGGAAAACATCTTTACCTAATTGACCCGGAATTGTCTAATAAGGCGATTGAATCCATTGTAGTAAAATATGAAACTGACGGCAGCTTTAATCCTGAGAACGTGGTGTTATTCGGTTATAGTTTTACATGGACGGAAATGGAAGCTTTAAAAATTAATTTGAAACGGTTGAAGGATACAGAGAAAAACTTGCGTATCAACTTCGATATCCGTTATTGATTGGAGGGTATGTTATGGAACTTATCCTACAACGAGGATTACCACACCAACAAAAAGCTGTAGATGCAATAAGTGCTGCTTTGAATGGGGTACAGATAACTTCTCCTGTACAATTTTATGAAAATCCAAGCATTTCTCTTTCTGATCCTAAACTAGCTGCAAATATTAGAGAAATTCAAAAAAATATACCTTCAGAATATCGAAGCAGTATGCCTATTGATGACTGCTTGAATATTGATATTAAAATGGAAACCGGTACAGGAAAGACTTACGTTTATACTCATACTATATATGAGCTTCATAAACGTTACGGACTTAATAAGTTTATTATCGCTGTACCTTCACTTGCGATTAAAGCAGGAACTGCACAGTTTTTGCGTGATGAATATGTAAAGCGACATTTTTCCGATGTTTGTGGCTATGGTACAGAAATTGAGGTTGGAGTACTAGAAGCGCCAAAAAACAAGAAAAAGGGGCGCTCTTATTTCCCGAGTGTTGTGAGCGACTTTGTAAAAGGTTCTTGCCAGAACACGAAGAAGATTTATGTATTATTAGTTAATATGCAACTACTTGTTGTCCGATCAAATGGTATGCTTAGCCGTGACGACTATGATTATGGAGTAGAAGGTTTTTATAGACCACTTGATGCTATTCGTGCAACAAACCCTGTTGTTATTATTGATGAGCCACACAGATTTTCTCGTGACCAGAAGGCATTTAAGGTTATCGTTGATGAAATAAAACCACAGTGTATTATACGCTTTGGTGCTACCTTCCCTGAAACTACAAGTGGACGTGGAAAAAACAAAATAACCGTAAAAGACTACCAAAACCTGCTCTATGATTTAAATGCCTGTGAATCTTTTAATCAAAATTTGATAAAGGGAGTAACGAAGGAGCATTTTGAACCGGTATCCAAGCGTGAAGAAAAGGTGAAAATCACTTCCATCACAAGCAAGGATTCTGTTACCTTTCAGTATAAAAAGCGTGATGAATCGACTAAAACATTTACTCTTAAAACTGGAGATTCACTATCTATCATTAATGAAGCTTTCGAGGGAATTACGGTTCATGCTATTGGCAAATCAACAGTTGAGTTTTCTAATGGTATTCAAAAGTCAACTGGTGAGGAATTGGATGTGGATATCTATATGACCTCTTATCAAGAGCAGATGATGCGTCTTGCCCTTGAGCGTCATTTTGAAACAGAAAAAATAAACTTCTGTGGTCGCAATTTCAAGATCAAGACATTGGCATTATTTTTTATCGATGATATATCATCATATCGACCAAACGAGGAAGGTAAAACCCCTTATCTATTACAAGCTTTTGAGAGATTGCTTAAGGAACGGATAGAATCGGTGCTATCTACCCTCAGTGAGCATGATACTGAATATCGGGCATATCTGGAAGCAAGTCTTGCAGATATTTCTGCTTGCCATGCAGGCTATTTTTCACAGGACAATAGCGATTCGGATGAAGATATAGCAAAAGAAGTAGAAACTATCCTTCATGGAAAAAAACACCTTCTCTCTTTCAAGAATAAAGACGGTAGCTATAACACTTTACGTTTTCTATTTTCAAAATGGACACTTAAAGAGGGCTGGGATAACCCTAATGTATTTACGATAGCTAAACTTCGTTCTAGTGGAAGTGAAAACAGTAAACTGCAAGAGGTTGGACGAGGTTTACGACTGCCTGTAGATGAGAATGGTAATCGAATCTCCAATGAAGAATTCCAGCTTAATTATATTGTCGACTTCACAGAGGCAGACTTTGCTAAACGATTAATAGACCAAATAAACGGAGAAATTCCACAAGCTTCTTCTATTAGCGAAGAAAGATTGGAACAAGTGGCCAAGAAGCTTGGCATGACTTCAGATGAACTTTTTGATGCACTATATGATAAACATTACATAGACAGGCGATTAAATATAAAACCCGATACAAGGGACGCTTTCTTTGCAGAATACCCGGACTTTGCTACAGGATTGTCTTCAGGTAAGGTAAAAGACCGAAATGTAGCAAAACCAAGACCTGTAAAAATCCGCAAAGCTGTTTACAGTGAAATACGCGAATTATGGGAAGCAATCAATCAACGATACCTACTTTTCTATGATGATGATCTGGATGCTGATATGGCTAAAGTTGTTTTATCTTTGCTGGAAAAACCCGGTGTTTTTACAGACGTTGTCATGACTAGCTCCAGAGATATCGTTAAGAGCGATGGCTCACAGATGATGATTGTTTCAGATACAGGTGCCCAATATATAGTATCCAAACCTATTCCCTACAATGAATTTCTTAAGAGGATCACAAATGCTACAAACATTCCAATTAAAGTATTGCATGAGGCATTGTGTGAGTATGTTAAGAGGAATGGAACTATAAATCCAGAACGTATTAATGAAAATTCTGTCAGCATGTTTATCCAACAATTTCATGACTGGAGAAGCAATAATTTGCAAGGTCGATTCCATTATGCAAAAAGCAATACGCCTGTTGGTGCAACAGCACTCACCTATTCAGACGGTTCTCCACGTGAAGATATTGCGCAGGGACGTATTGGCACAAAGATAGTTCCGGGAACTCCAAGTGAGAAGTATTTATATGATGCTTTCGCTTATGACTCACCGTTGGAACAAAAAAATATTATGTCGGACATCGAAGAAGTCATTGTATATGGAAAAATTCCACGTAGCAGCATTGCCATACCAACTATTACCGGTGGAATGTACAGTCCAGACTTCATGTATGTTGTAAGAAAGGCTTCCGGTGAGAAAGAGCTTAACATTGTAGTCGAAACAAAAGACGTAGAAAATAAATCCGACTTACGTGGTACAGAAAAAGCAAAAATTGATTGTGCTCGTGTTTTCTTTGATATGCTCTCGAAAGATGGATACACTGTTTATTTCCGTGATCAGTTAAACAACAAACAGATGGCTCAGATTATTAAGGAAGTATTGGCAGAGTAATTTAATTTAGGGGGGTGAAAGATTGAGGTTAGAAGCATTTTTAATTAAACATTATCGGTCGATAGAAAAAGTGGCTCTTAAACTTCCTCAAAATAAGCCACTTGTCCTATTTGGACCGAATAACGCAGGAAAATCTAATATATTATCAGCTATAAATAGATTACTTGGTGAAAGGTATCCAACAAATATTGAGATGTTGGAAAGTGATTACTTTAAACGTAATCAAAGTGAATATCCTACCGCACAGATAACTGCTAAATTTTCTGAGCCTTTACATTATGATAGTAGAGGGAATGGACATGATGTGATAACTATAAGTTATAATTATAATGGACAGGCTAATAATAATCTTTTTCACGATGTTAATGGAAATAGGTTATATATAAAAAATGAAGAGCGTTCCGCTTGTCAATCTTACTTGATTGATGCTGAAAGAAATATCCAGAGTGCTTTTAATTATAGTAGTAGCTACTCTCTGTTAAGCAAGTTTTCAAAGAAGATACATGAAGCCTTAAGTACAGAGCATAAAGATGAATTATCACAAGCCTTTAATCAAATTACAGCATCCTTTGAACAGACTGATGAATTCTCTGGTTTTTTTAATCGATTTTCTGAAGCTCTAAAGGGAGCGGTAAAAGGGTTTGTTCATTCATTGGCTGTGGATTTTTCAGCCTATGATCCAAACAATTATGCAAAGTCACTTCGGATCTATGCAAAAGAGGGAGATAATATTCGTGGATTTGAAGAATTCGGCACTGGTGAACAGCAAGTCTTATTAATGGCTTTTGTTAAAGCATATATGGAAGTATTCACTGGTGAAAACTTTGTGTTGATTATTGAAGAACCAGAAGCCCATCTTCATCCCTTAGCTCAAAGATGGTTAAAGGAATATGTTGTGGATATGTGTTCATGTGGTATTCAAGTAATCATTTCAACACATTCCGCAGAATTCATAGATGCAGAATACTTAGACGGACTTGTTCGAGTACATAAAGAGGGTGGAGTTACTAAAGCAATACAACTATCCGCTCAGCAACTTTGCGATTTTTGTATAGGGTCAGGTGTTCCAGAGAATTGTGTGTCACCAGAAAATATAGTTGATTTTTACTCGACAAAACTATTTTCAGACCAGTTAAAAGGAATGTTTGCCGAAACAATCATTTTAGTGGAGGGAGCTACTGAATATTTTGCTCTGCCAGTGTATTTGAAACGTAGTGGGTATTCTTTAGCTGAACATGGAACCGAAATTGTTAATTGTCGCGGTAAGGATGCAATCCCCTTGTACTGGAGGTTATTTAAAGCATACGGTTATAATTGTTATGCTATATTTGATTGTGACAGGAATGCATCAAAGACTAGGGATGTGTTTAATGGCATCTTTTGCGAAGAAGAATGGGATACAGAAACTGAAAATTGTATTGTTAGAGCCGATTATGCATACTTCGGTAAAGACTTTGAATCCTATTTGCGTACAGCAATAGAGGATTATACTTCAATGGAACAAACTATTTCTGAAAAATATCATATTTCTTCAAAGCCAGGAAAAGCTAAAGCTATTGCACAACATATAGAGGAAATTCCTCATTTTATTAAGGATATTGCAGATAAACTATTAATTATAGAACTATTGGGACAAAATTAGCTGAATGTTAAAAAGACCACACAGGAGTATAAAAACTCTTATGTGGTCTTTTTTGCCCCGCTTGAAGCTGTTCATTTAAGTTTTTCTTCAATCCCTAAGTGAACGCTTCTTTCCCGGCATTTTTACTTTTATAAATCTAATTTCATATCTCCATCTTTAATAAAACCAATTTTGTACATATATGTTGCCACAGCCAAAGCTATTATCCCCGGTGCAACAAAATGTAGAAGTAGAATTTTTAACAGCACATTGGTACTTAATCCCATGGCAGTGATAGTGGTAAATTGACCCACCAAGCCAGCTGTGCCCATCCCCGCACCTAAATGAAGGTTAGTCATCTTAAATATGGTGGTACTAAAGGGACCCAAAATGGCCCCAGCTACAGTAGGCGGTAATAATATCCAAGGGTTCTTCACTATATTACCTATTTGTAGCATCGAAGTGCCTAAACCCTGGGCCAATATGCCGTCTAATCCGTTTTCTCGATAACTTGCCACCGCAAAACCCACCATTTGGGCAGCGCATCCCACCGTCGCTGCACCGGCTGCAATACCACTCAATTCCATCATAATGGCTAACGCGGCACTGCTTATTGGTGCTGTTAAAGCCAGCCCCATTACCACCGCCACAATAATTCCCATGGGAATAGGTTGCAGTTCAGTGGCCCATTCTATAAAATTGCCTAATTCCTTCATGCCATAGCTAATCACCGGCCCCACCGTACCGGCGGCAGCATAACCAATTAAAATAACGGTTAGCGGAGTAATAATAATATCGACGGGGGTTTCTTTGCTTACCAATTTACCGAACTCTGCACCTATTACCGTGGCTATAAAGCTACCTGCCGGACCACCCATTAAATACCCTGCTGCACCGGCAACGGCAGAAGCAAACATCACTAACGGTGGCGCTTTTAAACCATAGGCTACCGCCACACCGATGGTTGCTCCAACCAGGTTGTCATTCATAGCCAGTGCACCAACATTTTTCAACATTTCTATATGTAGTTGCTCCCCCAGTGTTTTTATAATCACACCAATAAGTAGGGAAGCAAATAACCCCAGCGCCATGGCCCCTAAACCGTCTATAAAATATCTTTGCACCGATATTTCAATGCCTTTTTTCTTTAAGAATGAAGTTTTGTTCTGCAAGCAGTTATCTCCTAACCAACATCTGAAATGGAACAATACTTTGATGGTTTCAACTTACCAACATCTATTAAATAAATAGCAATATCTACCAAGTTCGGATCAAATTGGGTACCGGCATTATTTATCAGTTCCTCTCTCACTTGGCGCAGAGTAAGTTTTTGCCGATAGGGACGATATGAAGTCATGGCATCAAAGGCGTCAGCAATGGCAATAATTCTAGACAACAGAGGAATCTCTGTACCCTTTAGTTTACCCGGATACCCCGTACCATCATACCTTTCATGATGATGTCTAACATAGGGCGAAAGCTCGCGAAATACAGACATTTCTTCCAGTATATCAGAACCAGCTAAGGGGTGTATTTGTATTTCCAGCATTTCTGCTGGTATTAGCTTTCCTTTTTTATATAACACCTTTGGTGATACCGCTAAATTGCCGATATCATGCAACATGCTGGCAATATATAATTCTTCCATTTCTTTGTTGGTTAAACCTATTTCCATCCCCAATACACCTGCGTACTCCGCCACATTTTTGCAATGGCCCCGGGTATATACATCCAGTCCTGATATGTATTGTGAAAAATATAACAATAATTCCGGGCTATCTGCCAATAATTCAGTGTACATACACATTATTTCGGTATCAAAATTACCGGCGGAAAACCTGTTGAAAATAACCACTGCTGAATATATTTCATCATTATCTATTATATTTTTTGTGGTTATTTCCACCGGTACCGGACTGGATAATAAAGCAGTGGTGACATAGCACTTTTCAAGAAAACATTCCTTTTTCTTGGCCCAAACTTCAATGGTTGGACTTAAAAACTGACCTTTATATTTTAACCGCCTGCGATCTGAAAAAAGATCGCCTATAAATTCTCCGTTCACTTCATTATAGCTTTTACCAACCCAAGCTAAAGCCGATGAATTAGCAAAAACCACAACTCCTTCATGGTCTAACAAAACTATCGGCCCTGGAAACAGTTCCATCAACCGGCAGTCTGCTGCGGTCTTTTGAAAAACTTGAAATTGCAGGTTGTCAAGATCCAGCTCAGCTAACCTAGATTGATCTATTCTTTTTATTATTGGCTCCCAAGGCTCCACCGACATTTTTTCCTTTACAATCTCGTGTAAGAGAATAGACAACTGATCTAGTACCACAGAGATCCCTTCTCCCGTAATATTTTAATTTTTTGAATAATTCACTTAACTTACACTTCTATGTCCATTGCAATATTCCTTCAAAAATTTTACTTAATTTTATAGAGTAAATTAATATATATGCTATACATAAAAAGATTGTATATTATGTCGATTCTCGTTTGTAAATTATCACTTTACAAATGTAAAGTTTGTTATATTGTGCTTTTGCAAAGGCCGCACACATACTCACTCCAAGCTATCTAATGACAAGGCTTCAGAGGCAAATCAAAGTAATGTATATAAATACCTTGTATGTAGGTTATATGTATTTATTACTGCGCACAAAATAAAAAAGCCGGCCTAGGGCCAGCTTTTTTATTAGCTCAAAGTGTTAAAATCAGATATTACATTCAGGCATTTCTAAAATTAAATTGTGTACCTCCTCAACTATTTCCACCATTCTGATGGTACCAATCACGTCTTCACCATTCATTACTGGTAACAAATTAATATGATTTTTCACCATTAAATGTATGGCTTTTAACAGCGATGCGTTATGCTCAATGGTGATGAGATCTAAGGGTTGCATAATTGCCCCAACTTTTTTACAACAATTTTTCCGACACCGCTCAGTAAAGAGTTCTTCAAGGGCCAGAAGTTCAACTGCCGGTGTTATTTCAACCCAATAATTCTCATCCAAATAGCGATCACTAAAGAGGGCGGGATCAAGTGATGCCAGCAAATTTCTCATTGTTAACAGCCCCACCAGCCTAGTTCCAGAAACCACCAACACTGTGCGGTGGTGTAATCCGGTATTTCTATAGGAATTAATCAATATTTTAACCGCGTCAGCAACAGTATCATCCGGACTAACCTTTGAATACTGTTCCAGCGGTATCATTAATTCCTTTACAGTTTTTTCTTTAATGCCAATCACTACTTTCTATCTAAATATTGGATAATCCTTGCGGGCTAAACCTTGACTTGGAAATTTTTCCGGGTAACCTAAAATTATTGGCGCCACTATTTGATAACCAACAGGAATGCCGTGTTTTTGCTTAAATTCCGTTGAGTTTAATAACTTTTGAGCAAAGCCGGTCCAACAGGTTACTAAGCCTTTACCATAGGCTGCCAACATAAAATTTTGTGCCGCTAACGAACAATCATTTATGTACCAGGAACTTTCGCTGGCATTGCCGTAAATGGCCACTAAAACCGGTGCGTTATGGAAAATATGATAACCATCCTTTGCTAACATTTCTTTGTATGGTTTAAGGTGGCAATTTTGATCAATATCCTGCAATAATCCCTTTTTTATTTCTTCTGATAACTGTAATAAATATTCCCGGTCGTCAACGACAAGGAATCCCCAAGGTTGTTTGTTAGTGGCGCTTGGTGCCCAAACCGCCAAGTCTATCAGTTCTTGAATTATTTCCTTTGGCACCGCTTGATCAATAAATTTACGAACGCTACGGCGATTTTTAATCGCAGATATAAGCTCCATTTTTATCAATCTCCCATGTAATCTTTATTCATTATTATGGTTATATTGGTGATAAAATAACCCGGCACTAATCAGTACCGGGTTAAGACTAGATTACTTGCTTTGTAAATAATCATTAATTGCCCGTGCGGCCTTTTTACCTGCGCCCATTGCTTTAATCACCGTCGCTGCTCCTGTTACTATATCACCGCCGGCAAAAACCCCTGGTTTCGATGTCTCACCGGTTTCTTCATTGGCAACGATATTACCCTTTTTGGTTAATTCCAACCCGGGAGTTGTTCTGGGCACCAGTGGGTTGGGGCCTTGTCCCAAGGCCAGCACCACATTGTCCACCGCCATCTCGTATTCTGAACCCGCTATCGGCACTGGCCGGCAGCGCCCCGAGGCATCTGGCTCACCCAGCTGATATTTAACACATTTCATAGCCTTGAGATTGCCATTTTCATCCCCTAAAAATTCAACCGGGCTGGTTAATAGCGCAAACTTTACACCCTCCTCTTGAGCATGCTCAATTTCTTCATGCCTGGCGGGCATTTCCTTTTCCGACCGCCGATATACAATATAGGATTCCTTGGCACCCAACCGCAAAGCAGTGCGAGCTGCGTCCATGGCTACGTTGCCAGCCCCAATTACAGCCACCCGCTCACCCACTTTAATGGGGGTATCGTGCTCAGGGAATTGATAGGCCTTCATTAAATTTGTTCTGGTTAAAAATTCATTGGCAGAGTAAACACCATTGAGATTTTCCCCAGGTATATTCATAAAGTATGGCAATCCTGCCCCGGTACCAATAAACACCGCATCATAGCCTTCGGCCAGCAGTTCATCGATTGAATCGAGTTGACCAACCACATAGTTAGTTTTAATTTCTACCCCAAGTTCTTTAATTTTTTCAATCTCTTTCTGGACAACTTTATCCTTTGGCAATCTAAACTCGGGAATACCATACATCAACACTCCACCGGCCACATGAAGGGCTTCCATAACAGTGACATGATGTCCCATTTTAGCTAAATCGCCAGCGGCGGTTAGGCCGGCAGGCCCCGAACCCACAACTGCCACCCGCTTGCCAGTGGGAGCAGCCTTTTCTATTGGCTCACCTCCGTGTAACAACTCATAGTCGGCAACAAATCGCTCCAGCCGACCGATACCCACCGGATCTCCCTTTTTACCTAGGATGCAGTATTTTTCACACTGGTTTTCCTGGGGGCAAACCCGACCACAAACTGCCGGTAAACTGTTTTTAGTTTTAATTTTTTTAATGGCACCAGCAAAATCTCCCTCTTTAATGCTGCTGATAAATTCCGGAATGGGCACCTCCACTGGGCATCCTTCCATACATTTTGGTTTTTTACAATTCAGACAGCGGCTAGCTTCCGTTAATGCTGTCTGTTCGTCATATCCTAACGCCACTTCGTTAAAATTATTCACCCGCTCCTTGGGGTCTTGAGTTGGCATTTCGTGTTTAGTCATCACCGGTGTCATTTATTCAGCCTCCTCTCTACCGCACATTCCTTTTGCTGCTGCTCTTTTTTCTTCATCTTTATAGTACGCCACTCGCCGCATTGCTAAATCAAAGTCCACTAAATGGGCATCAAACTCAGGCCCATCTACACAGGCGAATTTGGTTTCGCCACCGACGCTAACTCGACAGGCACCACACATGCCTGTGCCATCAACCATAATGGGGTTTAAGCTTACAATGGTTTTAATCCCCAGCGGCTTAGTGGTGGCGGCCATTGCTCGCATCATTGGCATTGGTCCTATGGCCCAAAGTCGATTAATTTCTTGTTCTGCAGCCACTTGTTTAACCATTTCGGTGACAAAGCCCTTGTGGCCGTAACTGCCATCATCAGTACAAACTATAAGTTTATCGCTGACGGCAGCCATTTTCTCTTCCCAAAATAATAGTTCCTTATTGCGGGCACCAATTATTGTAATTACTTTGTTGCCGGCCTCCTTCAAGGCTTTCGCAATGGGATGGATTGGGGCAACCCCAACACCACCACCAACACAAATAACGGTGCCATAATTCTCAATTTCAGTGGGCTCACCCAAAGGACCAACGATATCTTTTATGCTATCCCCTTCATTTAACTGTCCCATTTGTTTGGTTGTGTATCCCACCTCCTGAAAGATGGTGGTAATGGTGCCTTTTTCTCGATCATAATCGGCAATGGTTAAGGGGATTCTCTCGCCCTGGTCATGTAGTCTCAGGATAAAAAACTGTCCCGCCCTAGCTTTAGCCGCCAGTTTTGGTGCTTCAACCTCAAACAGCTTGATAACAGGCGACAACACCTGCTTGTGAACTATCTTATGCATTTTAATTTAACCTCCATTTATGATGGTTGATTATTATAAAAATTTATATTTTATTATTTTATCAGATAATGTCCACAAAGAAAACTTTATCGTGTTAATATTCCTAAAATCTGTTTTATTAAAGTACCAAAATATACAAACGCAGGTTCACAAAGAGCCTGCGTTTGCATTTTGTTAATCTATTGGCAAATCCTTTTGCTTACCTGGTAGCCTTACTTTGCCGATGAAGCCTTTGATTTTTTTGCCCAAATCATCAAAGAGTGTATAAACCACTGGCACCAATACCAAGGTAACCAAGGTGGAAAGGGTCAAACCAAAGGTAACCACAACAGCCATCGGTTTCATGCCCTCTGAACCTTCACCGGTACCAAAGGCCAGCGGCACCATTGCCAACACTGTAACCATGGCGGTCATCAAAATGGGTCTTAATCTAATCGGGCCCGCTTGTTTCACCGCTTCGTTTCGCTCAATACCACGGCCCCTAAGGGTATTTATATAGTCAACTAGCACAATGGAGTTATTCAGCACAATACCCACCAGCATGATACAACCAATTAAAGCAGCCACACTTAATGGTGTACCTGTCACAAACAATCCCAGCATAACCCCAACTATTGTCGGTGGCAGCGCAAACATAATGATAAATGGATGGAACAGCGATTCAAATTGTGCCGCCATTACCATATAAACTAACACCACTGCTAGTAACAGCGCTAAGCCTAATTGAACAAAGGATTCAGCCATGTCCTCTGATTGACCACCCAGTTCATAGGTGTATCCGGCTGGAAAAGCCATTTTACTGAGTTGTGCTTCGATATCTTTATTGATACTACCTAAATCCCGTCCAGTGATATCAGCCTCAATAGACACCGTTCTAGCTTGGTCAGACCGGGTAATTTGCACCGGTGCATCACCGATACCGATATCCGCCACCGAACTGAGCGCCACCTTTGCCCCGGTGGCAGAGGTGATCATTAAGCTCTCCAATTGTTCCATTGTTTGATCATAATCATCGGCATACATTAACCGAATGTCCACTTCATCATCACCAGTGCGCACAGAGCCAACAACCTGACCATCAAAGGCGATCCGTACCGCCGACATTACTTGGGATGCAGATAGACCATACATCGAGGCTTGCTCCCGGTCTACATGTACCTGTACCTCAGCCCGGGATTCATCAAGGGAGTTGGTAACGTTTCGGGTTCCCTCAACGTTTTCAACCACTTGGGCAACCAATGCACCTAATTCTGTCAATACATCCAGGTCATCACCGCTAATGGTAATACTCACCGGTTTACCACTACTCATACCGTCTGAAGCTTGGATGCGGATGGTGGCCCCAGGAATATCACCCAAAGTACCGCGCAAGCCTTCCATCGCTTCGTCGGTGGTATAGTTTCGCTGATCACTGGGCAGTAATTTTACCATAATGCTTGCTTCATTACTATTTGAAGTACCCATACCAGCGGTTCCACTGGTACCAACTTGACTAAACATCAGCTGGTGATCCGGCAGTTGTTGGTCAATAGTTTGTTCTATTTGTTTAGATAGCCTGGTGGTTTCTTCCAACTTGGTACCGGGTTCCAATTCAAGATAAACGGTAAATTCACCTTGGTCCATGGAAGGCATAAATTCCATCCCCACCAAAGGCGTCAGTGCCAAGCTAGCCACCAATAAGACAATTGTCAATAAAACAACGGTTTTTCTATGACCCAATGACCAAGCCAGCAATTTACCATAGCGCTTGCTTAAATTAGAGAAGAACCTATTAAACAACAGCGCTGGGTTTAAAGTTTTACCTTCAGGAAGAGCTTCCTCAGGGGAAGCTACCCTTGTCAACATGCGCGAACTCATCATTGGAGTCATGGTCAATGCCGCAAATAATGCTGCAACGTGCGATATAACCACCGTCAATGCCAATGGGCCAAGCAAAATACCTGCCAAGCCTTCCACAAAAATCATTGGTGCAAAAACAACACATTGTGCCATACCCGATGCGAACACCGCACTGCCCACTTCGGCAGTACCAGTCTTAGCTGCATCGATGGCATTGTAATCATTTTGTCGATAGCGGAAAATACTTTCTAAAACCACCACCGAAAAGTCCACCAGCGATCCTAGCCCTAACGCTAAACCTCCCAATGACAACAGGTTTATCGTCTGACCACTAAAGTACATCATGGTAAAGGTGGCTATTACCGCAAAGGGCATAACCGTAATGACCACAATGGTACTGCGCACACTGTTAAGGAACAGGTACAAAATAATAATTGCCAAGATACCACCCATCATAGCGTGATGCACAACAGTATCAATGGAGTCAGTGATAAAGGTGGAGGTGTCCATAATCTCGGTTAATTTAATTCCATCGGGTAAAGATTGATTTAACCGCTCAATTTCTGCTTTTGCTGCATCAGCAACCTGAACGGTGTTTTCGCCCGATGCTTTAAACAAAACCAGCGCTAGAGCTTGTTCTCCGTTGGCATAACCAATTTGAGTAACCTCTTTGTAGTCTGCCTTTATTTCTGCAATATCCGATAACTTAATGTTACCACCAGTACCGAGGGGAATTTCGATGGTGGACAAATCATCTACAGATTGATAGTCCCCTTCAACCCTAATGGCCATTTTAGCTTTACCTTGATCCACCGAACCAGCAGTACCGGTGATGTTGTCTCCAGCAATGGCCGCCGACACTTGGTTAGATGTCAAGCCATAGGTTTCCATTTTCGCTCTGTCCAACAGCACTTGGAATTCTCGATCCCGGCCACCATACAATTGGACCGAAGCAATGCCGTCAACCCGCTCCAAATTACTTTTAATTGAATCTTCGGCAATATCATTTAACTGAACTAAGTCTTTGCCGGTAACACCATACACCATAATTGGCATGCTGCTGGGATCCATTTTCATAATCATTGGCGATCCAGCACCGTCCGGCAGGTACTCCCGGTACATGTCTATCTTATCCCGGACTTCATTGGTTGCATTGTCAATGTCGGTACCCCAGTTAAACATCATCACAACCATCGACATACCAGTTGATGAGATGGATTGAATACTATCGAGATTACTGACAGTACCCACCGCCGACTCCAGTGGCTTACTAATAATCTTTTCTACCTCGGCGGGATCGGCACCATCATAAGTTGTTGCCACCACCACCACTGGAATCTCCATATCTGGGAATAAGTCCACCGCTAATCTCGGCAATGAAACCAAACCTAAAATTAACAGGGCCACAAGCAGCATGGATATGGCAACTGGGCGATCTACTGAAAAGTTAGCTATTTTCACCTTACTTCACTCCTGGCTTATCAGTACTTTGACTTTTTACTACTTCCACTTTCTGTCCGTCGCCAACCAATCTATTGCCTGTTACAATTACCTGTTCTTTACCTTCTAAGCCCTCAAGAATCTGTATTTGGTCTGCGTTTTTCTCGCCCACAGTGACTACACGTTCTTTGGCGACACCTTTTTCAACAACAAATACTTTATTGATGCCATTATCATCCAACACTGCATCAACCGGGACAACAATGGTATTGGTTGCCTTGCCGGTGGAAAGTGTCAGCTTAGCCACCATGCCGGCTAATACCTTACCGTCTTGGTTAGGAATTTTTACTTCCACAGGGTAGGATTTTGTTCTAGTGTCCACTTTGGGAGCAATGGTTGTTATGGTTCCGGTAACCTTTTGATTAATAGACGGTATGGTTACATCCACCTGCTGTCCTACTGAAATATTGTTAATCACGTTTTCTGAGATATTAAGTTTCACAATCAAACTATTTAAGTTAGCAATTTCAGCCACCATACTTTGAGCGCTGACCATCTCACCAACTTCAGTATTCAAAGCAGTGATCTTACCACTAATGGGCGCCACAATTTTAAGCTCACTTAATGTATTTTTGGCAATATCTAAATTAACCTGTGCTTGCTTATGACTGGCTTGGGCTGTTTTTAGAGCATTTTCTACCTGTTCAAAATCTGCCTCGGAAATGGCACTGGCCTCGTATAACTGTTTGTAACGGTCATAGTTACTTTGGGCAGATTCCAATTGAACTTGACTCAGGTCTATGGCCGCCTCTGCCCTACGCAAATCGTTGTTGGCATCGGTGTCATCTAATTCCATTAGCAGTGATCCTTGATTAACCGATTGACCAACTTGTATATGTATTGCTTTAACCCTGGTGGGTAAAGAATTTTTCGGCGCAACCGTTACCTCCTTGATGGCTTGGGTTTCGCCAGTTACTTCCAATTGCTTGTTAAAATCTGTTTTAGCAGCCACCATCACTTCTACCGGCACTATTTTTTCTTCCACTTGGGCTTGCTGTGGTTGCTGACCACAACCCACCATCAGCAAAAATAAAGCTATTAATACCAAGCTCAGTAAGATTTTTTTTCTGCCCACGTTTTTCTCTCCTTTTAAACTGAATTAGTTTTCTCTAAACTACTGATTATATCGTATATTTTATAAAGAATGTTAATTAAATTATCAACATCCTCTGCTGGTAATTTATTAAAGAGAGCGGTTAAGTGCTCAACACTTTCAGACTCTAATTTGTTATATAATTGCCGCCCCTCATCTGATAATGTTATCATCACCACTCGCCGATCACTCTCGCTGCGTTCCCTGGTAATTAAATTTTGTTTGTGTAAGCGATCTGCTAAACTGGTAATGGCCCCGGATGTAACCCCCATTAATTGAGCAATATGGGATGGTGTACAGGGGCCTTGCTGCAGTAGGATATGTAACAAAAACATTTGGGGTAAAGATAAGGTACTATTTAGTCTTTTGGTCATATAGTTTTGAAAAAGGCGATGCAGAGATTCATTTAAGCCAATAAATTCTTTGATTTTACTTTGGTCAATGCCATGCTGCAAATTTATACCTCCCTCCTCTTAAAGGTTATTGCAATTTATTAATTACATAAATGATTTAAACATTAAGATAATATCTCGTTAGAATAACCATGTCAAGTAAAAAATATAAAAGAAAAAATGGGTATTCGGATTTTGTGGTGGAAAAGGGTATTTGCGTTCGACATTAGTCAGTACAAGACGGGGGCTATGGATAATATGTATTTCATCAATCCCAAGCCCTTTAGGAATCTCAAATCGGTATTCTCGTTCTTTGAATGCCACATGATCTTTAAAAACGTTTCTAACAGTCTTTTCATCTACACCAACGTTTTCGGCTACTTGCACAAAGATCTTAGACATGGATTGTTCTTCAATGGACTCTAACAACCTTTTAGTCATACTACGCTTTTCGTCAATGGATATAAGGCGTTCCCAAAATGTGGAGCCACACGCACGACATTTATAACGTCTACGGTTTACTTGTAAGCCTACTCGCTTTAAACGAATAGGCAGGTCCATGAACGGTTTTTATTAAATTTACTAAGAGATTTAAGGCAGACTCAAGCTCCTTCTCCGAGTAGTAATTATCTTTAGTAAATATCCCATTTGTTGTTAAGACTACTAAAGTAACCCATTCATTAGAAAGTTCCTTAGACAACTCTTCTACTACCCCTTCATAAAACTTCTCCCAAAGAACTTTTATCTCTTCATTAACATCGTAATTAAATAAAGACATATATGCTTTTGTCTCATCGCTTTTTGAAGCCAATAGGCAGGCATGGAGATAAGATTCTGTGTATGTTGCTCTGATACTTCTTTCATCAATGATTAATTGTTCAATATAACCAATGATGTATTCGTGCAATGATTTTATTAATACATCCTTTGAGGCGAAATGATAAATCAAGCCACCCTTACTAATTTTTGCTTCATCACAGACATTCTGAATGGAAAAATTGTTGATTCCCTTTTCTGAAATTACTTTTACTGCAGCTTGAAAAATCAACTCTTTCTTATTCTCTGCCCTCATTCAACCACCTTCTATATAATATAATTAATTCCTCAGATAGTCTTTAGCTCTTAACGCAATAGTTGTAGCTATAATCAAGCCGATCAAAGAAAATGCGAGTAACACGTATTGAATATTAACACCAATTGCGGTAAGAATGCTAACCAAACCATAAGCAAGTGGATCAAATCCATTCATAGCCAGGAAAATGATACTCATTACTCTTCCCATTAATCGGCTATCAGTCTGTTCTTGTGCAGCAGTAAAAAATGGTATATAAACAAATGACATGGAAAATCCAATAAAGAATCCAATCACCGTAAGAATCATTAAGTTTGATACTTGGCTAAATATCAAAGCTGTAATTAACGTAGCAAATAAACCGAATGTAGAAACCAACCCTTTCCTATTTATCTTAACAAAACTTAGTATCATAGTACTAATTAACATACCCACCATTTGAGACGATTCTAAAAGGCTAAGATTAATAGGAGTCCCATCAAATAATTCAACTAGAATAGGAATGGCAATGTGCAACGCCCCAAAAACGAAAAAATTCATCGTTATCAAAGTAAGAATCCCAACCATTAGAAAACGGCTTTTTCGTAGATAAGAAAATCCATCTTTTAAATTTTGTAACGGTGTGGCCTTTCCGATATCTTCAACTGCAGTTTCTTTAATAAATGGTGGAAAGATAATTGCCGCTGACATGAATACTAAAATGGTAGCCACTAAATAGCTCAATTCTATACTTGCCACTTCCATAACCAATCCCGCAAGTATTGGACCACCGATATAGGCAATCTGGTCTACACCCTGAAAATAAGCGTTAGCTTGTTGTAACTGATTTTTTTTTACGATTTTTGGAATCATAGCTGAACTTGCTGGCCCAAAAAAGGCATCTAAGGTTCCGAACAATCCGGATAGTACTAATAACCAAGTTAAATTCAATTGATCAGTAACAAGTAAAAGAAACAATATTAACAATAAAAAACTTTGAATCAGATTAGTGGTAAACATGATGGTTGTCTTTTTATACTTGTCAGCTAAAACACCACCAAAAGTCATCATGATTAACCTTGGTACCGTGGCGGCTATTAAGATTAAACCTAACGATCCCGCTGAACCCAATACCGTCACTGCATACCATGTGGTGGTTGTTAAAAATACACTAAACCCCAGTACGGCAAATATTCCAGCAGTTAATAAAAGACTAAATGTGCGCTTACGAAATAAAGAATCATCTTTTGGCATGGTTATTCCCCTATATAATAAAAATTGTACCGAACGTTCGGTATAGTTTTTATTATATATTTCTAATTTGTTTAAGTCAACGGCAAATATGAAAAAACTCTTATACTAACTAAAAATGTGTTCAAATCAGCTGATTGATCATGAGAATAACCCAACGAAAAATGGTTTCACTTATCTTTTTTTGATAAACGAAACCACCTTTACTTTTTGGCTAGTTATGCCACTGCCTCTTTTATATACTTTTTGCATTAAACTGCCCGTTAGTTACACAAGGATCTATATTAAATTCTTCCATTCAATCATTCGAATACCCCGATACAGTGTTTTAATTTTTTCACAAAGTATCACTTGTATTTGATTGATACTATTATGCTACTATTGATTGACACAACATTCCACCATATATTCCGAAGACCCGAAAAAATAAACCCCACTAGTATTATTACCAATGGGGTTTGGTCGGGATGACAGGACTTGAACCTGCGGCCTCTGCGTCCCGAACGCAGCGCTCTACCAAGCTGAGCTACATCCCGAAGCCGCATTTAATATTATGCAACAATATAGCAATAAAGTCAATATTAAAATACATAATAAGGTAATTATTCACAAAACAATACCGGGTAAAACCGGTATTGTTTTGTGAAATTAAGCGATGGCGATCACCTTTCCCGTTTGCATTTTTTGAACAATCTCAAACATGTTACTCACTTTACCCACCAACAACCGATCCTTGATTTTAAAATAATCTAAGCAGGTACCGCAGACCAGCATTTCGGTTCCTCTATTTTGTATCTCTCCTAATAATTTTACAACGTGTGACCCCTCACATGCCAATTTAGCGCCAGTGTTCATAAAGATTAGCGCCATCGGTGCTGGGTCCAACTCCTTCAGCGTGACCATAAAACTTTTCATCAACACAAAACCCAACTCCGGTGGGCCTTGTCCCAACGCATCGGTGGTAATTGTATAAATTGTATTTCCGTCAGGTTTTGCTTCCAACACCTGATTTACTTCAAGGGGCTGTTCCGGGGTTAATTCCCCTTTTATAATAGTAATAATAAACTTACCGTCTTGCTCTGCCACCTCGGTCTTGCAACCTGTGTTTTCAGCGAACCTAGTTACATTTTCTTTGGCCACACTGTTGTCCACAATGGAGACAACCACACCGCTGTCTATTTCATCCAACGCCCTTTTGGTGTTGATCACCGGTTGGGGACAGGCTAAGCCGCAATTATCCACTTCTCTCATATATACCACTCCTTAGACCACCTTAATTAGCTGTTCACCGGCAGCAAGCACCCGACCGATTGCCGCTCCCGGCACTTGTTGGGCGGTTAACAATTTTAGCATCATATCTACTTTTTCCTCCGGCACACTGATTAATAACCCACCAGAAGTTTGTGGATCAAACATAACATCCTGTAGCTCCCGCGGAACATTGCTTGCAAATGTTACATCCGCACCAATATGGTGACGATTGCTATAGGCGCCGCCTGGAATTAACCCCATTTGTGCCAGTTCTAACACCCCTGGCAACACTGGACACTCTGCAGACCATAGTTCTAACGCGACGTTACTACCCTTCGCCATTTCCGCTGCATGCCCCAACAGGCCAAAACCGGTGATGTCAGTGCAAGCATTGACGCCCACTTTATCCATAGCCTCAGCTGCCGGTTTATTTAACCTGGCCATATACTTTACCGCTTCAGCTACCGTATGCTCCTCTGCCAGGTTACCTTTAACGGCTGTGTTGACAATACCAGTGCCTAGCGGCTTAGTCAACACCAGCACATCCCCTGGTTTAGCAGCGGCATTGGCCAATATTTTGTGGGGATGTACCGTGCCCATAACCGCTAGGCCGTATTTAGGCTCATCATCTTGAACGGAATGACCGCCAGCAATTACCGCGCCAGCTTCACAAACCTTATCGGCACCGCCGCGCAATATTGCCCCCAGCACCTCTGTTGGCAAACAACTGGGAAAGCACACAATATTTAAGGCCAATATTGGTTTGCCACCCATGGCATAAACATCACTCAAAGCATTGGCAGCAGCAATTTGCCCAAATAAATAAGGGTCATCTACCATCGGAGGGAAAAAGTCTATTGTCTGAATAACTGCAGCATCATCATTTAATCGGTATACCGCAGCATCGTCAGACGTATCCAACCCCACCATTAAGTTGGGGTCACTTATTTTTGGCATATGTCGCAGCACCTGCGACAGGGTTTCCGGCCCTATTTTAGCCGCTCAACCGGAAGCCTTTGTCAATTGTGTCAGTTTTACTTCCTTAATGACCACATCTCTCCCTCCTTGCTGTATTTAAAAAGTATTTTGCATTCAGCAGCAATAATCCTTTATTTTTGGCATTCCATTTGATAATATAACTGTTAATATACTTTTTTCAAAGCAGTTGTTATACCCTTATAAGCACTAAAAATCACAAGCCTAGTATACTTTCAACAAGAGCTGACTAAACTAGAAATGTTACTCCAATAAGCAGATGAGGTGATATCATTGCTTAATACCCCCGAGCCTGTTTGGTATAATAGTTTAACCAGCGACCAAGCCATTGCTTACATTGAAGAATCCCCCTTTGGCAAAGATTGGGAAGGAAACTTTCTCGAATTAACTGCCCTCAGCTGGTGTCCAAAGACTGGTACTTTAGAATTCTCCGACGGGCGGTATAAAAGCACAATTCAATTCCTACCTAATTATAGCATTAGGTATATTGGCGATAATAATCCATTAAACATGGTGGAGGCAGCAATGGCAGAGCAAAGGAAAAAACAAGCACTGTAACAATTGCATTTATATTACCAGAATAAAAATCCACCCGTTGGTGGATTTTTGTTATTGCATTATCTTGACCAATGGTCGCCACTACAAACTGCAATCGGTTCGGTTCCTGCCACAAAGGGTACATCTATCACCCCTGTGCTGGCCGGTGACGATAGCAAACCATCCCATAAGCACACTGGTTTAAATATTATTCCCTTGGGTATTACAAAATCTGTTGGCGATTGCTCAGCCAATGATTCTTTTATAAACTGAGCCCAAATTGGTCCGGCAATTTCACCACCATATTTACCAACATTTTTCTTTTGATCGTCTTTGTCTTCATCATATCCCACGTAGACCGCCGCTGTCACCTGGGGTGTATAACCGACAAACCAGGCATCATGCAGATCATCGGTGGTTCCGGTTTTTCCGGCAGCTGGTCGTTGACCGATAATTGTCCGCAAATTTGCCCCGGTACCTCCCGGCTCTAATGCACTTTCAAGCATGTTGGTAACGATATAAGCATCCTTTTCATCCATCACTTTAACAAGTTTACTTCTTTGACTATATAACACATTGCCATCTCGGTCTAAAACCCGGGTAAAATATATGGGTTCGGCATAAATGCCACCATTGGCAAATACTCCATAGGCGCTGGCAATGTCCAGCGGAGTTACCAGCGAGGTGCCCAGTGCCAACGAATCCACTGGCTCTAGCTTGGTCTTGATACCCAATCGCTGTGCCAATTCCACAACATTTTCTGGACCCACTTGCACATTCAACTTAACAGAAACTACGTTATCGGAAATCTTCAGGGCTTCTTTAAGGGTCATTGGTCGGTAATGATAGTTGGCACCGTGATCGGTGGGTACATAATCCTCACCATTGGCCTGGGGTATTTTAATGGGATCACAAGAAAATGTAGTGGCTGCGGTCAAACCCTGTTCCAATGCTGCGGCATAGACAAAGGGCTTAAAGGCCGAACCAGGTTGGCGGGCGCTATCCACAGCACGATTTAGCTGGGATTTACCGTAGTCCCTTCCCCCCACCATTGCCATTATATAACCATTTTGCGGGTTAATAGCCACCAAAGCCCCCTGTAAATTTTCTGGTTCCTGAGCTAATACTTGTTGCATCGCTTGTTCGGCAGCCTGCTGCATTTTTAAATCCAAGGTGGTTTCTATGATCAAGCCTTCGGTGTATAGCCTTTCTTTTCCCCCTGGCACCAATTGATCCAACTGCTCGATTAATTCCGCCACAAAATAAGCTGCTCTGCGCCCAGTGTTATCAGCGGCCTTAATGCTAATATTTTCTTTAACCGCTGCATCTAATTCTGCCTTTGTTATATATTCCAAGGCAAACATCCGATTTAGTACTATTTCCTGTCTTTCTTTGGCCGCTGAATAGTTTTCCGGTAGTGAATAATAACTGGGTCCCTTTAGAAAACCAGCCAACATGGCACTTTCTGCCAACGTTAAATCTTTGGCATCCTTATTAAAATATGCATTGGCGGCAGTTTGCACCCCATAGGTACCTTGGCCGAAATAGACGGTATTGAGGTATTGATTTAGTATTTCATCTTTGGTATAGGCACGTTCCAATTGAATGGCATAATAAAGTTCTTTAACTTTGCGGGTAAAGGTGCGCTCATGGGTTAAATACAAATTCTTTGCCAATTGTTGCGTAATGGTGCTACCACCTTCGACAATTTTTCCCGCCCGCAGGTTATTATAAGCGGCTCGGACCAACCCTATGGGATCAACCCCATAATGTTGATAAAACCGATAATCTTCTATGGCAACCAGGGCATTTTGCATATCATTTGATATTTCATCTAAATCCACCGGGTAACGATTAAACTCACCGATCTGGGTAATTAACTTGCCCGAAGAATCCAATATTCTGGAAGCTACTGGCACGTCGGGTTCAGGTAATTCGCCTAGGGAAGAACTGCAGCCTGCCAATATAAATAAGCATAATAATATTACCCATACCTGTCGCAAATAAGCCTCCACTCCTTATAACTAAGATATTAAAGTTATACCCAATAATAAAGAACTCCAACCAAGGGGTAGGAGTTCTTGCCAGAGCCGTGAAAAACATCTAAATTATACTTTGGTTGATGAAGCAAATACATGATTGCCAATTCTGGTGATTACCGGCAATGTTCTAATCCATTTATCAGAACAGGCCTCCGGATTATAAAAAAACAGAGCTCCATTTGTGGGATCATCACCCTTTAGGGCCTGTTGTGCAGCCAGTATTGAGCTGTCATCGGGCTCTAAATTTATTGATCCGTCTGCCACTGGACTGAACTGATATACATATTGGTTTCTTTCCAGAATGACCTCTCTAATACTATGGGGAAAATAGGGACTGTTCATTCTATTGATGATAACCGCCCCCACAGCCACCTTGCCAGTGAAGCTTTCTCCCCGAGCTTCCGCATGTATCAATCGTGCCAGCAACATTATATCTTCATTGGTAATGTTGTGATTGTTCCTGGAACTAAGCATCACTTTGCCATTTTGGGGTGGCAAATATAGCTTTTGTCCAATTAATATCTTTGTGCTTTCCAAACCATTATATTGCATCAACTTACCTACAGTTGTTTGATGTTCCCTGCTAATTTGATAAAGCGTATCTCCCTCCTGCACAATATAACACATATTCGTCACATCTGTGACATCCGAACTCTCACCAGCGATGGCAACCCCGGTAACAAATAACGTAATGGCCATCAGTAACAATAATTCTGTGGCGAGCATACGGATTTTTTTATACATTTGTTCCTCCTTTCCGGCTCGAGCTATAGTGTTGCATTATCTGCTTAACCCTATACATGAAATTTTAACCAAAAAAAGACCCCCTTATACAAGGGGGAAGAAACTAACCCATCAAAATACTATCATAGGACTTTTTGTTGCGACTGTTTTTATCAGCGTTTGAAAGCTGCTGTTGCTTTTGGACACCACCATATGTTTTGATGCGTTTTTGTTTAAATTCTTCATCAAAACGTTCAATTTCACCGAGGGTGCGTAAATTGTTCTTGCGCCATTCCATTAAAATGGCATCGATATATCTAAAATTATTTTTACCCATCATCACTGCCCGCCGTAGCGCTTCCATAATTAAAACAGGGTCGTGCTCTTCGCCCCATTGGCGTATCCGTTCTACCTCCATTGGTGACAGCGGTCGGGCAAATTCCCTTTCAAAAAGCGCACATAAATTAAGTACTTGTCCACTGAAATGTGATGCCTGGTCGTGACCCTTAGGTTCAACCAAAGATGGTTCCCGCTGGTTAACTGGCAAATCACTGGCCATTTGACCTAGCACTGCTTCGGTTTCTTCAATTTCTTTGACCTTATCACGGGCCCACATTTCAGATAGCTTCTCAAACAGAGGCTCAAAGTCAATACCGTCAACGACCACGTTTTTACTAAAGTCATAATGTTGGGTGATATTGATAATTTCCTTATCTAACAAGCTATTCCACAATTGCTGCACCCGATTTTCATCTCCATTGATACATCCAGTTAATTCATCAGTTGATGGTAAAAGAATGTTTTCCTGGGTGCACAATCTGAATATTTGGATCAGTAGCATCATCTCACTGTCACTGATTCCCATTTTAAAATAATATTTTAGTAGCAGATTAGGTATGCTGGTGGAGCCTGTCACCATTAAATCTGCACCAAAGGCGGCTGTGATATTGCCTGCCCGATATTTTTTCACCGTTTTTTTTGTATTATTCATGTTGTTACAGCCCCCCTGAACTTGCCATTATATATTTTATGGCACTGAAGGTAAAATGTCCATAGCAGAACTTTGAATAGAATTTTATCTATGATGGACAGGTATAAGTTATCCCATTAATAAATGTGTAAATAATCTCTATTATTTATATTGACATAAAATTAAAACGGTAATATTATGGTTATGAAACAATGTCCATTACAGAAGGAGGAACTTAAGATGAGCGAAAAGTGCTCCAGTTGTAATTCCAGTAGCAACGGTAGCTGTAACGCCGATGGCAGCTGTCCAGGTCCAGAAAAAATTGCAGCCAACGATTCCACTATGGTGAATAACATTATAGCGATAATGAGTGGCAAAGGTGGCGTTGGTAAGTCATCTGTTACTTCTTTACTGGCTGTAAGTTTAGCTAGGCAAGGTTACAAAGTTGGTATTTTGGATGCCGATATCACCGGCCCCAGTATTCCAAAAATGTTTGGCGTAGTCGACAGACCTGGTAACGGTACCGGCATTGGCTTTGAGCCTCCCAAAACCAGCCTTTTAGGAATTAAGGTTATGTCCTTGAATCTGTTATTAGAAAATGAAGATGATCCCGTTATTTGGCGTGGACCCATCATTGCTGGTGCGGTTAAGCAATTTTGGACTGATGTTGAGTGGGGTAAATTAGATTACTTACTGTTAGATATGCCCCCTGGCACAGGTGATGTCCCACTGACTGTAATGCAGTCAATTCCATTAAACAGCATTATCGTAGTCACATCTCCTCAAGATTTAGCAGCGATGGTGGTTCGCAAAGCGGTAAAGATGACACAACTGATGTCACCACCGGTTCCCATCTTGGGCATGGTTGAAAATATGAGTTACTATGTGTGTCCACATTGTGGCGAAGAAACACGCATTTTTGGGCCTGGCCACGGCGAAACTGCCGCTAAATTAAATTTGCCCATGATCGCCACTTTACCCATTGACCCTCAGTTCTCTGAACTGTGCGATAAAGGTAGAATTGAAGAGTACCAAACCGACGCCTTTAAGGATGTACCAGAACTAGTTAAAAAATCAACCACCAGTGCATCTTAGTTTCTATAAAAAGTTAACAAATCCTGTTATCAGTAAATATGTTTACATATTTTTCAAGTGCTTTACTGCCATTAAGCTATATATAAAAGCGCGCACCTTAGAGTACGCGCTTATTTTCTTGATACTTGATTTAAAGGTTCTGACCAATTACAAAGTTGGGCAATAGATAGTAGCCATGTTGCTGGGAAATGACATTATTTCTTCCCACCCGAGTGTACAAGCCAGCAAATTTTTGATTATAAACAAATAAGCCTAACATTTGGTTATAATTATTGACCACCGCTTGTTGCTGCTTAAATTCTATCAACGGACCCACAAAGGGTTGACAATATTCCTGTACCAAATAATTATTCTCCCAACACTGTGCCGTTAACCGTTGCCACTGGGTGTTGCTATAATCTTTACCTACATAAACGCCGGCAGCAGCGTATTGATCCTTCGGTTTTAAAACGAAGTTATCTTTATTATGTTGAATCTTTAAAAACAAACTTTCTTCGCCACTAAATTCAGCGGTATAGGGTACATGCTTATTAATAAACTCCCTCTCAGCGGCAGATAATAAATCCTCAGTGTCGTGGTGCAATATTTTAAATATAATTTTGTTATGGATAATTTCTGATCGCAATGGCCCGATAACACAAACTGCGCCAGCGCGATAAGCTTGAATAAAATCTGTCAACTGTTGATGATTGCTTATTAATTCACTGGTTACTAGACGCCGATAAATTAAATCCACCCGCATATCCCGATAGTATAGTTTTTGGCCATCATATCGTAAGTGTCTAGGGTCCGCTATGGCAGCACGGCAACCTTTGTTTTCATAGGCCTGTTTAAATGCTTCAAATTCTTTAAGGTTGCCAGCCTGCTGCCAATCCATTATAACCACATTGGGCCTATCTAGGTGCCCATTAAACTGCTGGTAATTCTTTAGGCTTTCATTTACCCAAGTATCTATCAACTCATAATAACTCAGTTGGTACTTAGTTTTTAATTGGTTGACAACGGCGGTATTTAAAAAAATTCTCTCCAGTTCATTGGTCTTATGCATTCCCGAAGAACCATCTGCATTGAGTTCGCAAAACTTAAAAACGCCGGGACGGTAGTAAAATATATCAAATCTAGACATTGGTATATTAACCTCATAGCCAGGGTCCACCAAGATTAATTCTTCCAACAATTGATCAAAACCAAATTTAATTCTAAATGAAGGCGATGAAATGAATTTTTCTATTACCTTTTGCAAAATTCCCATCAAAGTATTTGTCAACCCTTGGAAGCTTTTAATATCCTCGGTGCTGAAGAATAAAGGATTGTATAGAAAAGGCACCGTTTGATTATTAAATTTAGCGCTGGAATTTTCCACTGCATTTATCGTTGCCAGGTAATCTTGATAGTAACGGTCGGGGTGATTAGTTACCAGCGCAACATATTCCTTTAATAGCGTGTTGAAACCCATTAAATTCACCTGCCAACAAATTATTCAATACGCACCGCTCCAGGGCCTGTATATCCCCTTCCTTTAGCTTGGCTTTAGAAATACTGGCCAAACTCTCCCTTTGTTGAACCAAAGCAACTAATGGCTGTAAGTATGCTTGCTCATGCTCAGTTAAACCGGTTTTAGCCAAGTTAATGATATACTGCGCTAACTCATAAATTTTTTGATCTTTAAAGTTAGCTTGATACCCCTGTTGCACCACTTGGTTTTTTGCCCGCTGGATATCCTCTTCATTAACTTCAGCAAAATAATGGTAGAGTTCATCTAAATTTTTATCGTTATATAAAAGCCCTTTCCACAGGGCTATGCCTGCAATATTATAGGGATATGGCACAGAATCTGACACCCTGATTTCTAGATGGCCTTTGGTCCTTATGTCTGGAAAAACCATGGTCAACATATATTCCAGTTCTTCTTGGGTATAATTGTCCGGATTAAACAACTCTTTGTTTTTGATAGACTTGGTGTACATTATTGTATCCCTTTTCACCAAAATTGGTGGTGTATCCAAAATATATTGAGCATATTTACGATAACCAAAATCGTCGCTCAAAGAGGCTGGCACAATACCACAACGGTCATTATCGCAGTTCTGCCATACAATGGTTCTAACAGCCTGTATATCTGTGACGTCCCCTTCAAAAACCGGGGAGTTATCAAAGATCACAGCCATTGTCGGGCCTAAACAGTTGGCAACATGGGATTTTTTTATGTAATCAAGTTCGGAACGGTAATCTACATTTACATGCATTGCTGCTGTGCCCTTCATCATGTTCAACGCATATTTGCCTTGATGTTGCAAATAATCCGACATATATGTATATCGTTTTTTGGGAATAAAAGGAATGTCGGCAATCTTGGATACCGGTTGATAACCAATTGCCATTATTAATTGTTTATTGGCCTCAAGTATTGGGATAATCTGCTGTAAAAAATCCAAATACTCTGTTTCTATTTCATCTATGGAGCTTAACGGCTTGATACTGATTTCTAGTTGCCCACCTGGCTCCAACGTAATATTGCTTCCAGCCCTTTCTAAACCGAGCAAATAACCATCTTCATAAAGACCTTGCCAGCCCTTATTTAATAGGGACTGTAAAATGGCCTCAACCCCATTTTCTTCGTAATAAGAAACCGCCGTTAATGTTTCTTTATGTAGTATCAAATGCTCCATTTCCACGCCAATCAGTAATCGGCCACTGTCCTTTTCGCCCTTACGTAAGTAATGCTCGATAACTGCTATTTGTTTTTCGTAGTCCACCATGGCCCTCCTCAACAATTAATATATACTCCGATGGTATACATTGTAAATTCAACAAAAAAACCATATACCCTACCACCATCAATTAACTTTAGTATGTTAATAAAATAATTATTCTAATCCGATAATACTAATTTTCTATTTAATGTTCAGCAAATTCTTGCTAATTATTCTCTGGCTTTATTCTGTTCCTTTTAGATAACGGGTTTTTTTGCATAGCCTGCTTAACATCGTAATTATGATTAGGTGTAGGTCGGTGAAACAGCGATGGTACCGGTTGCTGTGGCGGCGATTGCTTTTGTTGATGCAATTGCGGCCTCGGTTTAGGCTCTGACTTTAATTTCGTTTGTGGCGGTTGTGGTTCTAATGAGGCCACCTCGGTCAGCACCCTCTTTTGCTTAATTCTGATGTCTCCTTTGGCACCGCCTTCATGGGTAAGCACAATGGTATCACACAACTCAAAAAAACGGGAAAAACTTCTTTCGCCAATCTTTTCCCTTAACAAGCCTTCTTCAGTTAAATTAGTGGTAATGATTGTGGTTTTATAATTATTCAACCGTTCATTGAGTACATTGTACAGCCTGTCCTCGGTATATTCGCTATATTTGTGGGCTCCTAAGTCGTCTAGAATTAGCAAATCAACATCGATGGCATTGTTCATCAAATCCTTTTCAGTTACCTCGGCGGTTTTGCCTTTGGGTGTATTAAAGGTGTACTTCATTTCATCAAGCCATCTGGGAACCGACACAAAGGAAACTGTCTTATTATCAGTATTAGCAATAACTTCATTGGCTATGGCCGCTGCCAATAGTGTTTTGCCACTGCCAACATCGCCTGTAAACAGCAGTCCTTTGTCTCTTTTACCCTGCAAAAATTCCCGGGCAAATAGTCTAGCCTGGGATAAGGCCACCACCGCCTTTTCTCTATAGGTTTGACCTCTGCCGTCCACTGTATATATTTCGTTAGAATAGCGGTTACAATCAAAATCATTAAAGCTAATGTTTTTTAAGCGTTCAGGCAAATTAGCGTTTTTAAATTTGCGACGTTTTATACAGTCACATTGCACCGCAAATACCTCTCGGCGCTTAATTACTTGGTCTACAAATTGATTAACTCCATTGATCTCTTTAATTACCTTTCCCTGACATGGAACCAATCTATCTTTAAGGATTAATCCTCTA
Organism: Peptococcaceae bacterium 1198_IL3148; assembly: GCA_036763105.1. Taxonomy (NCBI): domain Bacteria; kingdom Bacillati; phylum Bacillota; class Clostridia; order Eubacteriales; family Peptococcaceae; species Peptococcaceae bacterium 1198_IL3148. The sequence goes on along the minus strand of JBAIYS010000002.1, from coordinate 281,334 downwards.
CCACCACATTTAGGACAAACTTGCTCTCCCTTTTCTTTGATCAACATTGTCACCGTCCTTTAACAAAATAAATCATTGGCCAATTATATAGCTCTTATCCCTTGTATAAGGATTTAATTTACTTGTATAATAGATTTCATTATAACTATTAATACTATACTTCATGATTAATAATAAGCCAAGGAGGTTTTTTAATGTCACAAAGTTACAAATTTGTTCATGCCTGTGTAAGGGTACTGGATGTTGAAAAATCTATTAAATTTTATCAAGAGGCATTGGGTATGGAGATTTCCAGAAGGAGGGATTTTCCAGAATACCAATTTTCTCTAGTCTACTTGAAGTTTCCTGGGGAAGATTTTGAACTGGAGCTCACCTATAATTATGACCGGCAACAACCATATACCCTTGGTGACGGTTATAGCCATATGGCAGTGACCGTCAATGATTTATCAGCATCATATAACCGCCACAAAAATGCCGGTTATACCGTTAGCGAGATTAAACAATTAAGCGGTGAAGCAACTGGTGGGTATTACTTTTTAACAGACCCCGATGGCTATCGTACTGAAATTATCCAAAGATAATCACTATTACTAAAGAAAATAGGCAAGTGTAACCAAACAACACTTGCCTAAATTATTATATATCAAGAGGAGGTAAGCTTAGACTTCTGCGCTTTGACGATTTCTAATCATCAGGCGCATAATTTTGTTAGCAATAAAATTAATGATAAATATCAATATAATTAACACCGTGGCTGTGGCATAGGCCTTTTCGAATGAAATACCCTCCGAAGCTAAAATATACAGATGTACCGATAACGTTCTGGCTGGATCCCACACCGAAGTTGGCACTTGAAAGCCAGACATACCGGCAGTAAGATATACCGCCGCAGTTTCTCCCACCACTCGACCAACGCCCAAAATGATTCCGGTGACAATACCAGGTAGTGCTGTGGGTAAAACAATCTTATACACCGTTTGCCAGCGGGTGGCCCCCAATGCCAGACTGCCTTCGCGGAAGGATAACGGCACCGACTTAATGGCCTCTTCGGTGGTCCGAACAATGGTGGGTAAAATCATTAACGCCACTGTTAAACCTCCGGAAATAATACTCCAACCCCAATCCAGGAACAGTACAAAAAACAGAAAGCCAAATAAACCAAACACAATGGAGGGGATGCCCGCCAAGGTTTCGCTAAAAAATCTCACCGCACTGACAAACTTGCCTTTTTTAGTGTACTCGGTGAGATAAATACCAGCCATTACACCAATGGGGGTGGCCACCGACAACGCCACCGCCACTAAATAAATGGTGCCGATAATGGCGGGGAAGACGCCACCTTCTTTACCCATTTCTCTAGGCATTTCGGTTAAAAACCCCCAATTAATACCGGTTATCCCCTGGCTGATGACATGAAATAAAATTGTAAACAAGATACCCAAAGTTAACATTACCGATAACCATAAAGAGCCACGGGCTAGTTTTTCTTCAAATATCACAGCTTTACGCATTATTCATCACCTGCCCGTTTGGGTATTAGTAATACCAGAGAATTTAAGATCATAATTACTATAAATAACACCATGCCGGTGGCAAACAAAGCTTGGGAATGTTCGCCGGCGGCATAGCCCATTTCTATGGCAATATGGGCGGTTAATGTTCTAACCATGTCTAAAATTGATCCCGGCACTACGGTGGCATTGCCGGCCACCAATATTACTGCCATCGTTTCACCAATGGCCCGTCCCATGCCTAACACCACCGCAGTGAGAACGCCAGAACGGGCTGCCGGCAGAATTACCTTTTTAATGGTCTGCCACTGGGTGGCACCTAAAGCGTAGGAACCTTCTTTGTATTCCTTAGGCACCGCTCTGATGGAATCCTCAGAAATATTTATGATTGTTGGTAAAACCATAATGGCTAGCACTATAGAAGCTGCCAATACCGACATACCGCGCCCACCCAAATGCTGTTGAATCAGTGGCACCAGTACCACCAACCCCCAGAAGCCATAGACCACCGATGGAATGCCAGCCAACAGTTCGATGCCTGGCCTTACAATTCGGGTTACTTGTTTGGGAGCATACTCCGCTAAAAACACAGCACAACCAAGACCCAGCGGTACGCCGATAATTAACGCCCCTAAGGTAACCATAAAGGAACCAATTAACATTGGCATAATGCCAAACTGTACGGGGTCGGCCAGTGGTTTCCATTCCATATTTAGTAAAAAATGTGCCAACCCATACTTTTGAATTACCGGCCAACCTTGGGCAAATATAAAAACAGAAATCAGCAGAACTACCAATATGGCTGCTGCTGCACTTAACAGTAATATTTTTTCAATTACCTTTTCCCAAGTCTCTCGAATTTTATTGCTACACGTTTTTTGCATATTACTTCCCCTTTGCCAAACCCCTTCCCCGCTGTGATTGACACGGGGAAAGGCAGACTTATTGAGGGCTACCTTTCCTTGCTCTTTCATGTTAACTATTATTTTACCGAAACATAATCTTCTTTGACAATTTCTTGCCCTTCATTGAGCACAAAGTCGATGTAATCCTTAACAACACCTTCTGGTTCACCTTTGGTTAGGTACAGAAAGGGACGGGCAATTGAGTATTCGCCTGCAATAATATTTTCGGCAGTGGGTTCAACACCATCTATCTTCAGCGGGTTAACAGTTTCATCTATATAACCGATGGATAGATAACCGATGGCATTGGCATCATTTGCTACAGTTGTGCGTACAGCACCGTTAGAAGACTGAATAGCCGCATCAGCCACTAACTCTGCAATTTTTTCTTCACCAGCATCATCTTTGTATGCCATGACCATTTCTTCAAAGGCGCTCCGGGTACCGGAACCATCCTCGCGGGATACCACATTAATTTTAGCATCGTCACCACCAACCTCTTTCCAGTTGCTAATTTCACCGGCAAAAATCTTACGCACCTGTTCAATGGTTAGGTTATCAACAGCTGTGTTTTTAGCGTTACTTGCGATGGCAATACCATCTATGGCTATTTTATGTTCCACCAGCCCTTGGCCTTGTTCTGAATCCTTCAGGTTGCGGGAAGCAGCACCAATTTCCGCTGCGCCTTCTAACGCTGCCTTCACACCAGCACTGGAGCCGCCACCTTGTACATGAATGGTTATACCAGGGTTTTGCTCCATAAATTTAGCAGTTAATTCTTCCGAAAGAGGTTGCACAGAAGTTGAACCGGCAATGGTAACTGTTTCGCCACCTTCGGCGTTATCACCTTCATTTGCTGACTTGTCACCGCCGCCACAACCAACCAAAGCCACTGCCATCACCAAGGCCAGTATCAGCAACAATACCGATTGATTCTTTTTGCGGAACATTAAAATTCCTCCCCTGCCTTTGTTTTCTATTTTTTGATTGCGGTTTTATTATCATCTCGCAATCCCTTACCTTACATAACCATAGTACACCCTGGTTGTTAAGTTACAATTACTGATTAGTAAAGGGTTGGTTAAACAACTGTTAAGTATCTGTTAATGCCATTTGGGCATGCTACCCATCAAAAGGAGTATTAACCTGCGTATATTGTTTTAAAAAAAGCAGGGATTTTTTGTATGATAATAGAAAATGATGTAATATTATGTATTGCTAAAGGATGAATTACATGTTAGACAGTGGTATTTTAGACAAAATACTAAACAAAGCTATTCAAGTAATTGCCGACAGTCAGGAAGAAATTTATAAAATTGGAGAAACTGCCCGTCAAGATTGCCAGCGCACTCAACGGGAATTATTGGCTATTAAAGAAGAGACCACCAAGACAATCTTAAAAGTTGATCAATTAAGGAAAGAGGAATACAGGGCCAGACAACATCTAGTATTGGTAACCCAAAATTTTAACCGATATAATGAACAACAGGTTAAAGATGCCTATGACTATGCCCATGAAAAACAACTGGAATTATTAGCAATACAAGAAAAAGAAAAATTATTGCGCCTACAGCGTGATAATTTAGAGCGCAACTTAAAAATCTTAGAAGAAACCCTACAGCGCACCGACACATTGATATCTAATATGGGCATTGTGATGAAATTTTTAACCAATGATTTTCATTCTTTAAGTGTTGAATTAAATGAACTCAAACAAATGCAGGGGTTAAGTTTATCAATTATCAAGGCCCAAGAAGAGGAACGCATACGGGTAGCCAGAGAAATACATGATGGTCCCGCCCAAAGCATGGCCAATATCGTCATGCGGGCGGAATTTTGCCTTAAATTAATGGAAAAAAATCCATCCCTAATGCGAGAAGAAATTTATAATTTAATTGAGTTAACTAGGAACAGTTTAAGCGATGTACGCAAAATCATCTTTGATCTTAGACCGATGGTGCTGGATGATTTGGGCTTAATTCCCGCTATTAAACGTTATGCCGAACAATATTGTAAAGACACTGGAATTTATGTGGAAATTAGCCAATTTGGTAATGGACGACGACTGGATAGTTCATTGGAAGTGGCCTTATTTAGAGTGATTCAAGAGTCTTTAACTAATATAAAAAAACATTCCCAGGCCAAACATGTATTGATCAAAGTGGAATTTACGGCTGATGTAATCAATGTATTAATCCGCGACAATGGTTGCGGTTTCGATGTGCCTAGTGTATTAGCAGACAAACAACGGGAAGGTTTTGGCCTGTTGGGTATGAGAGAAAGAATGCAACTATTAAATGGAAAATTAAATATCCGGTCAAACATCGGTGAGGGAACGGAAATATTTATTAATTTGCCAACCGATGATAAGGCATTAGCCAACAAAGATTTTGGGAGGAAAATATATGACAATCAATAAACAAATTAATTTAATTATTGCTGATGACCACGCACTGCTTAGGGAAGGTTTAGTAAAAATCCTCTCGTTGGAATCTGATATCAATGTTGTCGGTGAAGCCGCAGACGGAGCCCAAGCAATTGCGTTGGCCCAAAAGACCCCTGTGGATGTTATATTAATGGACATTAATATGCCCAATGTCAATGGCATTACCGCCACCAAAGAAATTAAAGCCATCAAGCCAGAGGTTGGGATAATTGCTCTCACCATTCATGATCAAGAAGATTACCTGTTTGAATTGATTCGCAGTGGCATATCGGGTTATGTATTAAAGGATGTAAGTCCTGACGAATTGATCAAAACTATCCGCGGGGTGGCAGAGGGCCAATCCTTTATGCCCCCTTCCCTCACTACCAAAGTATTTCAGGAACTAAACCGATTGGCCCAACAAAAAGAACAACCACACCGCCATTATGGTTTAACCGAACGGGAATTGGAAGTGCTAAAGGAAGTGGCCAAAGGATCTCCCAATAAGACCATTGCCAAAAATCTATTTATCAGCGAAAAAACTGTTAAAAACCATTTAACCAGTATATTTCAAAAAATTAAAGTAAATGACCGCACCCAAGCGGCACTGTTCGCCATCAAAAACCACATGGTAGACTTATAAAACGCGCCAAAAGAATGCACCAGCCTTTTAGCCGGTGCATTGTATTTTTTATTTATATTTCTTGCATACCTGGTCAAACAATCGCTTTAAGCATTCGTAGGTTTGCATACATTCTTTGTAACCATCAGATTTCTTATCATCTTTGCCATCTTTACCCACTTTGTTATCTTTTACGCATTTTTGATATCTGTCTTTGTACTCTTTGAATTTTGCTTTATAATATTGACGACAGTCATCGGCCTCTTTGCCATATTTACCGCATTCCTTAAATTTATCTCGACAATACTCCATTTTCTTGCGGCAGTATTCCTTTTCATATTCTCTATCAAATTTTTTATCGCCGCATTTATCATGTTTGTCATGGTACTTCTTGTCGTACTTTTTACCACACTCATCACACTTGTTATCGTGCTTTTTGTCGTGCTTATCATCGTACTTGTTGCCATGCTTTTTATCGCAGTCATCATATTTTTTGTCGTGCTTCTTGTCATGTTTCTTATCACAGTCATCATATTTTTTGTTGTCGTGCTTCTTGTCATACTTGTCGTGGTACTTCTTGTCGTGCTTTTCATGACAGTCATCATATTTTTTGTCGTGCTTCTTGTCATGTTTCTTATCACAGTCATCATATTTTTTGTTGTCGTGCTTCTTGTCATACTTGTCGTGGTACTTGTTGTCATAGTACTCATCACATTCAAACCACTTCTTCTGTAGTCTGTCATACTGCTCTTTCATTTTTTTAAGCCATTTTTCATTTAGCTCATTATTGCACATAAAAGTTTACCTCCTTCCATTTTTTACATAATATGATAGATGTTAGCATTTGGTCACTGAGTTGTTGAATATTTTATATCAGCCTAAAGGAATTAATCATTTTTTAGAGAAAATTGTTTAATTAGTAATAAATTGCGAGGTGTATATAATGGGTCAAGGTATCTTTCAACAACAAAAAAATGGCCTCTATGCCGTTAACATTTCATCACCAGGCGGGTTAATGACAGTAGATCAATTAACTCAACTGGCCAAAATTGCTGCCGACTTAGGCGTTTGGCGCATAAAATGCGGCACTAGGCAAACATTAATTGCTGTTTTAGAAGAAGATAAAATTAGTGCTTTTATCGATGCTATTAAAACGATTAACCTACAGGTATCCCCCTTTGGCAGTACTGTCCGCAGTGTCAAAGCTTGTTCCGGTGGCCAAGGGTTGTGTCCCCGGATGTTAGGCGATGCTCTTACCTTGGGTACAACAATTGAATCTAACTACTTAGGACAACCTACGCCAAAGGATTTTAAAATATCAACCGCCGGCTGTGCCCGGGGTTGTACTGAGCCCTACTGTGCTGATTTTGGCGTGGTGGCAGTTGGTAAAGACCTCTTTAATATCATCATCGGCGGCAGAGGTTCTACTAATCGCCCCATCCACGGTCAAATTGTCGCTAAAGAAGTGGTTACAGACAAGGTTTCAGCGGTATTGGACTTTGTCCTGGAAAGATACCGTCAATTGGCACAACCTCATGAACGGCTGTGCAATACCATCGAAAGGATTGGTATTGAGCAATTTATACCGCCAACCGAACTCTATCTAACTAACGAAAATGTTGGTGTCGATGAGGATTTTGCCAACTTTTTATTAAGTGACAACTAATAAGGGGGATGAGGATGACCAGTAAAGTTAATGAGGTAGACCTGGCAGCGATGCTGTCTAAATTAGATGCATACTGCAATGAATGTGATGATAAAAGCAACGGTAACTGTAAGGAATCCACATGTTTGGTGGGATTTGGCAAAAAAGTTTTGCGCTTTGCCATACAAAAAGGAGTACTGGACATACCTGGGGCGCATAAATTGATACCAAAGAATGATTTTAAACCATATTATACCGATGCAGTGGCTGAAGCGCTGGCAGAAACTTGTAAGCAATGCCGAGAGTGTAGAGAAAATCACAGTGATGATTGTGTAATTTCATTAGTAAGAAATGCTTTAGAAAGTAGTGTTCTGCAAGAACAATTGGAATATCCAGGTAGTGTATTTATGTATTTAGCCCAAATTAAACAACAAAATCCCGAACTTGCCGTAGCATTGGCTAAAGCAATTAAAAACTAAAGGCAGGGGATTAATCGTGGCCTGTAAATATTTATCGGCAGATATAACCGATGTCATTATAACCGCAGCCGAAAGGTATTTGCACAGAAAATTGATTACTAAAAAACAACGTTTATTCCCCGACAGTGTCTGCATTTTTGATCAATTCTCCACCGATGGAGACCCTGACCAATTTATATTGATATTTGATATTAAATTTAATTATCAGGGTGTAAAAACAGCAATTATCAGGTACTATCAAATACCGTTACAATTGCAGCGCCACGGTTTGGGAACAAAAATTTATCAGGTGTTGGAGGATGAATTTGTAAAGCTGGGTTGTCAACAGATATTTCTGGAAGCCGTTGCCGAAGAACATGATAACAATCAAAACGCTATCGGATTTTGGGAACGTTTAAGTTTTAAGAAAACGTTGTACTGCTATCCAGACAATGAAATTTGTCCCATGGTAAAAAAACTATAACATAAACAAATGCATTAGGAATGTTGAATGATCAACATTCCTAATGCATAATTTTTATTCCAGTTCTTTCTTTAGCCAGTGCAAGGCCTCCATAACTGTTACATTTCTAATGTTGTTGCGGTCACCAACCGCATTTATTTTTTTCACTTTGCAGTCTCCGTTAACAAATAGTCCAATATATACTAAGCCCACGGGTTTTTCGGGAGTTCCGCCGGTAGGTCCAGCAATGCCGGTGGTGGCTATGCCAATATCTGTGCCAGCTGAGGCGGCTATCCCTTTGGCCATTTCCATCGCTGTTTCGGGGCTGACAGCACCATACCGATCTAGCGTATGTTGCTTGACATTTAATCGTCTAACCTTGGCCTCATTGCTGTAGGTGACAGCACCTTCCAAGAAAAATTCTGAAGCGCCGGGGTAATCAACTAATTTGGCTGCCAATAACCCCCCAGTACATGACTCTGCCACCGAAATAGTCACGCCTTTAGATTGTAGTTTTTGTGCCACTACCTCCTCTATACCAGTTTCCCCTTCACCATAAATATATTGACTTAATCGTACTCTAATTTTTTCTTCTAAAGGAAGAATTAAGGCTTTAGCCTGTAATTCGTTTTCTGCTTTGGCGGTAATTCTAAGGGTTTGATCATATTCTTTAGCGTAGGGCGCAACCGTGGGATTTGTTTGGGCCTCAATAATATCTTCAATGGCCTCGGCCATACTGCTTTCGCCAATACCGTATAAACGTAAAACTTTAGAATAAATCACCGCACTTTGATGCTTTGACAGGTAGGGCACCACTTCATTCTCAAACATATTAGTCATCTCTTCCGGTGGTCCTGGCAATAGAATAGCAATTTTACCTTGCCCTTCTACTATACATCCCGGTGCAGTGCCAATGGTATTCTTTAGGATATGTGCCCCCACCGGAAAATACGCTTGCTTTTTATTATACTCACTCATCTGCCAATTGTTTTTCTGAAATAATAAACTGATATCCGCTAAGGATTGTTGATCCAGTTGCATCTCTCTGCCAAAATATTCAGCCACCATTTCTTTTGATATATCATCCTTGGTGGGACCAAGACCACCGGTTGTGATTACCAACTGGGATCTAGTAAAGGCCTGAGAAAAAGCTTCTTTAATTCTTTGTCCGTTGTCCCCCACCACCGCTTGGTGGTACACCGATATACCCATTTCCGCTAATTTTTTTGACAAATATTGGGCATTGGTATTTAGAATTTCTCCCAGTAGCAATTCCGTTCCAATTGAAATAATTTCTGCTTGCATTGATTCTCCCCCAATAATGGTTATTAAAAAGTTATCAATTCCTAATATTCACTGGTGGTGTAACTAATACCTGTTTAGTTTCGACCTAAAAATCAAACAATATTTTAAAAAAGGAGTTGGTAACTTGATGAGACGACGTCAACCAGAATGTGATCATCCACTGGAAGGTACCACCTGGGCCTACCCAAATTCCGGTTTTTGGATCACCCATGCAATGGGCATTCTTGGCATTGGATATATGGGATATTTGGTTGGTAAAAATATAAGGGGTTAATTGAACAATCTATATATACCCAGGATACACTATCCTGGGTATACTTTATACTTCACCTGCTGGTTTATTTCAATTTTGCTTTACTAACAATTTCCGGCACTACTTCTTCCCAATTTATGGCCATGATGTGGACGCCGGCTACACCCGCTACAGTTTTTAAACGGTTAATTTGCTCAATACAAATTGCTATGCCCTCTGCCTTTTGATCTTTAGCCTGCTCCATTCTTTGAATAATTGCGTCTGGCACAATCATGCCCGCAACCCGCTGTTGCATAATTTTTGCCATGCGGGCAGATTTTAACGGGGTAACACCGGCTAATATGTGCACTCGCTTGTCTAAGCCTCGGTATCTAACCAATTCCATAAATCTTTCAAAACGCTCCATATCAAAAATGGATTGGGTCTGAATAAAGTCCGCACCAGCATTTATTTTTTTCTCTAACCGTAAAACCCTAAATTCAAAGGGGTCCGCAAAGGGATTGGCCACCGCACCGATAAAATAACGGGGCTCTTGCTGTTTAATTTCTTCACCGCATTGAAACTTCTTCTCATCTCGCATAGTCTTTACCATGTTAACCAGTTGCACTGAGTCAATATCATAAACATTTTTTGCCTGGGGATGGTTACCAAATTTTTGATGATCACCGGACAAACAAAGTACGTTGCGCATACCTAAACTATAGGCACCCAATAAATCACTTTGCATGGCAATGCGGTTGCGATCGCGGCAGGTCATTTGAATTACTGGTTCTACACCGGCATTATATAAATGAACCCCCGCCGCAATACTGGATAACCTAGCAATGGCAGTTTGATTGTCGGTGATGTTAACTGCATCTACCCAGCCCTTTAACAACTTTGCCTGCTGCTTAATTACCTTTGCAGAAGCATGTTTTGGCGGCCCCATTTCTGCTGTCACAGCAAAATCGCCCCGAGAGAGAACCTGTTCTAGTACGCTGCCACTTTTCATCTTTGTGTCGCATCCTCCCTCTTCACAGATCTTGGCCCACCACTTTTTCCCTTAGACCAATCCTTAGGTGGCCGATAAGCCATCATTATATCTAATCTGCCCAGGGATGCTAATTTTTCGTAAATTAAATGCCAAGCGCAAGGCAATTGAGGGTTAATTTCGCACTTGCCATTCTGTGAGCCACCACAGGGACCGTTTTGAATATTTTTAGCACAGCGAGTCACCGGGCAAATACCGGCAGTTAAATGGAGCATGCATTCGCCACATAAACCGCATCTTTCCTCCCACCGCCCGGGCTGCACAGAACCACCAGCAAAAATGGTATTTAACGCCGGGTATACTAGTTTATCGCGGTAGTGTTCCGCTAAGAATTGCACCCCTACACCACAACCCAGTGAAACTATTGCCTCCACCTGTTTTACCTGATGGGCAATATCAGTAACAAATTCAAGTTCGCATTGTCTGGTAATGGTGGTAACAGTGGCGTTTATGGTGCGCCCTTGCTTTTCTCGCCAACTGCACAAGGCTGTGGCCAGTATTTCCCCCTCTTTTTCGCCACCGGCTAAGCAAATGGTAGCACAGCCGCCACAGGCTACTATTAAAATATTATCGCAACTATCTATTAGACGTGCCACTTCTTCAACCGGTTTTGGCTTTGCTACAATCATTATTAAACACCACCTAAGCTATAAAATAACAGTCAAAAAATCAACTAATTATTTTATTATAACAAAAAAATAGCCGGAGATCACCCCGGCTAAAACATTAAGAATCTTTTGCGAAGTATAATGTATTCAATAATGTAGCCAATTATAAAAATAATTAACAAAGAGATACCTGCCACTTTCATAAATGTAATCTTACTGGATAAAGCAGAAATCTTTTGATCCCGTTCCTTTATTTCTTGTTGAATCATTTGTTTTTCTTGTGTTATTTTTTTTTGTTGTTTATTAACTTCATTTTTTTCCTCTTCCAAACGGTGCATATCATCGAGGGCATTGGCATAGGCACCACTTAACTCTTGCACCCGTTGGCTAAGTAAATAACTTTCGGTACGGTTACCCTTAGGCTTGATGGCATTGTACAACACCAAACCTTCAGCCCCATCCATCTTTAACCCGTTTAAATAAGCTACGGTAGGGGCAATATCAATTAAACTGGCTGGCGGTATAGTATCTCCCACCTTCACCTGGGGACCTTTGATTATTAATGGCAGGTTGCCACAGGTGCCGGTGATAATGATTAAACTTTGATCGTACAATTCATTGGTATGCAAAAAGTGCAGTAGCCTTCCCACTTGGTTATCGGTATCTTTTAATTGCTCACGGTATTCGTTACTATTTATTCCTTGTTGTTGGTAAATACTACGCAGTTGGGGCAAAACCAGCACATTGAAATAGGTATTGCTATCTTTTAATTCATTAACTGCATTTTCTATCACTAAACTATCTTTACCATTAAAAGGGCCTGTGCAAGCATGACTAACCCCATTGGAAAAAGCCTTTAGTTTTTCAGTACCGTCAAATAGCGATGTCTTAATACCTTTGCCTTCCATTACTTGTAGAATACTGGCAGCTTCCAAAGTGGTGGTTTCTTCAGTGAAATGGTGTTGCTGGGGGGTAGATCCCGTCAAGACGCTGGCCACAGCGGAAACTGTATCGGCTGGATAAACAGATGCCACCTTCTCCACCTTGAGGCCAGCAGAGGACAAACCTTTGATGTTGGGCGCACTGACATTTTTTAAAGCGTCATCCTGTAAACCATCAATGATTAATAAAAATACCATCTTTGTTGTTTCTTCATTAACTTTAACATCTTCTTTGGTTGTAGAACCTGAATCCTCAGCCGGAGCTGCAAATACAGGCATTGTTGCCAACATAACCACTAGCAACGAAATTATAATATGAAAAATAACCTTACCTTTGAAATGCATACTTGGCACCCCCATAACGCTTATATGTTAATAATATGGCAAGTTGTCCCAGTTATGATATATATTTGCAAATTTATTTGTTGCGACAAAACATGTCAATTTAACCAAAGGAAAATTTATCCATCACGTAGAACATAGGTTTAGTTAAGGGGGGTTAGGTAATGTATTTGGCCCTTGATGAGCTAATTCAAAAAACTAAAACATTTCGGGCACTGATATTAAAAATTTATGATCAGTTGCCTGAAGAAACAAATTTTGACCGGCTACTAGTATTGGTTTGTATGGGAAAAGGGGGATTCCTTTCACTGGAATCGCTACCAAACCAGGCAATAATGAACATGATTTGTGAGAGTACCGAGCTCTTTGAAGAAATCCTGCCGTTCCTAGATCAACAGTTTTTATACCAGTGTATGGATAAAGGTACTAAAGCCGAAATGATGCAGTGCATATATACTGTTAAACAAAATAACGTTGCCAAAGCAGTGCGGGAGGAATATTATTTTAAAGCAGTGACAATATTTTACCAAGTGTTATTTGAAAATATTTGTCACCACGACGAGCTATGGGAAGAATTTGTCTACAGATTAGTCACAACTTGGAATAGTTTTAATAAAGATTTCCTTCACCGTTTTCGCCATCACACCAATAATTAACTTGATATATCGAGTAGGGTAACGCCGTAGTAATTTTCTACAGCGTTAGCCCTCTCACAGAACCGTACGTACGGTGAGCACACTCCACCCTGCGGGCTTGCTATATCTGTTCCTTCCCAAGCGCCATCTTTCATTACTCCCGCGGTGAGGAATTTGTTCAATAGCTTCAGTATGCTTCCATCACTAATCTTTCGAGCTACCTCCCTTAGTATTAGCCCATGGTCTAGCCTATCAAAGCATTTCGATAAATCCATGTCTGCGTTCCTCTTGGCTTCTCAGGCAACTGGGTGCAGTGTCCTCTCAGTTTTGCCCTCCGGTCTGTTACCAGCCTTCTCTGGCTGAGATTTTATCACTACTACGGACTCATCTGCCACCCTACACCACGTCTTCTCTCCCTTGTGTTTCCACTTGTTTGAGCTTACCTGTCGTCACAGGATGGTACTGGGCTTCCCCAGTTAAGTCTGCTTGCCTGAACTTGAACCCATCCGTCCTAACCTTCCAAGCTAGCCAGCTTTTGGGCTTTCCCACCTTTAGCAAGGTTACCCGCTTGGTAGGCCAACTTCGGTTCGCTTTCGCTATGTTCCAAGTTCCCCCTTCGGCTTCCTTCAGACCCCACCGTTACCAGTGCCTCCCTTGCCCTACGGGTTGTCTTCCCGCTGGTTAGGTGACAGGGTTTCTTTCAACCCAGCGGCTCGGCAGACATGCCGGGCAAACTAAAAAAAGACCTGTGCCAAGAGCACAGATCTTTGGTGCGGTGAAGAGGACTTGAACCTCCACGAGCTAATGCCCACTAGAACCTGAATCTAGCGCGTCTGCCAATTCCGCCACCACCGCATGTTGGTGTAAGTATATTAAGTTATAAATTTGGTGCGGTGAAGAGGACTTGAACCTCCACGGGCGTAATGCCCACTAGAACCTGAATCTAGCGCGTCTGCCAATTCCGCCACCACCGCATTAATCTTAGTGACAAGATTTATAGTAACACACCATTTTTTTGTTGTCAATAATATAATATTTTGTCTTTAGTAAAGATGCAACTTTTTTATATTATTAGCCAAACTAATTTATAGGGCACGTTAGCTTTAGTCCCAATATCCCATTAAGGAGGTATAACCATGCCTAAACGTATTCGAGGATTATTAAAGAATGCTGGCACCACAGGACCTGCGACACTGACCACTGGAAGTGGATATCGCGAACCATGGAAAACCGGTAGAGCTGCTTACCTTAAACGACTGCAAAGAATTAGTGGCCCTAACTGGCCAAACACTTAAAAAAACAAACACCGATATAATAATAGAACCTTGGTCTGTAACCGAGGTTCTATTGATGGCTGGGGTGGCAGGATTCGAACCTACGAATGCCGGTGCCAAAAACCGGTGCCTTACCACTTGGCGACACCCCAACATGGTGGAGGAGATAGGATTCGAACCTATGAAGGCGTTCGCCGGCAGATTTACAGTCTGCTCCCTTTGGCCGCTCGGGCACTCCTCCATATTTATTTGGTGACCCCTACGGGATTCGAACCCGTGTTACCGCCGTGAAAGGGCGGTGTCTTAGACCACTTGACCAAGGGGCCAATTATCGCTACTAATTCTAACAAATCTAGACTGTTTTTGTCAATGGTCGGGATTGAGGGATTTGAACCCCCGGCCTCCTGCTCCCAAGGCAGGCGCGCTACCAAACTGCGCTAAATCCCGTCGGTCACTCCGTTACCCCGTCAGCGACAATTGTTATTTTAGCAGAAACTACAACGCGATGCAACCCCTTTTTAAAATAAATTTAATATCCGTAGGGTTTATTATAGTCCTGATTTTATATAACATTTCTATCTATTGACATATTTTTAATTTAATTATACAATTTTACTATAATATTATTATTAAATTAAGCTGAATTTTATAATATTTATATAAATTCTGGTTGGAGGTTTCAACTTTGCCCCTCTTAAACAGCGCTCAAATTGGATTGAATATAAAAAAAGCACGGAGAATAAAATCTGCCCAACTGGGTTTTGGCTTTACGAGAAAAATGTTAGCCGACGCACTGGAGGAACCAATTCATATTATAAACTTTTTGGAATCGGGTAGATATTACCCTGATTTTGAACACATTAAAAAAACTGCTAAGATATGTGGTGTTTCCATCGAGTATCTAGTTGGTGAAAATTTCGACTCGCTGGAAAGTTATTTGGCAGCGGTACACCAAGCCACTAAGGATGTAAAAACTAATCGCGATCTCAGTTGCTTAATGAAGACAGATCCATACTGATGAAACAATAGCCGCTCTAGTTAGAGCGGTTCATTTTTTTGCCACGTTGACAGCGCGCCACCCTGCCTCCGACAACCTTCCTCGCTAACTTCGGTTCGCTGCGCCACTAAAAGTCGCTCGCTACCTGCAAGCAGGCGCCGGGTTTTTCAGTTAACCTTTTATCTAAAAAGCAAAGGTAAAAGACACCTAGGTTTCGTTAATAACAATACATAAAGGGGCTGTTGCAAGTTTAGCAACAGCCCCTTTGTATGAACGCCATTTATTTAGAAATAGAAGTCCCTTTCGCCATTTTCGATTTGTTTTAATCGCTGTTCAGTTAGTTCACGAATTCTGGGGCTGGTAATTTGTTCCAAATGATTTTTAATAGTTTCTTCTCCAATGGCCTTTAGTTCCGGTGTAGCATAATCTTCTAAATACTCTTTAAAGGTTAAAATGGCATTGGGCTGGCAGACGTTATGAATCTCGCCAGACTTAGCTAACGGCATAAAGCGGTCGCCAGTACGTCCCATCCGATAGCAAGCAGTGCAGTAACTGGGCAGGTAGCCTGATTTACAAACACTGGTCAACACTTCATTGGGGGTGCGATCGTCTGAAATGTCGAATTGTGGCTTATTATCCGGTATTTGGGTTTCCTTATTATATCCACCCACGCCGGTACATGAGCCGGCACTGATTTGAGAAATGCCATATTTAATTAATTCATCTCTGGTCTCAGGCAATTCCCGGGTGGATAAAATCATACCGGTATATGGCACTGCCAGACGGATGATGGCGACAATCTTCTTAAACTGCTCATCAGTGATTGGGTATGGGAACATATTTAGATCAACACCCTCTGCAGCCCGCACCCTCGGTACCGAGATGGTGTGTGGCCCTACACCAAAGCGCTCCTCCAGGTGGAGAGCATGATAAATCATGCCCATCACTTCAAATTTATAATCGTACAGACCCAGTAACGCGCCAATACCCACATCATCAATGCCGCCCATCATGGCCCGATCCATGGCAGTGGTGTGATAATCGTAGTCCATTTTGGGACCGCTTTTGTGCAGCTTCCGGTAGGTTTCCCGATGATATGTTTCCTGGAATAAAATGTAGGTGCCGATGCCCGCGGCCTTTAATTTGGCGTAGTTCTCCACCGTTGTGGCAGCAATATTTATGTTAACTCGGCGGATACTGCCGTTTTTCAATTTCACTTTGTAAATGGTATCAATACATTCCAAAATGTAATCTATTGGACATTCCACCGGGTGTTCTCCGGCTTCCACCGCCAAACGTTTATGTCCCATTTCCTCCAGAGCTTGCACTTCCAGTTCAATTTCTCTCATGGTCAACTTGCGGCGTTTGATGTTATTGTCCCGGTGATAACCACAATAAACGCAGTTGTTAATACAGTGGTTGCTCACATAAAGTGGCGCGAACATTACCAATCTTTTACCATATATTTTCTCTTTTATTTCGTGAGCAGCCTCAAACATTAACTCTAACAGTTCCGGATCTTCGGTTTGCAACAGTGCCGCCACTTCTTGCGGACTGAGGGCATTGGCTTTTTCCGCCGTTCTGGCTTTTTCAATTATTTCCTTTACATATTCCTTAGAGCAACCCTTCGCCGTCTCTAAGTCTTGATGAATTTGTTCTTCATTAATAAAATCCGCCACCATTTTTTCTTCTTGAACTGACATTTATCTCCCTACCCTTCGCTGGTTATTAAACCAGATAATTAATTATATTTTATTTTTGGGGAATCACCACGGTTGGTAGCTACTTCCCGTCCTGACTGATGAATTAAACTAACAATATTATCTAACGATTGCCGGGGATCATCGCTAATCCCAGCTTTATTAGGGTATATCTGATATAATTGCCGATACTTAAGCGGTGTAGCGTTGGGCATAATTACATTGGCACCGCATTTTAAAGCCATCGCTCTGCCTTGGGGGTGCAGTGTGCCCGCTGCAGTGGTTGCCGGCAGATGGGTCTGGGGCAACAGCAACCTAGTCACTGCCAATGTTTTAAAGGCTAAAATTAAATCTCCTGGTGGTTCACCAGCCAATGGCGTTTGGTGATGGGGTATAAAGGGCCCTATGCCAGCCATTTCTACATCCAATTGCTTTAACAACAGGATGTCATCTGCTATCGTTGCCAACGTTTGGCCGGGCAATCCGATCATGTTACCGGAGCCAACTTGGAACCCGGCCTCCTTGAGCCACTTTAAACATTTTATTCTGTGGCTAAAGCTGGTGCCAGGACGTAATCTATTGAATAAAGATTCATCGGCAGTTTCATGCTTGAGCAGAAATCTGTCTGCTCCCGCCTGTCGCAGTTGATAATATTCAGCTGCGGATCGTTCGCCAACACTTAAGGTAATGGCCACGTCGTCCTTGGCTTTAATTTGCCTAACCATCTCACACAGCGAGTTAATATCATACCACAAGTCTTCTCCTGACTGTAGTACGATGGTTTTAAAACCTAAAGCAACAGCTTCATTGGCCGCCTCTAACACTTGTTCCACCGTCATGCGATAACGGTTGATATCTTTATTGCTACGTCTTAATCCACAGTAGAAACAATCGTTACGACAGTGGTTAGAAAATTCAATAATCCCCCGCAAGTGGACATAGTCACCATGATGTTCTTTGCGCACTTGATCTGCCAGATCAAACAGCCTTTGCTGTTCCTCACCGGGTTTGGCACCCAGCAGTGTTATAATGTCCTCCCTGGTTAATCGCTGATTGGTAACAGCTTTGTTTAAAATCTGTGCAAAGTTGCTGTTCATAGCGCCTCCTAATCCTTTGTAGATAATTTATTCATCCAACATTTTTACCAAATGCGGAAACGGAGACAGTGCCCGTCGCAATATACCGTGTAAATAGGCAATGGCCACTCCATAATTGACCACCGGCACTCCTGCCCCTTGCACTTGCATAATCCGTGCTAACATTTCCCGCCGATTAATCATACATGCGCCACAGTGTAACACCAGTTTATATTCACTTAAATCATCTGGGAATTTAGTGCCACTAACCCATTCAAATTGTAATTCTCCACCCACATGTTTGCGCAGCCAGTTAGGAATTTTCACCGTGCCAATGTCATCTTCTACCCGGTGATGGGTGCAAGCCTCGGCAACCAATACTTTATCTCCGGACTTTAATTTATCGATGGCCCTAGCCCCTGCCACTAAGGTTTCCAAATCCCCTTTGTATCTGGCAAACAGGATAGAGAAAGATGTCAACAGTATTTCTTTGGGGGTATCCGCATCAGCCTTGGCAAAGGCTTGGGAATCGGTAATTACCATTTTAGGTTTACCCTTAAGATTAGCCAAAGATTGCTTTAATTCGGTTTCTTTAGTTACCACCGTCACGCCATCATGATCGAGGATGTCCCGGATGGTTTGCACCTGAGGCAGTATTAAGCGCCCTTTTGGCGCCGCTGAATCAATAGGTGTTACCAGCACCACAGTATCACCGGGACTCAACAAATCACCAATGATGGCGTTGTCATCCCAACTTTTGGGAGCATAACGAATGATCGCTAATTTTAAATCAGCTATTCCCTTACCTGTGGTAGCACTAACCGCCACCGCCGGTACCGACAAATCGTTACTATAGGTTGCAACATCTCCAGCTGTTAACGGTCGCTGATCAATCTTGTTAATCACCGCCACCACCGGTAGTTGAACCCTTTGGCATTCTTTAATTAACTCTTGCTCAAAGTTGGTTATGCCCTTAGTGGCATCAATTACCAACAGCACTATATCGGCTTTCTTTAATATTTCCTTGGATTTTTCCACCCGCAGTTCTCCCAATGGTCCCACATCGTCAATACCTGCGGTATCAATAATGACCACCGGACCTATGGGCAGCAATTCCATTGCTTTATAGACCGGATCTGTGGTGGTGCCAGCAATGTCCGAGACCAATGCTATATTCTGGTTGGTGATAGCATTAATCAAACTGGATTTACCAGCATTTCTGCGGCCAAAAATAGCTATATGTAGCCTATTCCCCCTAGGAGTGTTATGCATAGTCAGCACCTACCCTAAAAATTTATTACTGAGGGCAGATTTTACCTGCACCCCTTTGATGTTGCCCAACTTACCTGTCATCGCACCAATTTTATCAGTGGTTCCTTCTACAATTAAAGAGATGACATTTAAACCCTTTTCCCGTTGCGGAATACCCATCCGGCCTATGATGATATCTCCGTATTCACTAAGGATGGAATTGATTTGTGCAGCTTTACTCCGTTCTTCGATCACAATACCGACCACACCAATGCGCCGTTCCAAAGCAACACCCCCACAAATAGAATTTGAAATTTTCAATCTACTCACCAAACACCTGTATTACCAATAACCTTTAAAAATAATAAATGCCCGTAATCCTTTATAGGAAACGGGCACACTAATGGCACAAGTATATCCACTGTAGTGTACCCCTCGGCGTTAGAACTGAAGCCCTTCCCCTCAGGGACTACCTAAATTTTGCTCACCCTTGGTTACAAGCACTCTGACCTGTAACCTCAGGTTGTATGAGTACATTATATCTTTTAATCGATTAGGTAGTCAACAAAAACAGGCAAAATTGACAAAATTTTTTGAACTATATTTTTAGCTATTGTAAACTAACATTTAGATATTTTAGCATAATTTGACTTATTAAAAGGAATGTGCTTAACGGTGTCGAATAAAATTACAAGTTACAATTATTAACTACAGGGGGGGCCTTAGACATGGCTGTAGTGAGCGAAGAACAATTAGTAGTCTTTCAACTAAGTGATCAAAAATATGCTTTACCAATCCAAGAAACCCAAGAAATCATTCGGATGACAGATGTTACCCGCATACCAAACGCTAATTATTATTTAGAGGGCATTATAAACTTACGCGGCACCATTTTACCAGTGATCAATTTAAACCGTCGTTTAGGCCTGATGGAAAAGGAAGCAGATGATGAAACCCGAATTGTAGTTGTGGAAAACAATAGCCAAAAGGTAGGCATGATAGTGGATTCTGTGCTGGAAGTTGGCCGTTTTAATGAATCTGAAATTGAACCCGCCTCCATGATGGGCAGCGATGCCGAATATTTGCGGGGCGTGGTGAAAAAAGAAGATCAATTATGGTTGTTGCTAGATTTAAATAATGTACTTTAATAATAAAGCAACTAAACAAAAAGAGGGGCTTTTTTAAAGGCCCCTCCTTTTATCATTATACTGTGAACTAATCATCATTTCTTAACTGTAAATATTTACTGCATTCGTTGGAAATATTCTCTATCAGTTCTTCTCGCATTTTATTTTCAATTTCCTTTTTAATCTCCTCGGTAACTATAATAGCGGCTAATTCTTGCAATGGCTTAACAATGGTAGGATTTCCGGTTATGCCAATACACGCAATGATTTTTCCGTTAAATTTTATAGGTCCAGTATATCCTGGTAATACCCCGGGAATATTTTGAGCGTCAGTTTCTGTAATGGCAGCGAATTCAATTTCCCCAGCCATTACTTTTTTAGCCCCTTCATGAATAGTACCAATGCGATTCTCTTGGGTACTGGCAACAATTAATCCATTTTTACCCATAAATTGCACATGATTGCCCGTAACCTTATGAAGAATTTGTACCATTTTATTAGCCAGTTCAATGGGTATTAAACCTTTAGTACTCAATTCAATCTCCCCTTTGGGTCACATTAATAAATGAATAAATGTTCGTTCAATTTTAAATAATTATATATTAAAACAAAAAATCCTGCCTATATGTAAAAATACTATATATTTCTACAAAATTGCACAAAATAAATACAAAAAAATTACAAAAACACTGGGTCTAATGTAAACTGCCCAGTGTTTTTGTAGCAAAATTTTAATCTACCACTACCGCAGTGCCGCTACAGGTTACCATTAGCATACCATCACGGATTACTTCATAATCCAAGTCCACTGCTAAAACAGCATTGGCACCCATTTGTTGCGCCCGTCTGGTCATTTCATCCAAAGCTATTTCCCTGGCTTGGGCTAATTTGCCTTCATAGGCCCCGGAACGTCCGCCAACAATATCAGTGATGCTAGCAAAAATATCCCGCACAACATTGGCGCCCATAATGGCTTCGCCGTTAACTATGCCCAGATAGTTGCGCACTGACTTACCTTCAATGGATTGTGTGGTGGTAATAATCATTATTAACCCATCCCCTCTATTTTATTTTTTTGAAGGCCCTTCTGGCCGCTTCAATTGTGTATTCTATATCCTCATCGGTATGGGCAACGGACATAAATGTAGTTTCGAACTGTGATGGTGCCAAATATACCCCTTCATCCAACATTGCCCTAAAGAATTGGGCAAACTTTTCAGTATCTGAACTTAGAGCAGTTTTAAAGTCCACCACCTCTTCCAGCGTAAAGAAGGTACAAATCATTGAAGCCACCCTGTTCTGACTTACATCTACGCCAGCTTCTGCGGCTGCTTGGGCCATGCCTGCTGCCAATTTAGCAGACTTGCGCTCCAGCTCTTGATAGGTGTTGGGCTTGGCCAATTCTTTTAAGGTGGCTATTCCGGCAGTCATTGCCAGTGGATTGCCAGACAATGTACCGGCTTGATAAATAGAGCCTGCCGGAGAAACATGTTGCATAATCTCTTTTTTCCCACCGTAGGCACCCACCGGTAATCCACCACCGATGATTTTACCAAAACAAGTCAAATCGGGGTCGATATCGTAATAAGATTGCGCACAACCAGCAGCCACCCGGAAACCTGTCATCACTTCATCAAATATTAATAATGCGCCATACTTTTGGGTTAGCTCCCTTAAACCGGCCAAATAACCAAGCTTAGTTGGCACTGTACCCATGTTGCCAGCCACTGGTTCAATTATTACCGCTGCAATATTTTCACCCTCCTGGGCAAAAATTTCTGTTAATGTTTCCAAATCATTGTAAGGGGCAGTAATGGTATTGGCAGCAATGCTGGCTGGTACCCCAGGGCTGGTGGGCACGCCTAAAGTTAGCGCACCGGAACCGGCCTTGATCAGTAAAAAGTCAGCATGTCCATGGTAGCAACCTTCAAATTTAACAATTTTATCTCGTTTAGTATACCCCCGGGCCAACCGCAAAGCACTCATGGTGGCCTCGGTGCCAGAGTTTACCATCCGCACCATTTCCACCGAAGACACCGCTTCACATACCATCCGGGCCAATTCGGTTTCCAACTCGGTGGGGGCACCATAACTGGTACCATAATTTAAATAGTTCATGAGGGCGTCAATCACCGCCGGGTGACGATGACCCAAAATCAACGGCCCCCAGGAGCCAACATAATCTATATAGCGATTGCCATCAGCATCCCAAATGTAAGCCCCGTTTCCCCGTTCAATAAACAGTGGATCTCTGCCCACTGATTTAAAGGCCCGCACTGGACTATTTACGCCCCCGGGTATGTATTGTTGAGCTTCAGCAAACAACGTCTTAGATTTTTCGTAAGATCTGGACATTAAAAATAACCTCCAAAATTATGAATTAGGATTGTTGTGTCGGGTTGATACTGCAGGTGATTTTTGCCCTTGCTTAAAAACTACAGGCTTATTAAAAAACCCGGTTCCCGCCGCAGTAAGCGAACGACATATAGTTGAGCAGTAACCGAACACTTATCTTAACAGCTAAACAAATATCAATCCACAGCAAAAGTCACCAGTATCTATGCCACATAAAGTTACGTTTCTACACTGTACCTGACACCACTTTACATACACTTATATTATTATGTAATACACAGAGATTCTTCGATAATGTTCAGAATAACAGAGTATTTTTGTTACATTCTGAACAATAGTGAAGAATCTGGTTAACCCTATTTCATCATATAACTATGAACTTCTAATTCAAAATTCAACATGCAGAATTCATAATTGATTTTTTATATATTCTCTTCTTCCATAAAATATCTCATACTACTCTTTTTTAATTCTTTGGTGCTAAACAACAACTGGTAATCATCTATTCCCACTGATTTAGCCATGTCTGCAGCGATGTTGTAACACTCATCTTTGGATTGGCTGTGAATCATGGTATAGAAATTGTAAGGCCACTGGGGTAACTTTTTACGTTGGTAGCAATGGGTTACCTCTGGACGATGGGCAAACTCATTTCCCACCTCGTCTACCCTTTCATCCGGTACCAGCCACACAATCATAGCATTGGCCACATAACCCACTTGACGATGGCGTAGAGCGGCACCGATTCTTCTCATATAACCTTTATCAATTAATTCATTTACTTTAGCCAGGGTTTGCTCTTCTGTTAAGCCAACCTTAGCACCCAACTCAGCAAAGGGGCGGGGCACCAACGGCAACCCGGCCTGAAGTTCACGAATAATTGTTTTCTCCAGTTTTGTAATCATACTACACCTCGTCTATTGAAAAGTTAACCATCACCTTAAAGAATTTTTCAGCCGGTAGATTTAAAATATCGGTAATACCGGTTTTAGCAGTTATTTGATTAAGAATCTTTTCTACTTTGTCCGGCGAATCCGCCAACACGGTAAACCACATATTATAATCATGTTCGCGCAAATAGTTGTGGGTGATGCCGGGATAACTGTTAATTACCTCTGCCACCTCTTCAATGCGCTCATTTGGAACTTTAATGGCACAAAGCGTTCCCTTATAACCCAGCTTGCGGGAATCGAAAACACCACCAAAACGGCGGATGATATCTGTATCCATCAGGCGCTTCAAACGGTCAATAACTTGTTGTTCAGTAATACCCAACTCTTGGGCAATCTCTTGATAAGGCGCTAACGTGATGGGAAACTGGGTTTGCACTATATTTAACAGTTTTTTATCGATTGCATCTAATTTCATTATTTCTAATATCCTTTACGTCCTTGATATAGGCACCACGGTTCTTCAGCCATGTAATCCCCGTGGTAATATTGGGCCCGAGCTCGACATCCACCACAGATGTCATTGTAATTACAGCTACCACAACCACCTTGCAGCGGTTCATTCCTTAAACGGTTAAACACTTCATTGTCTCGCCAAATTTCACTAAAGGGAATTTCCCGCACATTGCCCACCGGGATATTCATATAGGCACAGGGTTGCACATCCCCTTTGGGACCAATGATGCAGTAAGCGGTTCCGGCTAGACATCCTTTGGTAAATCGCATGTTAATGCCCATCTGTTTGGCAATCCGCATAAACTGCGGTGCACAGGTTGGCTTTAACTCAATGTCTACCTGTTGCTGTTTTTTCATAATCCGATGCAATAATTTTTCGTATTGCTCTGCCCGCAACGACTCTTGCTCAATATTTACCGCTCGGCCGGTGGGTACTAAGAAGAAAATGTGGTGACCCCTGGCCCCTTCCTTAACTGCAAAATCAGTTAGTGCTTCCACTTCATCATAATTCCAATCCACCACAGTGGTGTGAATTTGGAAAGGCAGTCCAACCGCCCGACAATTGCGCATACCTTGGACCGCACCTTCCCAAGCCCCAGGGGTAGCCCTAAACCGATCGTGCTTAGCGGCGTCAACACTGTCCAAACTGATACCCATGGCTAACGCCCCGGCATCCTTTAATTTTTTGGCCACCGCTGGTGTAATTAAAGTGCCATTGCTCCCAAATACCGGACGCAAACCCTTGGATTTGGCGTGGGCCACCAGTTCATAGATGTCACTTCGCATCAGCGGTTCGCCACCGCTAAAAATCATAATTTTAAAGCCAGCCTTGGCTATTTCATCAATTAAGGCCTTGCCTTCCTCGGTGTTTAGTTCGTCCTCCACCTTGGCACCGGCATCCCGATAGCAGTGTTCACAGTACATGTTGCAGGCGTTAGTTGTGTTCCAAGATATAATCAAAATGCAGTCCTCCTTTACATGTCCTCCTTAAGCCAACGGGCAGCATCTACAGCATGGTAAGTGATGATTATATCCGCTCCAGCCCGCTTAAAGGCAGTGAGGGTCTCTAATACCACTGATTTCTCATCAATCCAACCATTTTGGGCTGCTGCCTTGATCATGGAGTATTCACCACTAACGTTATAAGCAGCGGTGGGATAGTTAAACTCATCCTTAACTCGCCTAATAATGTCCATGTAGGCTAAAGCCGGTTTGACCATCACAATGTCGGCCCCTTCTTCAATATCCAACATGGTTTCTCTAATGGCTTCATCTCCATTGGCCGGGTCCATTTGATAGGTTTTGCGATCGCCAAACTGCGGAGCTGAACAGGCCGCTTCTCTAAAGGGGCCATAGTAAGCTGATGAATATTTGGCGGAATAGGCCATAATGGGTACGTTGCCAAAACCGTTTTCGTCCAATGCATCTCGAATGGCAGCCACCCGGCCATCCATCATGTCCGAAGGCGCCACCATATCGGCACCGGCCCGGGCGTGGGAAACTGCACTTTTAGCCAGCAATTCCAAGGTGGCATCATTATCAACATCACCATCTTTAATAATGCCACAATGACCATGGCTGGTAAATTCACACATGCACACATCTGTAATGACCATTAGTTCCGGGTAGGTTTGCTTAATGGCTCGAATGGCCTGCTGAACAATACCATCATCAGCATAGGCATTGGAACCCACTTCGTCTTTGTCCTGGTCTTCCAAGACACCGAAGAGAAGTACCCCCGGTATTTTTAACTCTACCAGTTGTTTTAACTCCATTAATAATTGATCGATAGAAAAGTTGTAAACCCCGGGCATTGATGATACTGGTTTTTTTATGCCTTCACCGGGCATTACAAAAACCGGGTAGATTAAATCATCCACCCGCAAATGATGCTCCCGCACCAAACGGCGCACATTGTCATTAGCCCGCAACCGACGTAAACGTAGATAAGGATAAGTCAAGGTAGGCACCCCTTTTTACAGCTTATTATATCTTTTGTATGTATTTATAATAATTGTTTGTGTTCTTGTAACAGCTTCAGTAGCATTATGAATTCTGAATTATAAATTTTGAATGGCTAGTTTATTCATCCAAATTCAAAATTCCTAATTCAAATTGCTATTTACTTAATTTCTTCATCTGTCAAATAGCAGGCTGGGTCTTCATGCCAGAAGTCGCCGTGGATGGCTTCGGCACGGGCACGGAAGTTACCATTACAAACTTCCAGCCACTTGCATTGGGCACAGCGGCCTTTGAGTAGTGGCTTCCGATTCTTTAAGCCTGCCAATATTGGATTGCTTAAATCTGTCCAAATATCACCGAACTTTCTTTCACGCACGTTGCCAAAGGTATGGTTTTGGGTAAACTGGTCCGCATGGACGTTGCCATGCCAATCCACTTGGCCAATGGCAATGCCGGTGCGGTTGCCACCATTTCTGTTTAGTAGTTCCCAAGCCCTTTCGGCTCTAACTGGGTCTTTGGCTTTTAATTGCAAATACACATAAATGGCATCGGCATGATTATCCACCGTCAAAATCTCTTTGTTTAATCCCCGCCGATTCATATCTTCTGTCCGGCGGATAATCAAATCAAGGGCCGCTCTGGTTTCTTGATGGCTAATATCTTCATCCTTCATGTGGCTAGCGCGTCCCGAGTAAACTAAATGATAGAAACAAGCCCGAGGGATGTTTTCTCGCTCCAACAGATCGAAAATATCATTTAATTCGTGATAATTGTGTCGATTAATGGTGAAACGCAACCCCACCTTTTGACCTACAGCTAAACAGTTGTGAATACCAGCCAAAGCTGCATCAAAGGCTCCGGTACGTCCCCGGAAACGGTCATTGTTAGCCCCAATGCCATCTAAACTAATGCCCACATAACCAACACCGATATCTTTAATCCTTTGGGCCACTTCCGGAGTAATCAGCGTACCGTTGGTGGAAATGGTCACCCGCAAGCCTAGTTCTCTGGCGTAAGCTGCTAACTGAAAAAAGTCAGGCCTAGCCAGTGGTTCGCCACCGGAAAACAACACCACCGGCACTTTAAATTCAGCCAAGTCCCGCAAAAATTGCTGGCCTTCCTCAGTGGTCATTTCATTTTCATATTTCTGGCCATCGGAATTGGAGTAGCAATGTCGACATTTCAAATTACAGGTACGGGTGATATTCCACACCACCACCGGGCCGTGATCACCGTGGGTACCATGCATTTGTTCTTTGGAATCCGGAGAATAACGTAGGGTATCACCAAAATTTTTGGTATCACACAACAGTTTACTAATACTGATCATTATGTTTCACCTTTCTTTTTAAAAAAGCATGCTAAGTACCTTTTGACAAAGGCTCTTATGCGGAGCCAGACACCAGCCTGGGCAAATATTTCTATAAGGTAACATTGTACCTAAGGCTGGAATCTGGCACCTGCTCATTCTAAATTCAAAATTATTAATTCTTAATTGCTTTTAACACTGCCTCTATCAACCCATCTATGGTGTATTCTTTAGCCTCCACAGTGACATTAATGCCTAGTTCTTTAGCTGTGTTGGTAGTAATGGGTCCGATACTAGCTACTATAACATCTCGCAATAAATCTTGTAAGTGATCTGCATCAACTAATTCTACAAAATTCCTTACTGTAGAAGAACTGGTAAAGGTTAAAATATTTAGTTCTTTTCTTGCTAACATTTCTTTAAGTAACTGTGCATTTCCTGCCCCTAAAACCGTTCTGTAGGTGGTAACTTCATCCACCAAAGCCCCCATCTCCCTGAGGGCATTGGGCAATATTTTACGGGCAATATCTGCCCTAGGCAGTAAAACACCATCACCGGGTTTTACTTTGTCCTCCATGCCGGCAATAATTTGTTCCGCCCTATATTCACCGGGCACATAGTCCACCATTAAACCATAGGCCTCAAGGGATTCTTTGGTTTTAGGGCCAATGGCACAAATTTTCAAGCCTGCCAGTGCTCTGATATCTTTGTTTTGTTGCCGCAGTCGATCAAAGAAATATTTTACCCCGTTAACACTGGTAAAGATTACCCATTTGTACTGGGACAATTTAGCAATGGCTTGATCCAGCGGTGCGTAGTCCTCCGGATCAGTAACTTGAATGGTGGGAAATTCCCAAGGTTCGCCACCTAAAGCTTCAATGCGTTGTGATAACACACTGGCCTGCTCCCGAGAACGGGTAACCAATACCCGTTTGCCAAATAGCGGCCTGTTTTCAAACCAAGCTAATTTTTCCCGTAACTTCACCACTTCGCCCACAATAATCACCGCTGGGTTTTTAAATTCAGCCTGTTTAGCCTTTTCAGCAATATCTGCAATGGTGCCCACCAAAGTTCTTTGCTCTGGTCGAGTGCCCCAACGGATTAATGCCACCGGAGTTTCCGGACTGCGGCCATATCGGATCAGTTTTTCACAAATATAGGGCAGGTTGCCCATACCCATTAAAAACACCAAGGTACCAATACCTGTAGCAATTTTGTCCCAGGCAATGTTGGAGTCATCCTTGGTGGGATCTTCATTCCCAGTGACCACCGCAAAGTTGCTGGTGGCATCCCGGTGAGTTACTGGAATACCAGCATAGGCCGGAACCGATACAGCAGAGGTAATTCCCGGCACCACTTCAAACCTAATGCCCTGTTCCACTAACGTCTCTGCTTCTTCACCTCCCCGGCCAAATACAAAGGGGTCACCACCCTTTAAACGGGTCACCACATGGCCTGCTTTAGCCTTATCCACCAGCAGTTGGTTAATTTCATGTTGTTTCATGGCATGACGTTCCGGTGATTTGCCAACATATATTAACTCAGCGTCAGGCCGAGCATGGACCAATAACCTTGGGCTGGCTAAACGGTCATATACAATGACATCTGCCTTTTTTATACATTCCAGGCCCTTGACTGTAATTAGGCCAGGATCCCCCGGGCCAGCACCTACCAAATACACTACGCTGTTTTTCATAATTATTCATCATTCTCCTTACGCACTTGTTCCAATATATCGCCAGCACCTTGCTCTAACAAGCGATTAGCCAGTTCCAGACCCAACTCAGCGGCTTTATCAGCCGGACCTTCAATGGTATCCCTAACTGCCTTGCTGCCATCTAGGCTAATTACCGTTGCTTCAACGTGCAGTTTGTTGTCAACGACCTGTCCGAAGGCACCAATGGGCACTTGGCAACCACCTTCCAGTTTGCGCAAAAGCGCCCGCTCAGCAGTGATGGCCACAGTGGCCTCATAATCAGCGATACTCTGCACTATTCCCAATATTTCTGGGTCGTTTTCTCTAATTTCGATGCCAATGGACCCTTGCCCCACTGCCGGCAAACAAATTTCCGTTGGTATGTATTGGGTTATTTTATCCTGCCAACCCATGCGAATCATGCCGGCTGCTGCCAACACTATGCCGTCTAACCGTTCCGTTTGTAGTTTGGTCATACGGGTATTTAAATTACCTCGCAATGATTCTAACTTTAGGTCCGGACGATATTTTAGCAACTGTGCACTGCGTCGCAAGCTAGAAGTACCTATTCTGGCCCCCTGTGGTAACTCATCCAATTTTTTACCGGAATCGTTAACCAACACATCGCCTGGATATTCACGCTGGCAAATGGCACCGATGATCAATCCATTGGGCAGTTGGGTGGGCAAATCCTTCATACTGTGCACTGCCAAGTCAACTTTGCCTTCCAGCATACCTACTTCCAGCTCTTTAGTAAATAAACCCTTGTCCCCTATTTTAGCCAAAGCTACATCCAATATCTTGTCGCCTTGGGTTTTCATTTTGACAATTTTAAAAGTACGGTCGGGAAATTTCTTTTGTAGCTCTGCCACCACCCAATTTGTTTGCCACATGGCGAGGGCACTTTCCCTGGTACCGACTAAAATTTCTTGCTTCAACTTGTTACCCCCCGGTGTGATGCTTTTTATTATATTCGGCAGCACTTTCCAACCATGGTATTAAATCAATATCTACACATGCCTTATTTTTTGGACGCTGCCCTTGCACTTCTAAGTCAAATAGGTTCTGCAACACTTCTGTATACAAATGTCCTTCACTGGTCATGGCATATTCTTTAAGCCGCACCACTGGTAGGTGTAAAAGTTGCTTAACTATTGAATTAGCCATCGTACTGATCACCTTTTGTTCTCTAGCAGTCAAGTCTCCTAAACGATTGTAGGCCCGTTGTAATTCATGTTGTTTAATTTCTTCGCCTTTATCTCTCAGGGCAGAAATGGTGGGAACTACAAACTGGGTCGCTAACCACTTTAAAAACTCGTTTAATTCTTCTTCAATAATTCCTTCGGCCAACACTGCCGCCTGCCGTCTTTCTTCTAGGTTGTTATCTACCACCATTTGCAAATCATCAATGTCGTAAAGGGTTACTCCAGGAATCTCACCTACCCGGGGATCAATATCCCTCGGTACCGCAATGTCAATCAGAATTAAACTTTTATTTTTCTTGATATGCATTAATTCCAACATGTCAGCATAACGAATAACATAATGCCTGGCCGCTGTGGAACTGATAATGATATCGGCACTATGCATATGTTTAAAGAGTTCTTCAAACTTTACCGCTTGACCATTAAACTTCTCCGCCAGCATCTCTGCCCGATCATAAGAACGGTTAGACACAATGACGCCAGATACCCCATTGGACACCAAGTGTTTAGCAGTTAATTCACTCATTTTACCTGCACCCACTACCAGCACTGAACGGCCGTTTAAATTGCCAAATTTTTGCTTGGCCAATTCCACTGCCGCATAACTGACAGAAACAGCATTTTTATCAATGCCGGTTTCAGTGCGCACTCTTTTTCCCACAACAATGGCTTGCTTAAACAAAGTATTTATCACGCTGTTGGTGGTACCAGTCTTTAGTGCTATTTCATAGGCTTCTCGCACTTGACCTAAAATTTGGGTTTCACCCAAGATCATCGAGTCTAAACCAGCTGATACCCTAAATAAATGTCGTACAGCATCATATAAGCTATGGCAGAAAGTGCAATTCTTAATTTCTGATATGTCCAAGCCTGAATGTTTCGATAAAAAATGCCAAATAGCATTTAAGCCCTCATCTAATTCGTAAGGAGTTACATAGATCTCTGTGCGGTTACAGGTAGAAATAATGGCACAACCATCAATACCACTGTAAGATTGCAAACGTTTAAGATCATCTGGCAATGTGTGTGCCGGAAAGGAAAGCTTTTCTCTAACCTCTACCGGGGCGGTACGGTGGTTAACTCCCACTGCTACGATAAGCATTTTGCACCCGCTCCTTTATTTCTTGATAACGATTTTCTTTAATTAAACTGATGATGTCCGATTGTACAATTCTTTGTAGAATCTCTCTGCGTGTTTCTGGATCTGGTACATTTTCAATAATATCCTGTCGTACTTCCCCTAACAGCTCTAAAAAATCAGCGTATTCTGGCCCATAGGTTTGTTCCAACTGCTCTCTAATGCGGGCTGCCAAAAGTGGGCTTTTGCCATCGGTGGACACCGCTATTGAAAGTGAGCCTTGACGAATGACTGCAGGCACAAAAAAATTGCTTTGCGGTGGGTCATTAACTACATTAACCAATATTTTCTTTTGTTGGCACTGGGCCGCCACTCTACGGTTAACCTCTTTATCATCGGTGGCACAAATCACTAAAAAAGCACCCTCTAAATCTTTTTCTTGATATGTACGCTGAATATGTTCAATTTGCCCTTTTTTTTCAAGTTCAGCCAATGGCGGGATTAGTATCGGACTAACCACCGTTACCGTTGCCTCTGCCTCCAACAAACTGTTAACTTTGCGGGCCGCCACCTTGCCCCCACCCACCACCAAACATTTTTCTCCATTTAAACGCAAATACA
Source organism: Peptococcaceae bacterium 1198_IL3148 (assembly GCA_036763105.1). Classification (NCBI taxonomy): domain Bacteria; kingdom Bacillati; phylum Bacillota; class Clostridia; order Eubacteriales; family Peptococcaceae; species Peptococcaceae bacterium 1198_IL3148. The sequence continues at coordinate 249,131 of JBAIYS010000002.1, read as the reverse complement.
AAGGATATAATTTTGTCATGTTATTGATCTCCTTAAAACTTGCGATATCTGACAAAATCAGCAATAAGGGCCAACGTTTGTCTGACTGGAGTGTTTGGAAGCTTATCCAATTCTTTTTTGGCCTTATTCACATAGAGGTCAACAACATTATTTGAGTAATCAATGCCGCCACAACTAACAATAATATCTATTGCTTCCTCTATTTCAGCCTCGGTTTTGTTCTGGTTTTCAACCAATTGGGCTAATCGCTTATTTTTGGTACTATTTTTTAGTCCATAAAGAACTGGTAATGTAACAATCCCCTGACGCAAATCACTGCCAATAGGTTTTCCCAATTTATCCTGATCGGCTATCATATCTAAAATATCATCCACAATTTGAAAGGCAATACCTATTCTATGGCCATATCTTCTTAACGGCATATATATTTCCTTCGGTGCCCCACAAACCACCGCCCCTAATTGACAGCTGTCTGCAATTAGCATGGCAGTTTTACGTTCAATACGATACCAGTAATCTTTAATGGATTGATCACTTCTGTAAGCACTGATTATTTGCTCTATTTCACCTTCACTCATTTTTACAGTGGTTCTAGCAAACACCTTAGCCACCAGTGGTATATCATTGTATTGGGCAATCATCATTAGAGCTTTGGCAGACAAAACATCGCCGGTATGCATCGATATTCTATTACCCCAGTTGGCCCTCACAGTGGGTCTGCCACGCCTGGTAACGGCACAGTCAACCACATCATCATGCACTAAAGAAGCCATATGTATTAGTTCCAATGCCACCGCCAGTGGCATAATTTTATTTAAATCGTAATGATAAAACTTACCGGACAAAAGTGCAAAAGCCGGACGCAATCTTTTCCCTCCGGCATTTAACAAGTGACTGGATGTTTCATTTAAAAGCGGGTCTTTATGTTGCACAACCCGGCCCAGTTCTTTTTCCACCAATTTTAGATCATTTTTTACTACATCAAATATTTCCAGCACCGAACGATCACCCACTCAAACCTATTCTATCTTTTCTATTGCAACGTATAAATATTCGCTTGTTCAGAGAAAAATCCTTCCAAACAGCTCAAAATCCCTGCATGCATTATAACACAAATGCTTAACCATGTGAAACTTAGGGTGTCATTATTAAAGGTACACCGAGCAAAAATGACACAATAATCTCAGCAAACAACAAGGGCGCCGATGGGCGCCCAATTACTTTCGATATTGTTCTAAAATTTTACTGATTTTATCACTGTTCATGTTTGGATATAATACTTCATCCACCATCATCACCGGACCTATTGCACAGGCGCCCAAACAGCGGGCCACATTTAATGAGAACAAGCCGTCTGGAGTTACCTCACCCGGTTGAATGCACAGTTCAGCAATAAGTTGTTCTAACAACTCAGCCGATCCCCTTAAGTGACATGAAGTACCTAAACATATTAACACCTGGTGTTTTGCCGCTGGCTTAATAGTATTTTCGCCTTCTGTTAATTCTGAGCCTTCGTTTAAGTCAATTAATCTCTGATCACTGTTGCACTGGCACTGATTTTTAGTATTCATGCATAATACCCTCTTCCATAGCGGCATTTTTAATAATATTCCTCAGTAACATTTTTACCTTTGTCCTTTAGCACAGTAATTAAATCACGTATTACATGTTGTTTGTAGGTATAAATTGCCGGCACCCCTACCCCTTGCAGGGCGGGATTAGCAGCGGTACCAATAATAAAACTAATGTCATCGGCCTCCGACAGAAGTACCGCCAGCCTACTGGCACCATCTTTGTTACCCTTTAGGTCCTTTAGCTTAATGCCATATTTAAGATATTCCAAAGCATAAACTAGCGTAACTGCACCCTCGGTTACTAAATCTATACCAGGCAAAATTCCAATGGGTGGTACTTTTTTTGTATTGGTAGTCAAGTCCACCGCCACCTCACGGCCTAAAATGCGCCCCACAATGTTACCGGTGGTGCCACCACAAACCACTTTAGCACCGGATTCACTCATCAGTCGATTTACCACTGCGTAATCATCTTCTTTATTGGCCGGAGGACCGATCATTACAGTTACGTTCCGAGCTTGGCGGGCCTTTACCACCACAACAGTGGCATCATCCCCCGGTTGCTCGCCGTACAAATTGTAGCATAGATGAATAATTTCCTCAGCCCACTCCTGGGCGTTTTTGCTTGGCAAATATGTTTCTTCAAGGAGTTGGCCGATTCTTGCTCGACCCCACCCCATATTCATTACCAAACCTACTCCGGCATGCAACACCCCATCACTGACCATTACCAACCAGTCATTATCCTTCATTTCAAAAAAATATTCATTAATCTCTTTATCTGCAATGGTTCGAGTAATTTGGTGTGGTTTAAGTATTCTATGATTATGGCCAACAAAGACTTGGGGATTATCAAATTCCACCACATAGGTTCTTCCATCGTGCTTAATTTTAGCCACTGTAAAGGTGCTATAGGCTAACTTTCTTATCTTACAGGTGGGCAAGGTGCTGGCTATGGTTTCAATAACCTCGTCGATATCACCGCCCATTTTTAACATGGTGCCAGCGGTTTTTACTGTTAATCTCGACAAAATATTGGCTTTAACACCACTACCTAAACCATCGGACATTACCACTATATTATCTTGGTCAGTGTTAAATATTTCCACATTATCGCCACAAAGTTCTTCGCCATGCTTTTTCAGTTGGGCAACTCCAAAATCAAATTTTATACTCATAGCACATTAACCCCTTTGTTGAGGTTCTTCGCGCATTAGCTTAATTAATTTAGTCAATTGTATTTTACTCTCTGCCGTAGCTTCGCCCAACAAGCCAGCGATCTCTTGAGCCACCATCATTTGTTTTTCAATCACTTCTTGTGACTGCATAATGGTTTGATTTTTAATCAATTCAAACTGTTCCCGTTGTCGCTTTTCCTCGGTAATATCAACAAAAATACCCACTACAATATTTTCCTCAACTACCGGAAAAATAAATTCACTGGTAACAATGTTTCTATCTGGATAAGTACAACAGACGTGAATCATTGATCCATCTTTAACCGCCCGGTTAAAATTGCTGGTGTTAATTAAAGCACTAAGATTTTCTCCCACAATTTTGCTAGCTGAAATGTTAAACAATTTTTCGGCCGCCGGGTTAATCTCCAATACCTTTAAACCTTCATCCGCAATAATAATGCCGTTAGGCATGGCAGAAGTAACCACGTTGGACAAAGACTCTGCTCGTTTGCGCATATAGGGAATACACATTTCCACTTCGGCTTTACCTTGGAAAACCGCCACTGCTTTGTCCCGACAAGTATCGTAGCCACAGGCACCACAGTTTAATTCATCCTCAGTTTTAACTTTCCCAGTCTTGGCAAGTATTTCCCTTAGGTCTGCTTCAGTGGGTAGTGGTAAATCAAGTTTTTGAGACTGATAACTGCGGGTTAATTGCTCCACCGGCAATTCCGGCAATGGTTGATCATCGGCAGTATTAATAAACGATTGATAATAATTCAACACTTTACGTTTTCTGGCATATAAACTTTGGTCCTGATCCAGTGCCAGTGGACCGTTAATACATCCACCCTTACAGGCCAGCAGTTCAATTAACTTGGGTGGTTCAGCTACATTACCGGCAGCCAGGTGGTTGAGAAACTCCATACAATCCTCTAAACCACTGGCAGAAAAATACTCTTCGTCAGGGCTTGACAAACCATCTTTGATACCTTTAAACATACCCCCATCCAAAGGATACAGGCTGGCATCGCCGGTTACCGGGTTATCAAATTTTGCTGGGAACAAACTGTTTAAATCAACCCCCAATTGCTCCACCAGCTGCCATAGCTCGTTAAAACCCAGTACAAAATCCACAGCGTCATTAATGCTTGCTGTGGTATATTCATCCTTTTTGGCCACACATGGTCCAACGAAGACCACCTTTGCATCTGGGTATCGTTGTTTAAGATAGCGCCCATGGGCAATCATCGGCGAAACCACCGGTGCCAACATCGATATTAACTCCGGATAATAGCGTTCCACCAAGTTAACAATTACTGGACATGAACTACTAATAAGTGGTTCCTCGAAACCAATCTGTAGGTGGCGCCGGGACACCATCCCGGCACCTACAGACGTTTCTTCCACAATTTCAAAACCCAACTGCCTTAGCAAACTGGGCATTAGATCAGCACTTAGAGGTACTGCAGCCACAAAGGAAGGGGCTACAGTACAGACCAATTTTTCACCATTGGCCAACAGTTGTTTTACTTGCTCCAGATCACTATGATTTAATTTTTTGGCACTTTGAGGACAGATTTCAATGCAGCATCCACCTTTAACGCACAGCTCATCTATAATACTCACATGGGGAGCATTTTTATCGTTGGTATTGCTAATGGCAATTGCTTTAACTGGGCAAGTCCTTACACACTTGTAACAGTCCAAGCACTTTGCTTCGTTGGTGGTAATTAAGCCCATCACATCTCATCCTTTCGAATGGTTATAACTGATTAACTATCCATTCGACTTAATTATATTAAGAATTTAAAGCTAAATCCACCTTAATTGCTATTTTTGTCTTAAAGATATGTTCAACGTTGTCCATATTAATACCGGTGATGATTTCATCATCTATCTTAATTGACACGCCTTGATCACATTTTTCTAAGCAGAATGTGCCGGTCAGTTGAACGTAGTCCTCCATACTCCACTTTTTAATCAATTCGGTAAATTTATTCATGATGTCATAGGAGCCACGAAGGTAACAACCAGTACCTACACATACTTGTACATGCACAGAACCACCCTCTTTCGTGTCATTTACTTCAATTGCTTTTCCGGTAATCCGTCTACGGGGCGTATAGTTAGTGTGCAAGTCATGGTGTGTGTTTTCAGATGCAGCACCGCCGAACCATTCATTCAGTATTTTATTAACGTAGATGTTATCTTGAGCTTTATGCACCTGCTCCATTGCATCCAGTCGGTAAATTTCTTTCAGCCGTTGCACTCTGGTTGCAGTGTCGTTAACCTCTGGTTGACCACCACCACCAACGCAGCCTGTGGGGCAACACATTACTTCCACGGCATGATAGAATGCTTCGCCTTTTTTAATTTTTTGAATTAGTTTTTCAGCATTGCCAATGCCATTGGCCACTGCCAGTTTAAGCTCTGTACCATCTACCTCTACTGATGCTTCTTTAATACCTTCTATACCACGCACTGGATAAAAATCTATCCGGCCCACATCTGCGCCACCGGTATAGCCTGCGACAAAGCGCACCACAGATTCCATCACCCCACCGGAAGCACCAAAGATTAACGCACTGCCGGAACCCATGCCCAGCGGATTGTCAAATCCCACTGGCTCCAATTCCTTAAATATAATGCCAGACTCTTTAATCATTTGGGATAACTCCACTGTGGTCAGCACGATATCCACATCGGGAACACCATCGGTGGTAAACTCAGGTCTTTTGGCTTCAAATTTCTTAGCGGTACAAGGCATAATAGAGATACAAACCACTTCTTTGGCCTCTTTACCGATTTTATTAGCATAATGTTTTTTCACCAGCGAGCCAAACATTTGTTGCGGCGAACGACAGCTGGATAAGTTACTTAACATGTCTGCATGGTTTTGCTCGCAGTACTTAATCCAACCGGGACAACAGGAAGTAAATAGTGGTAGTTTACCGCCGTTTTGTAAACGATCCATAAACTCCATCGATTCTTCGATGGTGGTCATGTCTGCCGAGAACAGAGTGTCAAATACTTTATCCACACCCATTTTCTTCAGGGCTGTCACCATTTTACCAGTTACCTTTTCACTGGTTTCTAAACCAAATTCTTCTCCTAAAGCCACCCGCACTGCTGGAGCAATTTGTACCACCACAGTTTTGTTAGGATCATGAATTGCCCGCCAAGCCTGCTCCACTTCTGACTTAATGGTTAAAGCACCGGTGGGGCATACCGCCACGCACTGACCACAGTTTACGCAGGCCACCTCGGAAAGATTTTTGCCAAAGGCAGTGGTAACTTCGGTTTTGCTACCCCGATGGGCAAAGTCCCAAACCCCAATGCCTTGGATTTCTTTACACATACGCACACAATCACCACAAAGGATGCACTTGTTGGGGTCTTTAACAATACTGTTACCGGATTCATCTATAGGTAATTTCACATCTCGATTGCCAAACCGAACTTTGGTCACACCAAACTGCTTGGCCAATTTCTGCAATTTACAACTGGTACTCTTACCACAGGTGGTGCATTCCCGGTCATGGTTAGCCAACAGCAGTTCAATAATCATCCGCCGCAGGCGTCTAACCCGTTCGGTGTTGGTATGAATAATCATACCATCACTGGGGGGAGTGGAGCAAGAAGCCACCAACCCCATTTTTTCCACTTCCACCATACACAATCTACAGGCACCATAAATACTTAACTCTGAGTGATAACAAAAGGTAGGTAGTTCTATACCGGCACGACGGGCTAATTCTAATATGTTTTTGGCACCATTTATTTCAACAATTTGACCATCAATGGTCACTTTACTGGTACTCATTTTTCACACTCCTTATCACTGGTAAGTTGGGACATTAGGCTGTATAAATAGCTCCAAATTTACATTTTTCCATACAAGTGCCGCACTTAGCACATATAGTTGTATTTATTGTGTGTGGTTGCTTTTTCTCGCCACTGATGGCGCCAACGGGACAAACCCGAGCACAAAGTCCGCAACCTTTACACTTTTCAGCATCAATAACGTAATCTTGTAAATCTTTACATGCACCAGCCGGACACTTTTTGTCCCGAACGTGGGCCAGATATTCATCGCGGAAGTAACGGAGTGTAGTCAATACTGGGTTAGGGGCAGTTTTACCCAAACCACAGAGCGCTCCATCCTGTACTGTATAAGCCAGTTCTTCCAATAGCGCCAAGTCATCTTCAGTGGCCAGTCCTTTGGTAATATTAGTAAGAATTTCCAACATCCGCTTAGTGCCTTCGCGGCATGGTACACACTTACCACAGGATTCATTTTGGATAAAGCCCATAAAGAATTTGGCCGTTTCAACCATACAGGTATCCTGTCCCATTACCACCAAGCCACCGGAACCAACCATGGCACCAACTTTTTTCAATTCATCATAGTCTAACCTAACGTCCAAGTGATCTTTAGTTAAGCAGCCACCGGAAGGGCCACCAATTTGTACCGCCTTGTACTCTTTACCGGCCTGCAGACCACCACCGATATCAAAAACAATTTCTTTTAATGTCATCCCCATGGGCACTTCCACCAAACCAGTGTGGGCTACTTGTCCAGCCAAAGCGAAGGTTTTTGTACCGGGACTACTTTCAGTACCAAAGGCCCGGAACCATTTGCCACCATTTAATATAATGGATGTCAGGTTGGCCAATGTTTCAACGTTGTTGATAACGGTGGGGCATCCCCATAAACCCTTAGTGGCTGGGAAGGGTGGCTTGGGACGGGGCATCCCCCGTTCACCTTCAATGGAGGCTATCAATGCCGATTCTTCACCACAAACAAAGGCGCCGGCACCTTCTTTAACATGTAGTTTAAATGAAAAACCTGAGCCTAAAATATTTTCTCCTAAAATGCCAAGCTTTTCACATTCTGCAATGGCTCTCCTTAAACGCTTTACCGCCAGCGGGTACTCAGCCCTTACATAAAAGTAACCCTCATCTGCACCAATGGCGTAACCAGCTATCATCATGCTTTCAATCATCCGGTGGGGGTCACCTTCCATTAACGACCGGTCCATAAAGGCACCGGGGTCACCTTCGTCACCGTTACAAATAATATACTTTTTATCTCCTTTAGCAGCAGCGGCAAACTGCCATTTGCGACCAGTGGGGAAACCCGCGCCACCACGGCCCCTTAGGCCTGATTCCAAAACTTCATTAATTACTTCTTCTGGTTTCATTTCAAACATTGCTTTAGTAATGGCTTGATAACCATTGTGGGCAATATAATCATTGATATCATCCGGATTAACTCTACCGCAGTGCTCTAAAGCCACCCGGGTTTGCATTTTATAGAAAGGCACTTCATCTTGAGTTTTTACTTGTTTACCGGTGACTGGATGGCTATACAGCAATCTTTCAACCAGTTGACCATTTAGTATGTGTTGCTCCACAATATCATCAACATCGGTTTCTTTAACGTGATGATAGAAAACACCCTCCGGTTCTATCCGCACCAATGGACCCATTTGGCAAAAACCGTGACAACCGCTGACATTAACGGCACAGGGCTCATCTTCTTTTTCTTCCATCAGCTCCACCTTAACAGCTAAACCCTTTTCAATCAGCTTAGCCTTTAATGCTTCATATACTTTTAATGAACCATTGGCCACACAACCGGTACCGGCACAAACTAATATACGCAATTTTTCTTTCCTTAAGGCATCTTGGGCCTGTTCAAATAATTTATTTAAATCTTCACGTGACTTAAGCATCTCTCTGCCTCCTCGTACGGATTATTCAGCTTCTTTAAGTTTGTTTACTACTTCCAGAATACCTTCTGGAGTCATTTGACCATATACTTCAACATCATTCACCGTTACCACCGGTGCTAAGCCACATGCTCCCAAGCATGATACGCTTTCCACTGTGAACTGCAGATCTTCAGTGGTTGACTGATCGGCCTGTAACTGCAAATCTTTTTTGACTGCAAAGTTAATTGGTTCTGAACCACGTACGTGGCAAGCAGTGCCGTCACAAATCCTGATCACATATTTGCCTTTAGGAATTAAAGAGAACTGAGCATAAAATGTTGCAACTCCATACACTGTTGCCGGTGGCAAGTTCATGGCAGTAGCAATATATGTAAGTACCTCTTCTGGCAAATAACGATACTCTTCTTGCACTTCCTGTAGGATCGCAATCAAGTGGGCTGTTTGGCCTTTGTGCTTATCGATTATCTCCTGCAATTTTTGAAACTTTCTTTCTGGCGATTCCACTGCTAAATCCCCCTTATTTAATCTTTTAAATTATATTCCAGGTGGACTAACCACCCATAAACCAACTGCTTTTTTGTCACCAACATTTTTTACTGCGGTGGGGCTGTCAAACATAAAATAAGCAGCATCCCCTTCTTCAACGACGTAACCTTTATTATTAGCGGTTACCTCTACCTTGCCTTGGATAATATAGATAAAATCTTCGTGAGTACCATTAATCACTGGTAACTCAACCTCACCATCACCGGTTTCCAATTCAAACACCAGCGGTTGCATCTTTTTGTTTCTGGTGCCTAAAAAGGCTAGCATATCCAACTTCATGCCTTCGTTCTCGGTGGCTATCCTCCGGCGGTTATTCTTTCTGATTAAAACCCATTCTTCAGGTAACTCTTCTTCAATCAGTAGGCTCATGTTAGTTTTTAATGCAGTCGCCATACTTTTTAACGTGGAGAAGGACGGAGAAACCTTATTCTGTTCTAATTGGTAAATAAAGCTGGCCGTAACCCCTACCTGTTGCGCTAATTGTCTTACGCTGAGGTTATTGTTGATCCGCAGTTGTTTTATTCGCTCGCCCAGTGTCATTATTTAGCCAGCCCCCTCTTATTTAACGCTTCGGAATAATCAGAATATTTACGTCTTTTATTATATTTAGTTACTTTACACATGTCAAGTAATTGTTGAGCATTTTAAACCAATTGTTATTTTATATTAATTAAATTTACGCTCTCATTGTTTTGCAGCGCCAAAACCTTTAAAATAATCCTTGTCACAGAACATTTGTTTGCAGTATACTGTTAATTATGAAAGAAAGAGTTATTTTATTGGTGGATATGAATAGTTTTTTTGCTTCAGTGCATCAGGCTCTGGAGCCTGCATTGCGGGGTAAAGCGGTAATTGTTTGCGGCGATCCCCGCAAAAGGCATGGCATCGTGCTGGCTGCTTCTTATGAAGCCAAACGGCCCTACGGGGTTAAAACCGGCATGACAGTAAATGAAGCCCGCAGTCTATGCCCCCATGGCATTTTTGTTTCACCTCAATACCAACACTATTTTAGTTTTTCCAGCCGAATAGTAAATATTTTGCGGGATTTCAGCCCACTGGTGGAACCCTTCAGCATTGACGAATCCTTTGTAGATATCAGTGGTTCTTTGGGGTTATTAGGACAGCCAATTGAAATTGCCTGCAATATCAAAAAACGAATTAAAACAGAAGTGGGGGTTACTTGCAGTGTTGGCATTGGCCCTAATAAGTTGCTGGCTAAAATGGCTTGTGGTTTACAAAAACCAGATGGGTTAACAGCGGTGAGCAAAGAGGAGGTGCCGTTAAAAATTTGGCCATTACCGATACGGGAATTGTTTGGGGTGGGCAAAAGATATGAAAAACATTTACACGCTTTAAACATTAAAACCATTGGCCAGTTGGCTAATTTCCCAGTAAAAATATTAACCAGCAAATTTGGGATGATGGGAGAAATTTTACACTTATCAGCCAATGGTATTGACTATAGCCCGGTGGATCCCACCAGTTTGGAAAATGTGAAAAGCATTGGCAATCAAATTACATTGCCCCAAGATTATGAAGGCTTCGAAGAAATAAAGGTGGTTATTTTGGAACTGGCCGAACAAGTTTGTTATCGAGCCCGAATGGCCAACTACTCCGGAAAAACTGTTTCCTTAACTTTAAGGGATCATTTTTTAACCACCAAAAGTCACGCCATCACCATGCCGCAACCCTCCAATATCACCAGCGAGGTTTACCAAGTGGCAGTATCTTTAATGAAAAAGCACTGGCCCAACGACGTTAAGGTTAGGTCGGTGGGAGTAACCCTTTCCAATCTAACCACCGATGGCAACCGCCAGTTGGACTTGGTTAGTGATGTGCTACGTCAAGAAAATTTAGAAAAAGCTTGTGATACCATTAAAAACCGTTGGGGGTACGATGCCATTAAACGGGCAGTATCCTTAACAGATTTAGGAGTTTATTATGAGCGGAAGAAAACTAGATAAATATTATCAAAACAATTTTTTATACCGCAGCCACACCATGATGTTGCCCGAGATGTTGGAAAAAAACATTCACACCTGTCAAGATTGTGTTTACTTTGTCACCGTCATTGGCAAATGCCAAAATAAAACCTGCTGCGTACAAACCATCTCTGTGTATCACAACAAAGCTAAAATGCCCCCAAAGCAAATTAGCATTTATGATCTATTAAAACATCTGTCACCCGAACAACTGATGGATTTGGTAGAAACCAGCTCAGCCTACAAAATTTGCTGTAGCAGTTTCATTAAAAAAATAGTCGTTGCCGGTGGGTAAAAATGATATAATAATAAAATTGTCATCTAAATCGTCATGTTTTAAGGAGGATAAACGATGCAACCCACCTGGTCTTTACGAGAAAAGGGACAACAGTTACTAACTATTTTATGGCCCATTTTTATTACCCAGTTAATGATTTATTCAATGAGCTTAGTCGATACAATCATGTCCGGTCACGCAGGCACCAACGACCTAGCAGGAGTCGCCATTGGTTCCAGTCTTTGGACACCAATTTTTTCTGGCGTAACCGGCGTCCTAATTGCCACCACCCCCATTATCGCTCAACATTTGGGGGCTAACCGCCGGGATAAAATCCCCTTTACAGTGATACAGGGAATTTATATAGCCATCGCTATTTCTCTATTTATCATAATGGGCGGCACCTTCGTTCTAAAGCCGATTTTGTCCAACATGAACCTAGATGCTCCAGTACGAGATATCGCTTATCATTATTTAATGGGTTTATCCATTGGCATTGCACCGCTGTTTATCTATACCATATTGCGCTGTTTTATTGAATCATTGGGAAAAACCAGAATAACTATGATGATTACTCTAACGTCACTACCAATAAACGTAACGCTAAATTATTTATTAATCTTCGGCAAACTAGGCTTTCCCCGTTTGGGCGGAGCAGGTGCCGGATATGCCACAGGCATAACCTATTGGTGTATACTGCTGATTACCCTCTGGACGGTACATAAAGTGAAGCCCTTTGCCGATTACCAGGTGTTTAAAAAGTGGCACCCCATTTCTTTAACAGCTTGGAAAAATCAGCTCCAATTGGGGATTCCCATCGGCCTATCAATATTTTTTGAGGGGAGCTTTTTTGCCGCCGTCACACTGCTAATGAGTCAGTACAGCACCATTACCATCGCCGCCCACCAAGCCGCGATGAACTTTGCTTCCTTCCTATACATGGTGCCATTAAGCATTTCGATGGCCTTAACCATTGCAGTGGGATATGAAGTGGGGGCAAAAAGGTACCAAGATGCTAAACAGTACAGTTTTTTGGGCCTTGGCATCGCTTTAGGACTGGCGGTTTGTTGCGGTGTCGCCATCCTGCTCTTTAAAGAACAGGTAGCCGGTTTATATACCCAAGATAGGGCGGTACTGCAGCTAAGCCAACAATTTCTAATGTTCGCCATCTTTTTTCAATTATCAGACGCCATCGTTACTCCAGTGCAAGGCATATTGCGGGGCTATAAAGATGTAAACATTGCCTCGATAGTTACCTTTACTTCGTTCTGGATAGTGGGGTTACCACTGGGCCATATCCTGTCCACCTACGGCTCCTGGGGAGCCTTCGGTTATTGGATTGGGTTCATCGTGGGGCTGGCCATTGGAGCGGTTTTCTTACTAAGTCGGATGGTCATACTGCAACGAAAAGTGGTGGCCAGGAGATTAAAACCAGTTTGCTAATAAGGAAAAGGGGCTGTTGCAAAACTTTGCAACAGCCCTATTATCCCATTGAACCAATAAATTGCTGTGATAAATCCAGCGAGTACATCATCATCCCCACCAGTATAGTTATCAACAACAAATAGGCTAAACCAATTTTAAAGCGAAACTGCGGTTCTACTTGCAAGTAAGTTGCCATTTGATGTCGGTTTTTAATCATCGACACCAACTCCATCACACCGAGAACCAATACCAGTAACAAGATATAGGCATGCAATTTAAGCATCAGAATAACCGCCCCAACAATACCTATCACCCAAATCACTGGGGATAGTGCTTTGGTAATTCTGCCACCATCCAACATTCCCAAGGGCAATAAATTAAACAGGTTTAAAAAGGCCGTTAGATAGGCTAACCCAACCCAATAGAGCGATCCGGTGATGTCCCACAACAACAAACAAACTGCCGCCACCAAAGCACCAGCCACAGGGCCACCAATGGCAGAAATTGCTTCCTGCTTAACGCTTTTGGGCAGTTCTTTCATGGCGATAAAGGCACCAAAAAAAGGTATAAACATCGGCGCCGATACATCCAGTCCCACTTTTTTGGATGCCACCACATGGCCACTTTCATGAATAAAAATGGCTATTATAAAACCTAGGGCAAGAAGCCAGCCATAAAACTGGGCATAAATAACCACCGTTGCCGCCATGCTGATAAATGTAGCAGCAAATTTAGAAGCCTTCAAAGCAGCGAAAAGCACCTTGGCAATGGCAGCCAACTTGCCGAATTTAGTGACCGCCAACAGTGCGCCCAGCAGCCCAAACTTGGATAGCCAGCCATTCTTTTTCTTTTTGGCAGACGCATCTATACTTTCCGACAAGTTTTCTTGGGGATTGACTTCCAAATTATCCTCTCCTTTGAGTAATTATTGGGCGTTAAACATCGACAACAATGCTGCCGCCAATATCAAACCTAAAGTAATAAACACCACTGATAAAATTGTCTTTTTGTTCATTAAGTTGATTTCCTTTCCTTGTATTTAAAACAATCCTTAATTGTCACCTAAACAATCCTTAAATAATATATATTATAACTGTTTATCACAACATCTGGCCACAGTTTTAGCATACTTGACTGTAACTATGAAATGATTTAAAATTATATATGCTTTAGTACAATCTGACAATCTTTTATGGGAGTGGATGGTGCCTGGTGGTGCTCCCGGTCTTCAAAACCGGTCGTTGGGCAGCGTTCCTGTCCTAGGTGAGTTCGATTCTCACACACTCCCGCCAGTAATAGCAAGGCCTCCGACATTTTCGGAGGCTTTTTTTGATTTGTTCTGTTTAATGCTGTGGTAATTGGTCAGCTCTCTCCCAAGCCTTCAACACTTTTGGTGCATAGCCTGGGCTCACCGCATTTTAACACCAAAGATTTGAATGTTCAAAATCCACTTCTCCTTTATTTAATTGTTCATAAATGGCATTAAATCTGGCTTCATTCTGAACAAAAACCTGCAAAATTTCTGGATCGAAATGACTGCCCTCACCCTGTTTGATTATTTTCATGCTCTCTTCATGGGAATGGGCCTCTTTATATACCCGCTTAGACCTTAGGGCATCATATACATCTACAATGGCCATTATTCTTGCTGACAAAGGAATATCTTGTCCTGATAAGCCATCAGGATATCCAGAACCATCCCACCTTTCATGATGAAAACGAGTGATACTAATCCCCAGTTCTAAAAACTTATTATCGGGGTATTTTTTCTTCACCTCTAACAAGGTGTTAGCTCCTATCACTGTGTGAGTTTTCATAATTTCAAATTCTTCTGTAGAGAGTTTGCCTGGCTTAAGCAAAATACTATCCGGTATCCCCACTTTGCCGATATCATGTAATGGACTGGCTTTAAATATATTATCAACATAATCATCATTGATATAATCTTGGTATTGAGGTAGATTGCGCAACTCACTGGCCAACAGTTTGCAAAATAATGCTACCCTTTCTATATGAGCACCGGTTTCATCATCCCGAGATTCTGATAATTTTACCAAAGAATAGATGGTGGCCAGTTGCGTCTCTGCAATTTCTTTGTCTTTGTTGCGATTTTTCTCAAACTCACGCCGGTAATATTCAGCAAAAAATCCAATTACATATGCAATTGTTGTATAAATGATTAATCTCAGTATCCAGTTTATCGAATCTTGACTTATATTTAAATCTACATCTAGTGGCATGATATTTCCCACTAACAATGCACTTACCGCTGCGTGTATAACGCCGTGTTTTTTACCATTTGTTGACGCCACAATGGCGATGGGGAAGTACATTAAATTTGCATAGACTTTAGTTGTTCCTCCGGTAACATAAACAATAATTGCTATTGTCACAGATAATATGTATGAAAAAATTAGAAAGTATTTATTTTTCACATTCACCGTTTTAGTACAAGTTTTCACAATATCATCCCTCATTTGGCTTCCCTTACAGGTACGCTTAAACACCGTTTTTAAACAAGAAATGGAATATTGTTCTTTTCATAACGATAATCTTATATTACCTCCCAAGCCACCGCAGATCAGCCCTAATGACTAATAATGCCCTATCATGTTGTCCCATTTGTCAAGATAATTTAATCAGTATTTTTGTACGGTTTTCGACATTCTGCATTAATTTCCTTCTAAAATTTTAAGATATCTTAAACAAATACAAACTGTCTACACAAAACAATTTTTATTTTCTCAATAATTAACTAAGTGAAAAAATACTTAATATAGAAACATCTGGAAAATACCTTTATTATTTTAGCAAAGCATGTTATGTTTATTGTAATAAATTTCACAATATCTAATAATAAGGAGGAGATAATATGCCGAAAATTAAAGAAAACGATATCGTGTTGTGGAGACCCAGTCAAAAAATTGGTTTGGAAAAAGACAAGGTGGGTAGAGTGGTTGCTGTTCGGGAAGATAATGTCGATGTATTACGTTGCTCTTGTATACCAATTATCACCCTCCCCAAAAGCGCTGTTACCGTCATTGGAACCACAGATGATGATGACTTTTTAGAAGATGCTAACAATATTTATAATGCTTCACGGGTGTTGTTGCAAAAGAATATTAGTCGTTTAGCAATTGAAGAAAACGAAAAGAATTCCCTCTTGAAATTATTGAGCAGAATCAATATGTATGACGATATTTTAAAACTAGCTGAAAAACAATTTTGTATGGATGAACCCAGCGACAAACTATCAATGATTGAATAAAAAATACTTTTAATATGGTTTAAATCACAGTTTTAATTGGAACAAAACCTACTTTAAATTGCATGTACGCCTAAAAATAATATGGTATTTTTCAATCGACCGCCAGTTATGACAACTGACGGTTTTATTATTGCCGTCGAAAGAAATCGAATGTTTATTAAAAATAATACCAAAAATAATTTTACAAAACACATTCGCTAAACTGGCAAAATAGGCAGTTAACCGAGGTTCTATAGTCAACATAACCATCCATAGTTATAATACCCACATATAAATTGATTACCAACTAATTAAAAGAGGAGGGCAACATGGATAAAATATTAGTGGCCGTGGATGGTTATGAACCTTCCTTAGGCGCAGTGAAAAAAGCAATCGAGCTGGCATCGATGTACAATGCAGAGGTTATTGCGTTAAAGGTGCAGGAAAATTCACCGCTTTTAATGGCTGAGAAGAAATACGAAGCCACCCGTACCACTGGGATAATTTATGATGACGTTTTAAATTTAGTGACAGAGTATGCTCGGCAGAAAAAAGTGCGCCTTCAGACCATTGAATTTACCGGGGTAGTTGCCGGTACAATTCTACAGATCAGTCGCAATCACAAAGTAGACATCATTGTCATGGGTGACACCGCCCGCAGCGGTCTGGAGAAAATGCACTTCGGCAGCGTGGCAGAAAGTGTGTTAAAACGCTCTCATGTGCCGGTACTGGTCGTCAAAAGAGGCACTGTTGATATATCAGACATCCGGCAATTGGCAATGGAACATAAAAAAATGCCAATGGTCAATAAAGACGCATCTTCACCTCTGTTAAAGGAAAGCTGGAGTAAAAACTTTTTTCTTTCCTTTGGCTTTTTAACAGCCTTCATGCTTCTTTATTTCACCACTGCCATAATCAACACCACGTCGTTTCAAACCACCGCCGGAATATTATTGCTGAATGTGCCGCTGGGAGTTTGGCTTAGCTTCATGATATTTCCGGCATCATTAACACTCTGTTGGTTTTACTTGCGTTTAGGGAGGTAGTATTAATGCAAAATTCTTTATCATTGTTGATAGTACTAATTAGTATATTGCTAACAATCTCAGTGGCTTGGTATAGTAGGCGTTGGACCAGAACCACAGCCGATTTTTATGTGGCCGGAGGCAAAATCTCCTGGTTAGCCAATGGTTTAGCCTTGCTGGGTGATTATCTAAGCGCCGCCAGTTTTTTAGGTGTTGCCGGAGCAATCGCTATTTTTGGCATCGACCGGTTCTGGGATGGCATTGGCTACTTTGCCGGTTATATGACAGTGCTGTTTGTGGTCGCCTCTGCCTTGCGCAACACCGGTAAGTTTACCGTTACCGATGTGCTAATGGCGAGATTTAACTGTAGATACATCAGAGTAATTTCAGCCATAACCACATTAATTATCTGCACCTTTTACCTGGTGCCACAAATCATTGGCGCCGGAGGGTTGTTCCATCTGCTACTGGGCTGGGACTATTTGTTTACCATGATGGTGGTGGGTGTTTTAATGGCCCTTTATGTGGTGTTGGGTGGAATGCGCGGAACCACCTATAACCAAATTATCCAAGGAACGATGCTTTGGTTGGTAATGATGGTTATCTTCATCCTCATTACAATCCAACACTTCGATGGCAACCCGTTAAATATCATCCTACAGGCGCAACAAACTGTGCCGCCACAGGTGTCTCAGCAGGCTGGAATCACCGCATTAACACCAGGGGTCTTTTCCCATGATTTAATAAACCAACTGAGTTTCGTGCTGGCACTTTTTTTAGGGGTTGCTGGTTTACCTCACATTCTTACCCGATTATACACTGTACCCAGCGCAGAGGATGCCAGAAAAAGCCTGGTTCTCACGCTGAGTGGATTAGCGATCTTTTATGTTGCCACCTGCATGGTTGGTTTAGCTGCCATGATTATGCTTTACCCTACCCTGGTTGGATATTTAGCCAACGGAAATACCGGATTAGCCACTAACATGGTGGTACCTATGCTAAGCCAAGTTGTGGGTGGTGAGTTTTTAATGGGCCTGGCTGCTGCCGGAGCAATGTCTGCTATGCTAAGCACCGCTGCCGGCCTAATGATATCTGCCACCACTTGTCTGGCCCACGACCTTTATGCAGGCATTATCAATCCTAAAGCTAATCAGGAAAAACAATTGAGATTTGCCAAAACCGGTTCTGCAATGCTTTCATTAATTGCCATCATGTTAGCGGTTATATTAAGGGATCAAGGAATTTCTTTTCTGGTGGTCATCGCCTTTGGTATCGGCGCCAGCACCTTCGCACCGGTATTAATTTTAACCATCTGGTGGAAGGACTTTACCAGAGAGGGAGCCATTGCCGCAATGTGTACCGGGTTATTTATCAGTCTTATTTTTACCGGCGCCAGTTTTTTAGAGATACCCTACTTATTTAATGTCCCAGTCTTGGTTAATCCCGCCCTTTACAGCGTTGTGGGTGCTTTTCTCAGCGCCTTTACAGTCAGTTATTTGACTCAAGACAAAGGGGTTGTTCAGGAATTTATGTCTTTAGCCCATATTAATAAACAATAAAAAAAGCCTCGTCATTTGGCGAGGCTTTTTTTGTTCACCATTTTCATCTACCACTGGTAACTTTTTGTAGCGCGCTTGGCAAACCACTAGAATTTTGTTAATATAGATAATTCAGATATTGGATACAGAAATTTTGATGATAATATTTAATTTGGGGAAAGTTTATTAAGGCAAACAATATCCAGCGGAGAGGAATTTAATGCTAAAATTGCTACGCTATTTAAAACCATATAAATGGGCTGTACTTAGCATTTTAATGCTGACTTTTTTACAGTCAATTTCTCAATTGTATTTGCCGACACTGATGGCTGATATCGTTGACGTCGGCATTGTCAACGGTGACATCAATTACATCACCGATGTTGGTGTTATCATGCTATTGGTGGCTTTGGTGATCACCGCTGCCACCATTTGTGCCAGTTATTTATCTGCTAAAACCGCCCTGGGATTTAGCACCACGTTGCGCCGGGACATTTTTGCCCAGGTGGAAAGTTTTTCGCTCACAGAGTTTGACAAATTCGGCACCGCCTCACTAATCACCAGAACCACCAACGACATCACTCAAATTCAACGGGTAATGATCATGATGCTGCGCATGGCCTTAGGGGCGCCACTAATGATGGTGGGCGGTGTAATTATGGCGGTGTCAACCGATGCCAAACTGTCATTAATTATCATTGCCGGTGTACCAATATTGGTGGCAACCATTTATACCATCACCAAAAAAGCAATGCCACTTTTCAAACTACTGCAGATGAAACTTGATCAATTGAGTTTAGTCATGCGGGAAGGTTTAACGGGCATTAGAGTAATCCGTGCCTTTAATCGAACTGCTTACGAGCAACAACGCTTTCATCAAGCCAACTGGAATTTCACTGTCACTGCGGTTAAGGTCAATAGAATTATGGCCACCATTATGCCAGTAATGACAATTGTCCTTAACTTTACCATCGTGGCGGTAATTTGGTTTGGCAGCATGCGTATTGATAGCGGTCACTTGCAAGTGGGGGATTTAATGGCCTTTATTCAATATATCATGCACATTATGTTTTCATTAATGATGGTTTCAATGATATTTGTGATGATTCCCCGGGCTCAGGCCTCGGCCATTAGGATTAACGAAGTGCTAGAAACCAAGCCGGAAATCCAAGATGCAGCTCTGGTTAAACAGGCTGCCCACAAAAAAGGTTGGGTGGAATTTAAAGACGTCACCTTCAGTTATCCCGGCGCTGAAAAACCCGCCATTAGCAACATCTCCTTTAAAACCGGCCCCGGAGAAACCACCGCCATTATCGGCGGTACCGGTTCAGGAAAATCAACATTAATCAGTCTGATCCCTCGGTTTTACGACGTTGACAGTGGTCAAGTATTGGTAGATGGCATTGATGTGCGGGAAATGGCTCAACAACATTTGCGCTCTAAAATTGGTTATGTACCCCAAAGGGCAATATTGTTCAGCGGTACCATAGCTGATAATCTCAGCTATGGTAAGGAAGGCGCCACCCCAGAAGAGCTGACCCAAGCAGCCAACACTGCCCAAGCAACCGAATTCATTGGCAACCTGCCGGGCGGTTTGCAGGCTGAAATTAGCCAAGGTGGCACCAATCTTTCCGGCGGCCAAAAACAACGGTTGGCCATCGCCCGGGCGCTGGTGAGAAAACCTGAGATTTATGTTTTTGACGATAGCTTCTCGGCTCTGGACTTTAAAACCGATGCCTGCCTAAGAACCGCTCTGAAAAAAGAAACCGCTAACGCCACTGTAATTATCGTTGCCCAAAGGGTTAGTACCGTCATGCACGCAGACCAAATTATTGTATTGGACAAAGGCAAAATTGTAGGTATAGGCAAACACCAACAGCTGTTAAATACTTGTTCAGTATATCAAGAAATTGTATCCTCGCAACTTTCAGAGGAGGATTTAGCATGAGTAACAAGCATCAACCAAGGGTAAAGCACGGCCACGGCGGGCCAAGAATGGCTATGCCGGTGGAAAAAAGCAAGGATTTTAAAGGGACATTTCGCCGACTGGTGAAATATTTAAAGCCTTTCCAAAGACAATTGATATTAGTTTTTTTAGCAACGATACTAAGCTCAATTTTTAATATTTTGAGCCCCAAAGTCCTTGGCTTAGCCATTACTAAAATTTTTGAAGGTATGATGATGAAATTGAACGGTGCCCCCGGTGCTGGCATAGATTTCCATTACATCATGCAAATTCTTGCTATTTTGGCCGGGTTATATTTTACCAGTTCGATTTTTTCCTATGTACAGCAATATATCATCATCGGAGTGACCCAAAAAACAGTTTTTACGCTGCGCAACGAGGTCAATGACAAACTGCCCCGGTTGCCCATTAAATTTTTTGACACCCACAGCCACGGCGAAATTCTTAGTCGCGTTACCAATGATGTGGATAACATCAGTTCCACCTTACAACAAAGCATCACCCAATTTATTTCTGCCATTGTGACGTTGGTGGGGGTAATCATCATGATGCTAACCATCAGTCCCCTGCTAACACTGATTATTATGCTCACACTACCCTTTTATGTGCTGGTGACTAAAGCGCTGGCCAGCAGGTCGCAAAAGCAATTTGCCGATCAACAACAGGCGTTGGGCGAAATAAGCGGTCACGTAGAAGAAATGTTCACCGGCCATCAAATAGTCAAAGCCTTCGGCCTTGAGCAACAGTCCATCGCTGAATTTAACAAGATAAATGAAAAACTTTACCGCTCAGGTTGGAAAGCCCAATTCATCTCCGGCAGTATTATGCCGCTGATGAACCTAATTGGCAACCTCGCCTATGTACTGATCTCGGTGATCGGCGGTATATTTGTCACCCAACAAACGCTGAAAATTGGCGATATTCAAGCCTTTATCCAATATTCGCGGCAGTTTACCCAACCCATCACCCAAACGGCCAATATTGCCAATATTATTCAGTCCACCGTTGCCTCGGCAGAGCGAATTTTTGAACTGTTGGATGAGCCAGAAGAAATTCCAGACAAAAAAGATGCCAAAACAATCCACTCTCCCCAAGGGGCAGTGGAATTTCAAGAGGTAAAGTTTGGTTATCAACCAGGTCAGCCTCTAATGACAAACATGAATATCCAGGTTAAACCAGGACAGGTTATTGCCATTGTGGGACCCACCGGAGCGGGCAAAACCACTCTGATCAATTTGCTGATGCGTTTTTACGAGCTGGATGATGGAAAAATAACCATTGATGGCATAAACATTAGGGACATGAAGCGAGAGCATTTGCGCAGTATGTTTGGCATGGTACTACAAGACACCTGGCTCTTTAACGGCACCATTCGGGATAATATCGCCTATGGTCGCACCGGTGCAACGGAGCAAGATGTGGTTCGGGCCGCCAAGGCAGCCAACGCCGATCACTTTATTAGAACGTTGCCCGACGGTTACAACACCATGCTGAACGAAGAAGCCTCTAACATTTCCCAAGGGCAGAAGCAATTGTTAACCATTGCCCGAGCATTGCTGGCCGACCCTACGATACTGGTTCTAGACGAAGCCACCAGCAGTGTGGATACAAGGACAGAAATCTTTATTCAAAGGGCGATGACTAAATTGATGAAGGGTAGAACCAGCTTTGTCATTGCCCACCGGCTGTCCACCATTCGGCATGCGGATTTAATTCTAGTCATGAATAATGGCACCATTATTGAACAGGGCAATCACCAACAACTGCTGGATAAAGGTGGCTTTTATGCGGAGCTTTATCAAAGCCAATTTACCGGCGCTGGGGCAAACTGTTAATCGGTAGTTTAAAATTTGTTCTTTTTAAAATAATCGGTAAAATCGAGGGTGGCAAAGTAATCCGCCGGCGTCTCCGCCCGCCGGATCAGTTCAGTATCACCATTCTCTTTTAATAAGATTTCTGCCGAGCGCAGTTTGCCGTTATAATTGTAGCCCATGGCAAAGCCGTGGGCTCCGGTGTCGTGAATGACGATTAAATCACCCACTTCAACCCGGGGCAACATCCGGTTTATGGCAAATTTATCGTTATTTTCGCATAATCCTCCGGCCACATCATATTGGTGATCTGCCGGTGCATTTTCTTTACCCATTACAGTAATGTGATGATAGGCACCATACATGGCCGGTCGCATCAGGTTAGCGGCACAGGCATCTAGGCCGATATAATCCTTATGAATATGTTTCTCATGGATGACAGTGGCCACCAGACAGCCGTATGGTCCCAACATATATCTGCCCAGTTCGGTGTAGATTGCCACATCATTCATTCCCTCGGGCACCAATATTTCTTCATAGGCTTGCCTCACACCTTCACCGATAACCATAATATCAGCGGCCTCTTCCTCAGGACGATAGGGAATACCAATGCCACCGGATAAATTGATAAAGGCGATATGGGCACCGGTTTCTTGGTGCAACTCCACTGCGGTTTTAAACAAAATTCTTGCCAGTTCAGGATAGTATTCATTGGTGGTGGTGTTGCTGGCCAAAAATGCATGGATACCAAAATGCTTGACCCCTAACTGCTGCAGTCTTTTATAGGCCTCCGTCATTTGGGGCCGGGTTAAGCCATATTTAGCCTCGCCGGGGTTATCCATAATGGCATTACTAATTTTAAACTGTCCACCGGGATTATAGCGACAACAAACGGTTTCCGGCAATGCTGCGATGTTTTTAAAAAACTCTATATGGGTGATATCATCAAAATTAATGATGGCATTTAATTTGTGGGCGTATTCAAAGTCCTCTGCTGGGGTCATGTTTGAAGAAAACACAATTTCATCCCCGGTAAAACCCACCGCTTGAGATAGCATTAACTCGGTTAATGATGAGCAATCGGCACCACAGCCTTCTTCTTTTAAAATTTTTAGAATGGCTGGGTTGGGGGTGGCTTTAACCGCGAAGTATTCCTTAAAACCTTTATTCCAAGCAAAGGCTTGTTTTAACTTCCGGGCATTTTCTCTAATACCCTTTTCATCATACAAGTGAAACGGAGTGGGATATTTAGCTGTAATTTCTCTCAATTGTTCTAAAGTCACGAAGGGCCTTTTCATACGGTTACTTTCCTTTCTTTTGCTCGGGTTTATTCTTGATTTAACACTATAAAATATTGCTTGGTTAATGTCAATAAAAAACCCTTATTCACTTTACTTGGGACAAGGGTTTCATTTAAACATTATTGTAGGCCTCCGTAGCAGTTATTGTGGGCCGTTAACTCTTTTAAACTGGCTCCATGCTTTAAAAACAACTCTATTACTTCCATTTTATTGGTGAAAGAACTTTCTAACACATAACCAAATAAAGTATCTTTATATTCTCCTCTTTGCATATTGAGATTTGGATCTGCTCCAGCATCTAGTAGTAACTGAGCAACTTTCATATTAACGTTTTCAACGTTTTCAACGTTTAACAACGTCCAACCTAAAAGCGGTATTTTATAGTCTTCCACCTGGAAGTGTTGATTGGGATCGGCTCCATATTTAATTAATAAATTGAGCGTTGCCAATCGCTCTTCAATGTTTTGAGGGTTCATCACCAGTTCATATACACAGAGAGGTATAGTTATATCGTCCTCAACCAGTGTAACATTGGGGTTAGCACCATGTTTTAGCAGCAATTCAATTATTTCTGTTCTGTTAGGGATCGGCTGGGCAACAATTACCGCCGCTAACAAAGGCATAATTCTATTTTGGATGATCACATTAATATTTGGATCAGCTCCATGTTTAAGCAATAAACTGATTATTTCCACACGATCTTTATCTGATTTATTATTTATTGCCAACAACAACAGTTTAATTAATTTTTCCTCTCCGCAACAATTAGGGTCAGCCCCATGTTCCAATAACAACCTAATCATTTCTAATCTATTGGGCGTTTCAATATTTTTAACTAAAACGTATAGTAAAGGCATATTTTTATTATTAAAGTTAACTATTATGTTGGGATTTGCATTGTTTTTCAGCAACAGTTTAACTATATTTAGATTACCTTTATATATTTTTGTAATAAATTCTTCTGCAGTGGTTTCAAAGGAGCAATTTAACATTATTTATACCCCCTTCTCATGTGACTAAATTCACTTTCCATTAGTATATCATCTGAATAGGCAGTTAACAACCTTATCGAAATTATTAAAAGCAGCGAGTTTTTAAACACCGCTGTGAAAGTTTATTTTTTCTTTATTCAGAATATTTATTGAATTATGAACAAGAGTGCTCTATACTGTTTTTGAGCTTTATGCTAATGAGAGTAAAAGCGTACTATTTTTTAACCTAAAGTAAAATTTATTATGTGGGGAGGAATTGCAATGCGTATCTTGGATGGGAAAGTGGCCATTGTAACTGGAGCAGCGATGGGGATGGGGGCTTCCACCGCAGAATTGTTTGCATCTGCTGGGGCTAAAGTGGTTATCGCCGACTTCAATGAAGAACTGGGCAAAAAAGAAACCCAAAGAATTAATGAGGCTGGTGGTACCGCAGCCTTTGTAAAGGTTGATGTTTCTAATTCCAAAGAGGTTGAAGCTATGGTTAATTTTGCTGTAGACACATATGGACGTCTTGACGTGGCAGTGAATAACGCCGCCCGCACACCCGATGATAAGCCCATTGCCGATATGGAGGAAGATGTTTTTGATGCTTTAATTGCTGTGGATTTAAAAGGGGTTGCCCTTTGTATGAAATACGAACTACAACAAATGATGAAACAGGGCGACGGCGGATCCATTATTAATATTTCTTCCGTAAGTGGAATTCGTCCCCAACCGGCCAATCCTGTCTATGTGGCAGCAAAACACGGGGTTATCGGTTTAACAAAATGTGGTGCATTGGACTATTCACCCCACGGCATTCGCATTAACTCTGTGGCCCCCGGAGCGGTTGACACGCCGATGTTGCAAGGGGCATTGAAACAATTTAATTTTGATCCCATAGCATATGCCAAACAATTGAGTATGTTGGGTAGATTTGCCCAGCCAAGCGAGATTGCTCAGGCCAGCTTATGGCTGGCTTCAGATCAGTCCTCATTTTTAACCGGTGCCGTTATTCCCGTTGACGGTGGTTATACCTCAATGTAGTAAAATAAGTTTGCGTTCGGTATAAATTTGTGGTATTATTGCAGTGTTTGAGAAGTTAAGAACGAAAATCATTTTAAGACCGTCTCGTTGTTTTCTATGATTGGTCAAGGATTTTGAGTTTTAAGCTTTTTGACAATTTATAGGAAAGGGAGGTTTTAAAATGACTGGTACAGTAAAATGGTTCAATGCAGAAAAAGGTTATGGCTTTATTGAAACCAGTGAGGGTAACGACGTGTTCGTTCACTTCTCCGCTATTCAATCCGAAGGCTTCAAAACTTTAGAAGAAGGTCAAAATGTAGAGTTCGAAGTTGTTGAAGGCAACCGTGGTCCTCAAGCCGCAAACGTTGTTGCTCGTTAATCTAGCATAATAAAGGGCATCCCCACTGGGGATGCCCTTTTTATATTTGTTAAAACTAATTGGTAGGTTTAAATGATACTGAGATCTTTTTAATTTCCGGCTTGCTCTCTATTACAAATGCATACGTCTTGCCAGCGTCAAAATATAGTGATGCCAGCATTGTTCCGTTTTCACCCTGGGGCACCACCATAATTTCCGATACCGAGTTTGCTCGGTTTGTGTATACCGAAAGCCGGTCACACTTGATAATTCCTTTACTACTGTCTAAATAGTAATGCGCAGTTGAATCAAACCTAACCTCTACGCTATCCCCAGCTTGATATTCAAATTTTTCTTCTGCGTCACCTAGCTTGTAGTTAATAATCCTTACCAAGTAGATCTCCTCCCTCTCCCTTTTATTATCTATATTCGCCAAAAAGAAGGTGATTCCTTGTGAAAATATTAACTTTCCTCAGCTTTTGCATTAAAACTTACCAGCTTCCTTATCTCTTCAGGTTTTTCACTATGCTTTATCTCAAACTGGGTATGTTTGTCTAAAATGCAAAATTTCCGTCTTTAAATACCGGCATCTCTTGACCTGACGCAGCGATACCAGTGATTTTCAGATCCTTTGTACCAATCATAAAGTCCACATGCACCAGCGAATCGTTAACTCCTTGGACTTCTAATTCCTCTTTGCTCATGTTTTCACCATTTTCGATACAGGTGGGATAGGCCTGACCGATGGCCAAATGGCAGGAAGCATTTTCATCAAACAAGGTGTTATAAAATAAAATATTTAACTGTGAAATTGGTGAATCAAAGGGTACCAACGCCACTTCACCCAGATAGTGAGAACCGGTATCGGTAGCAATTAAATTCTTTAACACCTCATAACCCCTTTCGGCGCTGCAACCCACAATCTCGCCATCCTTAAAAGTTAGCGAAAAGTTTTCAACTATATTGCCGTTGTAGTTCAGCGGCATTGAACTAACCACTGTGCCGTTAACACCGGTTTTTAAAGGTAGCGTATAGACTTCCTCCGTTGGTATGTTAGCCACAAACTCCACTTTATCAAGAGTATAGTCCGAACCACCAAACCAAATGTGATCTTCCGGAAGCTCAATTGTCAAATCTGTACCCAGTGAATTTTGGAAATGTAGTATTTTAAACCTTCGACCGTTTAAAAAATCCAATCTTTTCTTTAGTTGGCTTTTATGTTGTTCCCATGCCACAACCGGGTCTGCAGTATCTACCCGGACAGTTTTAAATATAGCCTGCCAGAGTTTTTCCATGGCCTGCTCTGCTGACAGATGGGGAAACACCTTTTGGGCCCAGGCTTTGGTGGGAACTGACACCACGCACCAGGTGTTTTTGTTACTCATCAGTCGATCATTGTATTCTACCAACGCTGCACTGCTAGCTTTTTGGGCTTTGGCCATTCTTAGGGGGTTAACATCCTTCATCAGTTCTGGATCGTTGGCAGCAATTCTTAAAAAGGCTGCCCCAGCCCGGACATAGGATAGGTAAAACTCCTGACGCCACTTAGGAAATTCAGTAAATACCGCTTCGGGTGCCTTTAAATAGCGAAGGTGGGAAAACAACTCATCCTGCCACTGAATCACCACGTCCCTGGCACCGGCCTGGTAGGCAAAGTCAGCCACCAACCTGGTAAAATCAGCACATTCTATGGGTGAGGTAATTACCAACGTTTGATCCTGTTGTATGTTCACGCCGATTTCAACAATTAATTTAGCATATCTTTCTAGCATAGTAGTTTCCATATTAAAATTCCTTTCTAATATTTTTTATATTATCCCATCATCTTTATGATAGTATAAATTAGTGGATTTATTAAGGAGACTGGATGAAGTTGAATGGCAAAAATATATTGCTGAAGGTGTTTACCGCCTCCCACCATGCTGTCAATGGCATTATCATTCCCTTTCTCCCATTAATGTTTAACCATAGGGGTTATAGTTATTGGCAAATTGGCTTATTGTTGGCTATTATATTTAATCCGCTGGCTGTTGCTGGCCTTTATTACAAATATTAATTTCATTATAGTGGTACAAATATTACACGGCATTTGTTTTGCGCTATTTTGGTCCACATTGGTAGAAACAATCCACCAGTATGTACCAAAAAACTTAAAATCCACCGGTCAAGGGGTACGTTATATGTTCTACGGCTTCGGCTCGGTTTTGGGCAGTTTAGGGGCCGGTTTGGTACTGGACGCCACCAATGATCAATTTATGTACCTATGCTGTGTATTATTAACGGTTATCGCTTTAATGGGCTTAAAAAGAATGAACGGAGGTTATAGATGATATGAAAATAAAGATTGTCACCGACAGCACCTCTTACCTCCCCCAACATTTACGGGATGAGTATGATATATCGGTAGTATCGCTGGGAGTAACAATTGATACTGAAACCTATCGGGAAGAGGAGATAGACAATGCAACCTTTTATACCAAGATGGCTCAGGCCAAAGCAATTCCTACCTCTTCTCAACCGCCACCCCAAGAATTTTACAATGTTTTTGAAAAGCTTGTTTTAAATGGACATGCTGTGGTGGGCATTTTTCTGTCCGGCGCCATGAGCGGCACTGTTTCCACTGCTAATCTGGCCAAAAAAATGATACTGGAACGACATCCCCATGCTGTCATTGAAATATTGGATTCCCAGTCCAACTGCATGGAACTGGGTCTGCCGGTGTTGGCAGCGGCTAGAGTTGCCAAAGGGGGCGCTGGTATAGACGAAGTGATTAAACAAGCCAAGTTTGTCATGGCCAGAAGCCGATTTCTATTCCTACCCAACACTTTGGCATATTTACAAAAGGGTGGTCGCATTGGCGGTGCAGCGGCATTATTAGGTTCGCTACTGCAAATACGACCTATTCTAACGGTTATTGATGGTAAAGCAGATGTATTTAAAAAGGTACGCAAAAGAGAACGAGCGTTGCAAGAAATGATCGATACTTTTTTGTCCGACGTTAAACAAAAGGGTCTGGGTGAAGCGGTGATCCATCACATAAATTGCGAAGCCGAAGCCCTTAAGCTCGCCCAACAACTGAAAGAACAAGTTGGTACCCATTTGCCGGTATGCCCCATTGGCCCGGTAATTGGTTTACACGTTGGCCCCGGCACCATCGGCATTGTTTACTATACCCAAGCACAAAATTAATCTAACAAGCACTGCGCCACAAGCGGTTATGCAGTGCTTGTTAGTATATGAAAGAATAATATCTACAAAACAAGAAATACTGGTATAAAGGAGGTGTGCTAATTGGAGCATTCAAAACCTAACCTGCAACAAAACCCCAATTCAATCAAATCAAAAAAACAAGTTTTAAATGATCTTCCCCCTAAAGAAATCGGTAATACCCACTATAGTAAAGGTTCCGTTAAAAGACGGATAAACGAATAAAGGCTCAGGGGAGGTACACTTAATTAATGAAAAGAAAACCCAGTCAACGGGAAAATCCAGACCCCATTAGTTCTTATGATCCACCATCATTTAAAGTAAAAAAACCGACCTTACAAAATTTTGCTCCCAAGCAGGGTACAAACTCACGCTATAGCAACGACACTGTTGATAAGTGGGAAAAAGAATAGTATTTCTTACAAAAAACAAACGCCCTCTATTGAAACCTTTAGAAATAAGGGCGTTTATCTATTTTATTTAATTTCCCATGCGCTTAAGCATTACTGCATTGGCACTGTTTTCTAATTGATCATCCAGCGGTTGCAACTGAGTATCCATACCACGCCTTTTAAGAGCCAATGTGATTAGGTAATCGGTTAATTTACTGTTTTTAGGCAACATCGGGCCGTGCATATAGGAGCAAAAAACGTTTTTGTAACGGACACCCTCAAAGCCGTCTTTACCATTGTTGCCGTAACCGGATATCACTTTGCCCAGCGGCGCCACCCCAGCCCCGAGGTATGTTTGACCGCCGTGGTTTTCAAAGCCGGTGGCTTTAACTTTCTCCCCATCCAACTCCATTTCAATAGCCACATCGCCGATTAACCTTTGCTCACTAGCCACTGTATAGTAATCTAGCAAACCCAGGCCAGGAATTTTAGAACCGTCCGTCATCTGGTAATACTGGCCTAAAAGTTGATAACCACCGCAAATCGCCAGCACCACCAAACCATCCTCAATTGCTTGCCCCAATGGGCCTTTACGAGTAACTAAGTCCGCTGCCATAATGTTTTGTTCTCGGTCAGAGCCACCGCCTAAAAACAAAAAGTCGATGTCGCTAAAATCCAAAGGATCACCGAGGTTGATTTCCACCAAACGCACCGGGATGTTACGCCAACGACAACGTTGCAGAAAGGCAATGACATTACCTCGGTCACCATAAAGGTTTAATAAATCAGGATACAGATGACAAACCGACAGCATGGGTTTCCTCCTTCTCCGCCAGGCGGTTTAATATACTTTGAGCTGGCCACAGCGCTGTATAAGTGCTGAAAAGATAGGCTGTATCAGCTTGGCCACCTAAAGTGGCGGTAATGGCGGATTCTAATTCTCGTACCACCGTTATTTTGTCCACCGGCACCCCGGCATATTTCAACCTCAGGGCCATTTCCTCCGCCCTGGTACCAGCACAGGTAAAGGTCTGCAGATAATCCAACTGCTCTGTCAATATTTCGAAATCCACATCCCATAACCAAGATATGTCCCGACCGTCGGCCGCATTGTCGTTAAGGGCTATAAACACATCTTTACTGCCGGGCAGTGACAATAGCGTTGCCAAGCCTTCATTAAAACCGGTGGGGTTTTTTACCAAGTTTAGCAAAGCCGGTTTATCATGATAACGGAAACGCTCCATTCGCCCAATGGCCGGAGTATACATTTCTAAACCCTTTTGTATTGTGGGCACGCTAATGGCCAATAATTTTCCCACCGCAAATGCAGCCAGCGCATTATACAGATTGTAAAAACCAGCGGTGTGCAGCGTAATTGCCGAGCAACTGCCCTGATGACAAACTTGGGCGGTCAGCCCGCCAAGGGTGATCTCAACATCGGTGGCCTCAACCTCAGGTGTTACCCGGGCAAAGTTACACCGGGGGCAGTTGTAATCACCCAACTGACTATAATGGTAATAGTTATAGTCTAACTCGCCCCCACAAAAGGGACAAAACCGCGCTTCCCTTGTTTGGACCGCTGCCCGACCAACATCCTGTTGCTGGGAGATGCCATAATATATAGCTTTGTGTCCAGTGGTTGGCCCCAGTTGAGCCACCAAAGGATCATCTGCATTTAACACCAATATCACATCATCCAATTGCTTCAGCGCATCGCGCACCAAGCTGACCGTTTTGTCCAACTCGCCATAACGATCCAACTGATCTCTAAAAAAATTATTTACCACCACCATATCCGGTTTTACCTCTTTTACCACTTTGGGAAAAGAAGCCTCGTCCACCTCTAGGGCAGCATAATCATAATCGATTACCCCGCTAAGGGTGGCATTGCGCACAAAACAGGCAGTAACACCAGTAATTAGGTTAGCCCCTTCTTCATTAAACACCACCCGCTGACCGTCCGCCTGCAATACTTTAGCCAGCATGTTGTTAGTGGTTGTTTTGCCGTTAGTGCCAGTAACCATAATGGTACCTTTCTTTACCTGCTTAGACAATTCACTCAGTGTCTTGGCATAAATACGTCTGGCCACCACACCAGGTAAAGAAGAACCACGGCCACCGGTAAATTTACTCAATCTAGAAGATAATTTGCCGCCCATTACGGCAGCATAAAGACACAATCGCAATGCAGTAAAGCCTCCCCCTACCAATATATCTACAGCTTTTCCATTTTTTTCGCTAGCAAACCTTTCAACTTCCTGTATTAGTATAATTCATCTCAAAAGAATAAAAAAGTCCGGATGCAAAAAATGTCATCGTTACAGTATAATAGATATTGTCGCACCCGCACTATACTTATAACCAATTTCAAAACGAAAGGATTGATTACAGATGGCACCGACCAAAGTGCTACTCTTTTCAGATTATGCTTGACCGTTTTGTTATATCGGCAAAGGTATTGTCGAACAACTGCAAAGGGAGTATTCATTGGAGGTAAAGTGGATTGGCTATGAGTTACATCCCGAAACCCCCAAGGAAGGGGCTCTGCTCAAGGAGGCTTTTCCCGACTTAGACATCGACAAAATGATGACAAGTTTAAACAAGGCCGGAGAGCCCTACGGGGTAGCCTTTAAAAAAATGGAGGTTAACTCCAACACCAGATTAGCCTTAGAAGCCAGTGAGTTTGCCCGGGAGTATGGCAAATTTGTAGAATTTCACGACGCAGTGTTTAAAGCTTATTTTGAAGCGGGCCAAGATATTGGCAAATTAGAAACCGTATTGGCCTGCGGTCAACAAGTGGGTTTAGATGTGAACCTGCTAAAACAAGCATTACAGCAAAAAAAATATGCACCAGTGATAGACAACAACCGCGCACTGGGTGCCCAACACAAAGTTGCTGGTTTGCCAACCTTTATTTTTGAAAACGGTAAAAAAATTGTTGGTGCCCAAAATTATGATACCTTTGTGCGGGCAATTAAAGAGTCGCCGACCATTGAAAAATTCCGTATTTAAAATTAACGGTCAATCTGATTGCGCAACAGTCACCCAAAACATAATCATGTTATATAATAGCAAAACATGCTTTATGAAGGGACTGGAAATAATGGAATTGAGCAAAAAGGTTGAACAGACCCTGACCAAGGCTTTGGTGTTGATTGGTAAAAAGGCAGATGAAGTGACAGAACTGGCCAATCTGAAATATAGCTGTTACCAGTTAAAAAAGCAAAGGAATGCGTTGCTTCGTGATTTGGGGTCCTATGTTTACAAAGCCAATTTAATTAATCCCACCACAAACGAAAAAGCAGCCAAATATGTTGAAGAAATTAAGTTCTTGGATGCAGAAATTAAAAAACTAAATCATAAAATAGCTCACCGATAACTTATTTTTTAACCTTAGTATGATAATTTGTGCATTTCTACTCCCAAATGGTATAATATGCTTATAAAGGGGGTATATGGTATGCCGACAGCAAGTGATGTTATGGTCAGTCCGGTAATTGCTGTTACAAACAACAGTACCGTTAGCGATGTAATGGAAAAATTTGTTGCCAACCGCATTAGCGGTTTGCCGGTGGTCAATGACGCTAATGAGCCCATTGGCTTTATTAGCGATGGCGATATTATGAAATATATTGGTTACAACAATACCGTCATTGTTGACTATTTCACCCACCTGATAACTTGGTTTGACAACGAAACCATGGAAAAAAAGGTTCATGACCTACTGAAGCTAAACATCATGGAACTGGCCAATAAACGTGTGATTACAGTGGACGCTGATACTGAATTGGACAACGTCGCCCAAATTCTAGGCAATAAACGCATAAAAAAAGTGCCGGTAGTTAAAAACAAAAAACTGGTTGGCATCATCAGTCGTGGCGACATCATTCGTTACATTTGGAATAAAGTAACCACTTAGTTAAGCCTAAAAAAGCCTTGCGTTTTTACGCAGGGCTTTTTTAGTGCTTGAATCGATGGTAAAGACATAGTATAATATAGATAGTTAGATAATATTCTAAATATCTAAAGGTGGCAAATGCGATGTCAATCAACAAAACTTTTCAGGCTTTATCAGACCCAACCAGGCGAGAAATATTAAAGATGCTGCAAAATGCGGACTTAACAGCGGGCGAAATAGCCCAGCACTTTAATATATCTAAGCCCAGTGTTTCCCATCACTTAAATGTATTAAAAAATGCTGATTTAGTACAGGATGAAAGGCAAGGGCAATTCATTTACTACTCGCTTAACACCACCGTTATGGATGAAGTGATGGCCTGGTTTGCAGGGTTCATGCAGAAGGGGGGCAAAACCAGTGACTAATGGCAAAACAAAAATTAGCTGGATAACCATCATCTTACTACTGACCTTTTGGGGTATCTGTGCATCATTTTACCCTTCAATGCCCGAACAAGTACCAACCCATTGGAATATTAAAGGTGAGATTGACGGCTACTCGCACAAAGCTGTGGCAACGCTAATCATGCCATTGTTACCTTTAGGAATTTATCTCTTAATGATTATCATTCCTAAAATTGATCCCAAAAAAGAAAGCTACCGCAAATTTAGCGCCAGTTATGAAAAAATTTGCCTGGCCACAGTACTGATTATGGTGGGTGTGGTTACCATGTCGCTAATGGCAGGTTTAGGGTATAAGGTTAATATTAGTTTAATCATGCGCATCCTACTGCCCATCTTTTTCATTTATTTAGGCAACTACATGGCTAAAATTAAACACAATTATACTTTGGGTTTTAAAACCCCTTGGACATTGGCCAGTGAAGTGGTTTGGAAAAAAACTCACCGCCTTGGCAGTAAATTAATGGTTGCCGGTGGTTTGGTGGCACTGCTGGGGCTATTGGCTTCCCCCACCGTTGGGTTTGTCATCATGATGGCGGGTATACTGGTCCCTACTATAATCACAACGATATATTCGTATGTAATTTTTGCTCAGCAAAATAAATAACTTTAGTAACCTAGCCCTAGCAAGGGGTTAGGTTTTTTATTTATCAACAGCCAATTACAAGTATAAATCACCGCCAACAATCGAAAAATAATTTTATGACAATAGTGCTTAATTCTTTATACAAAAACTACATAAACGGCGATGAAGTTACTGAGGTGCTGAAGGATGTTTCGCTACAAATACAAGACGGTGATTTTTTGGCCATTATTGGACCATCGGGATCAGGAAAATCTACCCTAATGAATATCATCGGTTGCTTAGACCGCCCTTCCAGCGGCAGTTACAAATTGGACGGCAATGATATTAGCAAATTAGACGACAATGCCCTGGCTGAAATAAGAAACCAGCATATCGGTTTCATCTTTCAATCCTTTAATTTACTGCCCCAATACACCGCACTGGAGAACGTTGAATTGGCAATACAATATAGTAAATCTAACAAAAATGCTCGCCAACAGGCGATCCAGGCACTGGATGCTTTAGGCCTCAGCAATCGCTTAAAACATAAGCCTAACCAGCTATCCGGTGGACAAAAACAACGGGTGGCCATAGCCCGGGCCTTGGTCAACTCCCCTTCATTGTTGCTAGCCGATGAGCCCACCGGTAACCTAGATTCCAAAACCGGTCAGGAAGTATTAGAAATATTTCAGGAGTTAAACAGCCGAGGTAAAACCATTATCATTGTCACCCATGACCTAGATATTGCCCACAGGGCTAAACGGGTAATTAGTATTAAAGATGGTGTGCTGGAGGAGGTCACCAATTGAATTTTAAAGAGAGTATCCGCAGCAGTATTAAATCGCTGTTTCATAATAAGTTGCGCAGCCTGTTAACTATGCTGGGGGTAATTATCGGTATATTTTCCGTCATCACTTTAACCTCCATTGGTGAAGGCCTAAAGCAGGAGGTTGGCTCCCAGGTGGAATCGCTGGGGGCTAACCTGCTTTATGTAGTGCCCGGCAAAATACAGATGGGCCCTCCTAAAAAAGGCGAAAGCCAGCTCAGCGTTCAAGATGGACACTTCAATGATAGTCCCAATGTTTTAACCTATGACGATGTGTTATTGCTAAAGGGACAAGATAACATTGCCACCGCCACTGGTAGCTTGACTAGTATCGATCGATTAGATGATTTAAATATTTTTGTCTCCACCACCGGAGTGGACGAAGATTTCAACAAAATAAATAAGTTAGATTTTGCCCACGGCCGCTTTATTAATGGTGATGAGCGAAAAAACAAAGCTAAAGTGGCGGTTATCGGCCAACAAGCAAACATTGAGCTGTTCAATAACCAAAACTCCATTGGTAAATCCTTTAAAATAAACGGTCAGGATTACCGAGTGATTGGCATTCTAAAATATAAGGAACCTGAAAACCTGGGTCCTCAGGCCGAGAATATCAATACTAAAATTTACTTGCCAATTACCGATGTTTTAGATCGTAAAGCGGATAAAACAGTGGGCCAGATATTAGTGCAAGCCCCCTCTTCCCAGGATGTGGAGGCTGCCGCCACCGTCATTAAAAATACCCTTAGCCAAAACCATCCCGAAGGTAATTTTACGGTGTTAAAACAAAAGGACATTTTAAAAGCCATCAACAATATTTTAGGGGCATTGACTGCTGGTCTCGGGGGCATTGCGGCTATTTCACTGCTGGTTGGGGGCATTGGCATTATGAATATTATGCTGGTTTCGGTCACCGAAAGAACTAAAGAAATCGGTATTCGTAAAGCCATCGGAGCCAAACGACGGGATATTTTAGTCCAATTTTTGATCGAGGCTGTTTTTCTAAGTTTAATTGGCGGCCTGCTGGGGCTATTGGCCGGTATTACCGGTGCTCGACTTTTGCCACAAATACTACCAAATATTAACACCGCAGTGTCGATGCCGGCAGTGATTACCGCCTTGGTGTTCGCATTACTGGTAGGTATTTTCTTTGGTGTCTATCCAGCTCTTAAAGCGGCCAAACTTGATCCCATTGAAGCATTGCGCAGCGAATAGCCCTATGTTAGAATTATTTTTAATATGCGGTTAGATAAGGTGGCTATTTTATGAGTTGGATTGGTATTACACTAGCAGTATTGCTTATGTTGGTTGGTTTAGCCGGCACCATTTTACCGCTACTACCCGGTGGGCCGTTAATAGTGCTGGGTATGGTGGTTTACGGAGCCTTTGAGGGCTTTGCCGCCTTCTCCCCCACCTTTTGGATCGGTCAGGTGCTATTGCTTATGCTGATCTTCGCTGTGGACTACTTGGCGGGGGCCATCGGTGCTCAAAAATATGGCGGTTCTAAGGCCGCGGTTTGGGGCAGTATTGTCGGTGGTGTTGTGGGGTTATTTCTGTTAGGACCCTTTGGTATCCTTTTAGGTCCGTTTTTTGGCGCCATCATTGGGGAATTATTGAGCAATAGGCCACTGGAACAAGCGATTAAAGTAGGTGTTGGTACCTTACTGGGCTTTGCCGGAGGGGCTTTAGTAAAGCTGATTATTGAAATTGGCATGATCGTCTGGTTTTTATTGGTGGTATTTTAGGCGCTGTAATCACAGCGCCTATTTATTGTCAACACCATCAATCAATTCCGCAACTAAATCCGGAAACAGATTGGCTGCAGCAATGTGTCGGGCCAACACAAACTGCACATTTGGATATTGTTGTCTTTGTTGCTCTAATGCCTGGGGAATATCCCGCCAAATATGATTGCCCGAAAACAAGAATAGCGGCACCACAATCACTTTCTGCACACCGCTGTCAATTAATTTTGCCACCCCATCTACCATATTGGGTTGGCCGAACTCCATAAATGCCGCTTGATAAAGGCGATTTAAACCATCCTTGGCCTTTATTTGTTTTGTTATATTTTTGACTTCTTCATTGCCTGCCTCCCGGCGGGAGCCGTGGGCTAATATTAGCACGCCTTCCTTAATCATGTGATTTTTCTCCTAATTTGCACTGTTATGAAGTTTCATTATGTAGGCAGCAGCGGTCATTTTGGCAGTTAATACTTCTGGTGACTGTACCTTTGCCGCCTCTATCTGCTGGGCAAAATTACATTTTCCCTGCGCACAATTAAACAACTCTTCACTGATGGTTTGTACTGCCCTTTCACTTTCAGCAAATCTAATGGCCGAGGAAAGCACATCCTTTAATAAATCCAACTGCAATTTATCGTCCACCTTAGGGATATCTACCATATAACCTCGATAAATCTCTATTAAAGCAGCCAGATATTCCTGAGGTGTTACATTATGGTCCATGTTTAACCCACCTTACTCTGTTTTACTCTTATATTATTACAATTTTATATATCCCGCCAACCATTTTCTGTATTTTTGATCTATTTTCACAAAGGCTGCAGGTAAACCAATATTTTGCTAGAATATACCAAATATCCTCGCTTATGGAAGGAAGGATTCTATGCTTGCCATTGTCCACAGCATTGCGCTCCAGGGGCTTGATGGTGTGGTTATTAAAGTAGAGGTCGATGTATCCCACGGTTTGCCTGGGTTTGACCTAGTGGGGCTGCCCGGCACCTCGGTGCGGGAGGCCAAAGAGCGGGTGCGGGCAGCCATTAAAAATTCTGGCTTTGATTTCCCTGTAAAGAGAATTACTGTCAATTTAGCCCCTGCAGATATACGCAAGGAAGGGCCAATGTACGACCTGCCCATCGCCATAGGTATTTTGGCCGCCTCGGAACAAATAGATGCCACAAAATGCAGTGATTATATTTTTGCGGGCGAACTTTCATTAGATGGAGCCATCCGCAAGATTAATGGAGCACTGCCGTTGGCCTTGGCCGCCCAACAACATCACCACAGCAATTTGGTGGTACCCACTGAAAACGCCGCTGAATCCGCTTTAGTCCAGGGCATTAATGTCTACCCAGCAGGTCACCTAGTGCAACTGATGGCCGCCCTCAAAGGAGAAATGGAACTGGTATCTCACCATGTTGACGTTAGCCAATTGCTGAAAAATAATCATACAACCCATTGTGATTTTGCCGATGTAAAGGGCCAACTTGCCGCTAAACGCGCATTGGAAGTGGCTGCCGCCGGCAGCCACAATATTTTGATGGTGGGTACCCCTGGCTCGGGTAAAACTATGTTGTCCCGCAGACTACCCTCAATATTACCGGATATGACCTTTGACGAAGCGGTGGAGGTAACCAAGGTGCACAGCTTAGCCGGTCAGCTACAACCGCATCAAGCATTGGTAACAGAACGACCCTTTCGGGCTCCTCATCATTCTGCATCATCTGCCAGCTTAGTTGGTGGTGGACGCATTCCTCGCCCCGGCGAAGTGTCACTGGCCCACAATGGCGTTTTATTTCTAGACGAAATACTGGAGTTTCGCAAGGACGTCTTAGAATCACTGCGTCAACCATTGGAGGATGGCATTGTTTCCATCACCAGAGTGCAGTCCTCCCTCACCTATCCCGCTCGAATAATGTTAGTGGCCAGTGCCAATCCCTGTCCGTGCAAGAACCATCCTTGGAGGGTTGCATAATAAAGAAGACACTATTATCTTCTCATTACCTTAAACCATCGGTATATAACTCTAATCCAAATACACCTGGTGCCCGCTTACGCAAAGCTAGGATAGATAAAAACATGACTATTCGTGATTTAGCTACAATTGCACAAATAGCACCCAATAACATTAGCTTATTAGAAACAGATAAAACTAAAGCCAAGCTGCATACGCTTCGGCGATTGTCTTCTGCATTAGATGCGCCGGTATCATATTTGGGTTGCTTTGAATCTTTGCCCGAGGATACATTGGGACAGCGCATATCTAAGGCTAGACATTTTCACGGGCTGACAAAAAGGGAACTGGCAGCCACCATCGGTGTTAATGTTAAAACGTTGCGTGAGTGGGAACAGGATAAGCGACAGCCGTTGCAACGGTATATTGGCCAGCTAAAAACTTATATGGCCATATTAAAAAATTAACCCGGCATTGGCCGGGTTAATGCTTCTAACAGTTAATTTAGTTGATTTCCCAAAGCTGTTTTCAGTTTATCAACTTTACGTTCATAGCCAGTCACCATTTCTGTATCAAAGGTGCTTTTTAGTTCCTGATCTGTTACTGGTTCTTTGTTCTTTAGCGTATCGCTGGGTGCAACTTGGTAGCCCTGTGTGGCAGCAATTAAAAATGTATAAACATTTAGACGTAAACTTTGGCCATAATATAGTCCTTGATCGTAGTCTGGATGCTTTTTGATTTCTTCTGTTAACTCTATTTCATTAAGATAGTATTGGTCCGATTGGCTTCTTAGATCTTGTACCTCTTCAATGTTTTTAGCAAGTTCATTAGCTAATTGTTCTCTCGAGAGTTCACCAGCTTCCCATTTTTCATAACTATTTGTTATATTACTTGCTATAGGTTGCAGTTGCTCTAGCCACACATTTTCTTTAGTAGCAATATCTTTAAGCTCATCGGGATCACTTCCCCCACAACCAACCAGAACTCCTAACGTCAAAAAAGCGAGTATCAAAATTAATATTACCTTACGCATTTCAGCACTCCTTTTAATCTTTTAATAGTATACTAATCAATCAATCTAATCAATTTCAACAAAACTATGTAATGTTTTGTCGAAAACTATTATTAATTATTTATAGGCTTTGGATTCTTTATTACAGTTTCTTAAGCCTTGATAAATAATGACAACATTTGTCGCATTGGAGGAATTTGCTAATTCATAAACAATTATACATATAACTACAAATTTCAAAGGAGGATCTAAGATTGAGAAAACCAATTATCGTAGCATTAGTGATAGCATTGATGCTTTTGGCAACCCCGGTCTTTGCAGATGAAATCATTCCAGGTAACGGGGGAGAAATAATCGTTACAGACCCCGGAAGACCTTTCCCCGGATATGAACAAACAACCCCCATGCCGACAGCCCCAGTAATATCAAGTAATGGCATCAGCATTATAGTTGATAGCCAACCGCTCGATGTTTCCACAGCAAGCGAAAACGGAACAACATTGGTGCCACTAAGAGCAATTTTTCAATCACTCGGAGCTGAAGTAAACTGGGATGGACCAACCCAAACCGTTAATGCTGTAAAAGGCCAGACAACTATTAAATTGCAAATAGGTTCTAAGACAGCCTACAAAAACGGTCAAGCTGTAGCACTGCAAGTACCGGGCAAGGTTGTAAATGGAAACACTATGGTGCCACTTAGGTTTGTCAGTGAATCATTAGGTGCTAATGTAGTATGGGATGGAGCTAGTCAAACCATTACAATCACTTCAACTGGTACTGCACCAATAACTTCACCAACTACACCAGCAACTGAAATAACAAAAGTACACTTCATTGATGTAGGGCAGGCAGATAGTATTTACATTGAAATGCCCAATAATCAGGACGTACTGATTGATGGTGGCAATCGTGCCGATAGTTTTTTAGTAGTTGACTATTTAAAGAAACAGGGAGTAGACGATATTGAGTTATTAGTCGCCACCCACCCGCATGAGGACCACATTGGCGGCTTGCCTGCAGTTTTAGATGCTTTTAAGGTTGAACAAATCATAGACAGTGGACACTTTACCGATAGCAAAATTAGTACCGAATATCGCGCTAAAGCACAGGCAGAAGGTGCTGAATGTATAGCTGATAGTCACCAGTCATTCGCTTTTGGTAATGTAGCTCTGCAGGTTCTGACCGGTTCAGAGACATGGAAAGACGTGAATGACTACTCTGTGGTTTGTAGACTGGACACCGGCAACATTGAATTTATGTTCACCGGCGATGCAGAAGAACCAGTTGAAAAAATACTAAAAGGAGAACTAGAGGCAGAGGTGCTTAAAGTAGGCCATCATGGTAGCGATTCTTCAACATCTGATGCCTTTTTGAATAAAGTCGCCCCGAAAACTGCCATCATCAGTGTTGGCGCCGGTAACTCTTACGGCCACCCAACAGTAGAAACATTGCAAAAGTTAAATAATGCTAACATTAAAATATATCGTACAGACCTAAACGGTCATATTGTTGTGATTACGGATGGCAAAACATATTCAGTAGCTACTCAATATAATCGCACAGCACCGGTAGTTCAACCTGCCCCAGTACAAACAAAACCAGTACCAATTGTTACACCTAAACCAGAGCCAACGCCACAAGTACCAGCTGTCACTACTGGCCAGTTTGTTGGCAGTGCTGAATCAGATAAATACCATGAACCAGGCTGTCGCTATGCTGAAAAGATAACTGCAGAAAATAAAGTTTGGTTTAAAGATGCTGCAGATGCACAAGCCCAAGGCTACGCACCTTGTGGCGTTTGCAAACCTTAATAGATATAAACCCTGTCTAATTGGCAGGGTTTTCTTTATGCGTATTTACTAACCACTCTTAACGTTCTTGGCTGCCCCTGTTCCCAT
Source organism: Peptococcaceae bacterium 1198_IL3148 (assembly GCA_036763105.1). Classification (NCBI taxonomy): domain Bacteria; kingdom Bacillati; phylum Bacillota; class Clostridia; order Eubacteriales; family Peptococcaceae; species Peptococcaceae bacterium 1198_IL3148. The sequence goes on along the minus strand of JBAIYS010000002.1, from coordinate 207,210 downwards.
TCAACTATCCCCGCTTTACGCAACTTAGCTAGTCTAGCATGGATAGTGCTGCTGGACCTTAATCCAACGAGCTTGCCAATCTCTCTAATACTTGGCGGGTATCCCTTTCCACTTAATTCTATAATTGCATTAATTATTTGTTCATCGGTAACCATGGTATCATTTATCCTCCTTAAGATCATTCCACAACTTAAGTAAAGGGCCGGCACTGATGCCATGATGATTTAACGCTTTAATAACATAGTCAACATCATCGAAATTATAGGCCAGCCGAAATCCTAACCAAGCGCGTTCCATTTTCCACTCTCTTGGAGAGTAGTCAGTGTTATATTTCTCCAACGCGTGTATTAAACCGCCCGGTATATCTTTACCTATGTCTGTAGATAAGAGCACGTATAAATATTTTTTACCACCATCTACCAAGACATTCATTTAATTCACCCTATTACATTATAGCAAACATTTGTTCTGTATGAAATATATTAATTTTACTTAACAAAGACTGGTTTCGACATTTTTCCTGACATACATATGTTAAAATTGAAACTGTTGTGTTGAAAGGGGATAACAATGCAAAATTTTGCTCAATTACTGATAAAAATTGAAGAATCGCGGAGGAAAATGCACAGGTTAGCTGAGGAGAAAGGTTTTGGCCATGAAGATGTAGTGCAGGTTAGCCAGCAACTGGATGCGTTACTTAATGAGTACTATAAAAGGAAAAACCCTACCATGTGGCAGGGCTAATTTTGAGGATGATGTTTAACGTTTCCTTTCCTGATCATACATATTCTGCACCATGTCCATCTGCCATAGTTGCAGATACTGTAACTCTTTCAGCTTTCGTTTCAGCCGGCGCTCTTCGACTGGATCGGCAGCCGCCTTCCAGCGCTCCTTTACATCAACTATTTCTGCTTTGACTTTTTCTATAGCTGCATATAATTCCTCGCGGGTTGGCGGCATTGGTGGTCACCTCTCTAATAAACATTACTTCTATTAAATAAGCTTCGTTAATACTTACGCTGGCACCAATGATCTGCAGCCACCTGGGGAGACGGCACCAGCGATAGAATAACACAAACCAGATTGTTTGGAGTATGAATAACGTGTACATTGTTTTTGCTCCTGATTGCTTTTGGAGTGTGGTTCAACGTTAAGTGTCGATAGTCCTGCAGAAAACAGAAAAACGATGCTATTAGAGGATTGCCCATATCCCCTTGCACCGCTTTTCTTGGAGTTATCTGCTTTTGAACTGGTATAAACTATTTATTAACGAGCAATAATACAATTATAAGTTAAATATGGAGGCTTAAATATGTATATTAGTCCAGAGGCTTTAGCTCTGATTTGGGTTTTGGTATACCTATTACTGACCAAATAAGGAGCATCGCTGGGTTCCTAGTGACCCAGCAAGCCTGTGGACTAAATTACTAATATAATTATAGACCAATTTTAAATGGTCGCTTTGGAAAAATAATAACTCACACAAAGGTGAGTTATTATTTAAGGGCTTCTTTCAGATCTGTTTTACTTATGAAGTCTTCATTTGGCAGACCGATTCTAGAAAAATAATTACCAAATTGCTGGGAAAGCAGTTCTCTATGAGGTGTATTTAATTTTAACCTTCTGCCATACTGTTCGCTGTATTTTCTGATAAAATCAAAAGGGATGGTATGCAGATCAGAAAAATCTACGATTTGAAAATTCATGTTTAACCTATCATCTTCACTTTCATGTTTTCCAATTAAAGCATAATTTGGCCTTCTTCCAGCATGTACACTGCACACAAAATCATACCTCGACCCAACAACTTCCATGGTTTTAATATCCTCAATTTCTGCAACAACTACCTCGCTAACTCCATCCTGAAGATCACAAGCTTGAGTTAATACAACTAAATTAATCCGCTCCATTTCAATTTCAATGGATGTTGAATCATCTATTTTTTCTAAGTCAACAGAATTAACGTCCACGCTAAAGAAAGGAACGTTAAGAAAAATATCTCCTTGACTAATTGGTTCGTGAGAATCTACTTCCTGATACCACTGCACGCTGAAGCCCCCTTAACCATAAATCTTTTTAACTGGCTCTGCGCGACGCACTGTAGCTGTAATTTTTTTCTTAATTGATTGTTTTATGATCAATCGCTCAACGCCAAAATCTACAAACGTGTCCTTAATTTTCATTGGTTCATGATTTTTAACACGGACTGATGCTTTACATTTTTTAACGGGATGTTTTACATTATCTTTTTTATTATTTTTCATAAACATCCCCTCCATCCATGTACTCATATCACCCAGCGTAATACTATTAATTAATTGGTTCTTTATATTATAGCCGATTTCTGGTTTAATGAATACATTTTCATCAAATGCAGCGGAGTTTTTTATGTTGCTTATTTTTACATATTCTGAAACATTTACGTCTGCCATTTCTCTTGCTGTATAAAAATTTTTATCTTTAAAAACATCGTTCTCACCAACAACTTTTTGTACCTTATGACCATACCCAATTTCAGTTTTTATAGAGTGATTACTTTCTCCTGATACACCTAAGTTCCTAATGTTAGCATCTGCTCCATGAGGTAAAATAATTAAAGAACCAGCAACAACAGAGGCTATAACTGTTTTTTGAATAAATAAAGTTGCCTTTCTTAATGTGCCTGTGTCTTTTGCGCAGATCTCATGACTTACTGATGTAGATGGACCATTTGGATAGTTAAATTCTAATTGAATCATACTTGTTCCTTCCCCTTAACATATATAGGGAATCTGCCCAACGAATCTCCATTAACAATAACTTCAGTCGAATATGTTCCCTCGGATTTAAAAGGAACGTTCCTAAGATTCATATTTACCATAGCCCCACGTACCTCAATAGGCAATTCGGAATCATCATCTGATTTTGGCATTGTGAAGTCTGTATTAATTAATATCTCGCTGTCATCTGGATTCCGGAAAAGTAATTGTATTTTGTTTTCTTGAGTTGTATCCATTCCTGAAATGCCAAATGTTATCGCAAAGGAAAACAAACTTGGAATAAATAAGGGTCTAAAAACCAATTGAGGGTTAACCACATTCATCCGTTGCCCTTGAGGCGTGGGTTCTGAAAGGCTATCTTCCGAATATATAAACGTTGCTATTCGAGGCATTTATATAACATCCCCTTTTAAGATTAATTTAAAACTATGTGCTAATTCTATCAAAACAATGTTGTTTACTATGTCGTTTTTTGTCGTTCATAAACATAAATTTCATATTACCACTAAAACTACGGGTTATTGAATAATATAAAAACAGAAAAACCCCTAGCAACATGGCCTACTAATAGACCACATCACTAGGGGTTTTTATTTAGTCATGTATTCTGCTGTATAGCTACAAATCTGCTTTAGCAACTGCTGTAGTTGGCGGGGCTCAGTCACCTTTTCAGCTCTAAAACAAATATTTTTAACCTTAGCAATGTCCGCCCGCATCTCATCAACTTTGCAAGCCATCGGCCCACTGCTCCCCAAGCTCATCCTTGATCTCGCGCAAGGCCCACTCCACCAAACCTTTTATTTCATCTTCAGCAAGTTTGATTCCATGGTTCTGGGCTTGCTTGGCTAACCATGCAGCAGCTTGTTGGTATTTCTCCGGGCCTTTTAGTTGCATGTATGCTTGCTCAACAAACTTTACCGCAATAATGGCCAATTCTTGTTTAGCAACCAATTCTTCTTGGATTTTTTGGATCCTTTCGGTACCCAACCGGCGGCGCACAAGTTCAGCAACCAAAGCCACTAGCGCTGGTATAAGTATAGCCAGTACTTCATATGCAATCTGTACAATTTTGTCTTCCATTATTTAGCCTCCAATTCTAAAGCCACTATCAACCCGTAAGCGATTTCATTCGCTAAACCATCCAAAAACCTAGGGTCGGCCAACAGTTTGGCATCATACTGGTTGTCGATAAAGCCACACTCGATCAATACAGCCGGCATGTTAGTCATGCGTAGCACACCAAAATGAGTGCTGTACTTTTTGCCGCGATCAGGCAGATTATGCTTTTTACAATACTGCATAATCTGATAGTGTAACTTATCACGAATTTGGTCTGCCTTACTACCAGCGCTGTAGACAAAGCTTTCGAATCCGGTACCGCCACCGGCATTGATGTGGATTGACAAGAAAAAGTCAGCCTTCATGTTATTTGCTTCCCGTACCGGGATATTGATTTCATTACGGCCGGTACTGTTAGGGTTAGTTGCACTTGGCTGCACAACTCTAACATCCGCTTTAACATTTGCCAGCTTTTCCTTTACCAGTAGTGCCAGTTCCCAGGTCAACCTTTTTTCGAGCAAACCATTGCCTATCGCACCCGGATCTTTACCACCGTGCCCTGGATCTAAAACTATGAGCATGTATAACCCCTCCTTATTTAGTACTGAAGAACTTTTTAACAACAGACGTCACCCCACCAATACCAGTTGGTATGGCGTCAACAACACCAAAACTACTCCGAACAAAAGCACTGCCGCCTGATATAACAAGTGCTGTCATTAACCAACCCTGCCATGAGTAATTAAAGTTAATGTTAAGGTAGGCAAACAAATCATAATTCCCCTGCCAGCAAACAACATAACCCGCTGCTAGTACAAGTACATAGGCAACGGGCCATTCGAATTTATCTGGCAACCCTGGTATTAAATTCATGGCAGCTTCTAAAAACAGGGTGAACTTATCTATCATCACACTCAAGATGGCTAGTGCAATAAAAGGTATAATCAGCTCAATTACCTGGTCCATAAGCCAACCATCCACTGAATGACGCTAACGATTATACCGGTTGCGGTTGCGACAATGCCGGCAAACTTAAACCTATTTGCTCTGTCCTCTTTTTCGTGGTTCTCTACCTTGTTATCCAGAGCAGTAATTCTTTTATCAAATTCTTCCCTTGTGACATACGTGCCGGCCAGCAGCACCTTTGTATCAGATAATTCCTTTTTTACCTCGTCCACTGTCTTTTGTAATTTATCTATGGCTTTGTATAGCCTTTGAACATCGCTTTCACCCATGCTCCCACCCCCAGTAACAGTTAACCCAGGCACCAGTGTTACCCGGGCATAAAAATAACGCCTAACACTAGGCGTTTACTAAGTTTGTATTTAAATATAAAAACCTGCCAATCCGTCCGCCGCCACTTCAAATGCAGAGGCAAAGTGGTAGACTGCATTTTCTGGATGATTACTTAGTTGATCGCAAACATCAACAAGCAAGGCGCACCCTCCAATTGCTGCAATAACTTCTGCTTTTGCCTTAATTACATTTTTCCAGTATTCGCTTCTGGGCAAATTAACCATTTCCCCAGCGTAAATATTTTGTTTTTCCTTCAAATAATCTTCTAATTCTCTCTCATACTTTTTATAACCATCGATACCTGAAACAATTTTACCTGAATTCGCTTCATCTCTAGCTTTCCTATATTCTTTGATTGAACTGATTAATTCATTTGCAAAAGCTTCAACATTAACAGTATACATTTTCGCTCTCTCCCCTTTTTCTTACTTAATAAAAGGAGATTTTCTATTAAAAAATGCATATTCCTGCAAAGATAAAAGCACTCAGAATATGATGAAACTTAGTACGCATTTTTAGTCTTTAGCGTACTATTCAGTTGGTTCTTCTTTCGGAATATAAGCAAGTGTTTCGTTATATTCTTGCTCGGTGATATATTGTTTTGCAAGTGCTTGGTCAATTTCTGATAATTCAAGGTTTAATGCTGCGTGTTGTTTAACAGGTTCGTGGTATTCCGCTGGAATGGTTGCAAAAGTACGGTTTCCATAACGATAAATATTTACTGCATATGCTTTAACTAATAAACTGATTACTGCCATTTAAATATACCTCCTAAACAAGTATTGATTCCATAAGTTCAAGCATCATAGCATTAGTGTCTGCTAGTGATTGTTCCAGTTGTTGGTTTTCCTGCTGTAGACCCACAATTTTTGTTTTTGCGTTCTGTAATTTATCATCAAGTTTTTTAGGTGAAATTTTGACAGTGTTCTCCTTAATTTCAATATTAAAATCGTCTGGATCTTTGCCACTATCAATAAGCTCTTGTTTCACCTCTTCAAAAGTCATAATTTACTCACCCCAAATCCTGTATATTTTATGTGACGGAGAACTACTAGCCGTGTCAAGACGCCTGGCAGCCACACGTATATAATAAGTACCGGTAAGGTTACTTACATCGAGAGTATCAATTTTTCTAGCGAATTGCCCACGCACATAAGTACGGGCATTATACGTTTCAAAGTTGCCAGTTTTACTTGTGGATACAATTAAATAAGAGTAAGTATTATTATCTGCATAGCTTTGTTCCCAATCAACTTTTAATGTATTAACATTGGTTAAATCAACTTCAATGCTTGTTACATACGCGCATTCACCAGTAGAACTAGACGGTTGTAATAATAAACAATCTGCGTTTTTAGATTGTGTGGCTGTTCCTGTTTTATAACCAACGTCAAACTGGATATGCTCCTCACCACTATAGTATAGTAGTCCATTGAAGCCAGGCAGTAAACCGCCTTTACTTATTGGTTTCCATGTATTGTCGTCTAGGTATTCTACAACATCATTATTGACCCTTAATTTTGGTTGATTCCCTTCGTGGAAAAGTTCAAACCACGGACCCCATTGTGAGCCACTCCAACCTCTAAACCACATAGATTTATCACCCGCACCATTGTCTGTAAATAGCTGAGTACGTGACGAGCCCTCTTCACCAGCCCGCACAAACTGTATTCCATGTCCATACAAGTTGCCAGGAGTGTTCGCTAGACCGTCGCCACTACCAGAACCCGCCCAAAAGAACTTGTTTGTATATCCCAAAAACGTATTTAGGTCTCCGTTTTCACCGATACTACCTCCACCTAAACCGAACGCCCCCACTTGCATTAAACGCCCGGTACTTTCATCTCTAGTTGATGCTTGCACATCTTTGCCCGCCGCAGTGCCCATGCCATGAGGTCGTACCTCATCGGTCGCAGTTTCGGCCAAATGCGAACTAATGGTTTGCTTTAATGAGTTGATCGCAGCTACTAAATTGGTTTTTGTCTCTGTTTCAAGGCCCTCTAGATTACCGATAGCATTTCCTAATTCCTCAATCTGTTCAGCAGTAGCTCCGCTAGCTATTGCACTAGCTAATTGTTTTAATATTGTATCGATTTTGTCCATGTTGGTATTTGCTACATTGACATCATAAAAATCATTTGGATCAGGCTTTAACAATTGATAATTCGGTGTTTCAGATGCCATTAAATTAACACATCCTCTCGTAGTTGTTTATGTGTGTAAGCTGATAATTGAGAGTGAGTAAATTGAGACAATTTTTGATGTGTGTTGTATCTGAGTTCGATTGTTAAGACCATATTTTGTGGTGTAACTCGTTCTAGCATTGCCACAACCGCATCAAATTGACCTTTTACCGTTAGTTCCAGTTTTACTGTCAAAGTTTTGTTTGCTGCGTCTCTGATGTAATCGTAATGACCTTCACCGAGTAGTGTGTCGAGTAGCTTTTTTGTTATCTTGTTTGTGTATGGCGGTTGCTCGTTAAAACGAGTTAAAAGTCTAAATCTTCGAGTTTCTACACTATCAGTAGCCGGAACTTTTAAATCGAGCATTTTTTCATAACGAGCCAACCCTTCCTCGTTAGCTGTTAAGATAAATTGATTGTTTAATGCGTCCTCAATTGCTTGCCAAACGGATTCAAGAGACGAATTTTCAACGTTGGCGATTTCTACTATTTCCCTGATTTCATGTAATATTGGAGGCAAATAACTTAAAATATCGACTTCCCTAGCCATTCACAACGCCCCTAACAGGTATAGCTTCTTTATCAAGTTGGATGTTAGATGTGACTCCGTTAAGTTCTGTATCAGCAATATCCAAAATGCCGTTTACGCTTAGCAATCTGATTTCAATTTGAGAGATACGGACAACCAAACCAGTGTGATCTTCTTCGTATGTTTGCGCTTGTGCCCACTCTTTCGCCAATTCTTTAAAGTATTCGTCGATAACTCGGTAAACGTCATCTTGAATATCAGCCCAAGTCCAGCCATCTTGATAAGTGATATTTAGTTCAATGTCTATTGCAGTTTCATTTACCCCTGAAACTGTTACAATATGGTCAATTGGCGCAAGTCCTACTCCTTCACCTTGCATGGTTAACGGGTCAACTGCTTCTTGCACTGCGTTGATTAGTGCTTGAGATGGCTTTTCAAACTGCGAATTAATAATGGTTAGCCCAACCGTTCCAGGACCATATTTAGCACGATATACACGGACACCGCCAACACCGCTTAAAGCACCAACTCTTTCTTTATAATCAGCGCGATTCCCGCCAAATACAACCGATTTAAAACTATTAAAATAGCGAGTTCGAAAAGCTTCTGTGTCCTCTTCGTCCTCGCCTGGTATCAATACTTCTGTTAATTTAGCTATTTCAAGTCCTGTAATGTAATCGATTGGGATTAATGTACCTAAATATAAGTTCCCTGCTTCTCCGGCGCTTTCGCACTCCAAGATGAATTCACCATCATCAATTTTCTCGACAACAATATAATTCAAATCATCGCCAGAAAAACGTGAACCGATTGGCACATCAATGTTAAATTCACCTTTTAACCTAGCTTTTGTTGCTGGATGTGGAGATAAACCTCTTTCTGCTGCACGTCTAATCAAATATTCTCTCGGAGCAGTGTCAGCAAAAACTAAATCAATGTTATTTTTAATAGTTGCTAACATTTGAGCTGTTTCTGCACTGTTGGCAGCAGTTGAAATGTAAAGTGGACTTGTTTCTCGTCTGTCCATTTCACTAAATTTAGCGAGTTTCTGAGCCATTAAGTCTTCGTAAGTTGTGTCTAAGTTAATTGGTTCCGCCATCAGTACTCCACCTCTCTTTCCGACTGAACTTCACCGAATATCGTATGTGCTGTAAAAGTTACATGGACTTTATTCTTACTAATCGTCACTTCAAAATCAGTAACTTCTGTAATACGATCATCTTGCAATAAACACTCTCTGATTCTACGTGGTGCCTCACTAGCAACATAAGCTACGGGTTTCCCTATTAAGTCTTTAAGTTCGACACCAGTATTCCATGAAAATATTAGATAATCGTATCTTTCAATATTAAGCATTAAAAAAATCGCTTGTTTCACGGCTTCAAGTTCATCAACAAAGCCAATACAGCGATTCTTTTCCATGTGTAATTTAAAGGTTTTACTTGGTTCAGTTGTTTCTTCAAAATCCATCACTAAACCATCGTTGTTGGGCAGCATATGATCACACCCTATCAACTACAACATATTGTTTACCGCCTTGCACTCTTAACAAGATCACTTTTTCGCCTACTTTCAGCGCATTGTGCACCTTAAAATTTTTCCTTCCCTTATAATCATGCTTATGGTTTTCTGGGCCACTTTCAACCTCGGTAGTATGATCTACCGTCATTTGTAGTTCAAAATCAGTTACATTTCTGGTTAAAACTAAATGCACCTCAGAAAGTATCAACTTCTGATCAATTTGAATTTTGAGCGGGCTGGTACTAATAACATTACCAAAACGAATCATTGTAGGATTGGAAGCGTTAACGGCATCCAAAGCTGTTTGTTTAATCAACCTCACCAGTGTATTAGCATCACGCACTAAAATCACCGCCATTTATCTGCACTGTCATCGTGTGTTCCGATTCTTTGAACGTATGCTTAACATTTTCAACCAGCATATAGTTTCCTAATGCCACATCACCTAAATTAAGCATAATTGGAACTAACGAACCACCACGGACACGTACATCACCGGCGCAGTCTTTAATGCTGAGCGAACGAGCTTTTCGGTTGTATAATTTCAATAGTGTATCTGCTTTTGCCTTGCCGTTTACATTACTATTCAAACTCTCAAAATACTGTAAGATGCCCCAATTGTTTTGATTTACGCTATCCTGGGCAATAAAGACCTCACGTTTTCCTGTTTCACTATTGTCGTAAACCAGTTTGATTTTGTTGTAGGTGCCACTATCAATTGATGACCTGTAATCATAAGTTTGTGCGGTTTCTGCATCGATAAGGATATCTAATTTCATATTTGAGATGTTTTCTAAAACCAAACCACCAAACTCATCATATAAAACATAAGATTGACCGCTTATTGTCGTTGTCTCATCAAGAGCGTTTCCGACAATATCAAATAATTCTTTGTTATCCTCAGATGCGGATAAAGCAATTTTTGTGTCAGCTACTCTTGCTAATTTAAGCCGAAAATCATTAGCCACCATTCTTAATAATTGAGTGGCAGTTTTGTTTTCGTAAACATACGTATCTTTATTTTTAAAGTATCGGAGTTGGTCATAACAAATAACTTTGATCTCATCGTTATTAGAGCGTTGCTTCGAAAAGACAAAGCCGTAGAATACTTTTTCCCCGCCATAGGTAAAGCGAACTGCATTACCCTCTGTAAAATTCAATGCTGCATCTTTCAAAACTGTAAAGGTTAGTTTCCCCGCAGCCTTTCTTCTTTGTGCCTCCCAGACAACACCTTCCTCTACCGCTGGTTGATAAATCGTATTTCCGTATTGTATTAGAATTTCGCATTTACTCAAGGCGAATCACCTGGCCTATGTAAATCAAGTTAGGATTAGTAATATTATTGAGCTTTGCTAACTCGGGATAACGTGCTCCATTGCCAAGATGCCTTTTAGCAATAGCCCAAAGAGTATCACCTCTAACTACTGTATGGGTTTTGGGTGTTGTTTTAGATGATGTATCTCTCGCGGCCTGTACAGTTGCTGTTTTAACAGCTGTTGTGGTATTTTCAATTTTTACTGTTTTGGTACCCCATGCTTTGTATTGTTTCAGTTTGATTGTAACTTCTAAATCAAAACCCGTCTTTACGCTCTCTGTAATGATGTAATCTTCTAATGATACATTTATATTTGTGTCAAAAATAAGTTTTCCGTTAGGCCTCATTCGATTAACGATAAACCGAAAGGGCTTTTTACTAACTTTCAATCGTTCTAGCTTTTCAAGGTAGTATGATGCCGGTTGATAACCATTTGGGTAAACAGCAAATGGATATTTCTGATTAGGCAAATCAACTGTAAATTCAAAAGAAGTTAGTCCGGCCTGTTTAAGCAAACTAACTTCTCCTTCATTTATCAATGTAATAGTTTTGTTTTTATTATTTATTTTCGTTATCAATTCTTCTGGAGCTATGGGCAACTGCGTTCCATCTAAGAAAAAGTTATACAATCCTCTTACGCTCCTTCCGCTACTGTGTTAATTGCCTCTTCAACTTTTTCGGCCAAACTGTTTACAATACCATCTATATCCATGTCTTTGCTGATGTTATTGTTCATACCACTCATATCAATCACTATTTCCGCTGTTGTAAAGCGATTAATAGCCTCTTGCTCGGCTGCATCTCGTAAGTACTTTAAATCTTCTTCTGTTATTTTTAATGAATCAGCCGTTTTTCCGGTGTTAGCTGCAATATTGGCTCCATATTTGCTCATATCTGCTGCCCAAAGATCGTTTAAAAGGCCATCCATACTAAAGGAGTTGCTTAAATCAGCTCCCCATTCGTAGCCCGCGCTCCAAGCCTCTCCATACTCAAACCTATCAAGATAAAATTTACTAGTATCCATTCTTGGTATTTTTATTTCTGCTTCACCTACTAAACCGGTAACAGCACCCTCAAGAGAAGAACGCCACCCATTAACGACACCTGCTAAGTTAGATCCGAATATTGCATCCATGGATTTTGCAATTCCTTGGAGTATCCCAAAAATCGAATCAGCCATTCCAGCAAATAAGCGAATAACTGAAGCTACCGGATCATTGAACACATTTGCCAAAAATTCAGCAGCCGTTGCAAAAGCATTATAGATTGACGCAACTACATCAAAAACGAAGTTAATTAAGCCCACAAACAAATTCTTTATAAATGCTACGGCTACAAAAATAGCCCCTGCGATAGCTCCCGTTGCATTTATTGATGTTCCTGCAAAGTGGTTAATAGCTCCTACCGCCAAGTAAACAACGCCTATAATCGCAATTATCCCCAAGATAATCCATGTGATAGGACATGCTAATAACGCTGCATTTAGTCCATGTTGAGCTACAGTTTGTGCAAAAGTCGCTCCTGTTGCCATCATTGTTGCAGCTGCTTGCCTTATAGTTCTAAGTTCTAATATGGCTTGCCAGGCTGCGGCTGCTACAGTGTATGTTTTGGTTATTAATAGAGCTGCTCCGTATGCCAGTATTGCAGTAGTAACAGCTCCTACAACTGGCCCAATGATTGACCAATAATCATACATAAATCCCCCGACGCTAGTCAAAATATCCAGAGCGAACAGTGTCGCTGATGCTAAAATATATAAAGATGTTTTTAAACTTTCTACAAAGCCTAAAAATCTTTCACTGTTAGCAATATCGTTAAATTTATACAAGACCTCTTGAAACGCCCATAAAGCATCATTTTTAAAACTTGTCCAAATCTGAGAGAATGTTAATGGCATTGCCTCGAAATTCTTATTTATTTCTTCTGATGCAGCGAACATTGCATTTTTCACGATATCAGCAGTGATTTCCCCTTCTTTTGCCATTTCTCTAATCATACCTATGTCAACGTCTAAATAATCAGCAATTGTTTGAATAATACTAGGGGCGGCTTCAAAAACAGCATTTAATTCTTCACCACGTAGAACACCACTTCCAAGCGCTTGAGTTAACTGAAGTGTGGCTGATTGAACGCCCTCCGCATTAGTCCCGGAAATTACAAATTGTTTATTAAGCAGTTCACCAAATAGTACAGCTTCCTTATTAGTGGAGAATGCGGCACCAGCATTCATTGCTAGTTTTGCTACTAAATCAGCGGTCCGAGCATAAGATCCATAAGAACGTTGAGCAGATTGAAATATCATTTGTTGTAATTCTGCTGTGGTTTGCAGACCATCGTTGATCATATTTAATCTTGCCGTAGTGTTTGTTAATTCATCTGATAAACTTATTACATCACCTATTGCATTTAAAGTTACGTAAGCTCCAACAATAGCTCCAATTTTACTCAATAAACCATCAGCGGCATTGGAAGCATTGTTTATTTCTACATTAAACTGCCCTTGTGCTTGTTCAGCCTGTCTGATTTCGCTCTCTATCTGAGAGAAACTTGCCTCTACTTGTTGCAGTTCCTGTTGGGCAGCATTAAGTGCAGAAATATCAATTGCATTGCTTGTGGTTTCCTGTAGCGTTTGAAAACTATCAATGACTGCAGCCATCGCCATATTCATAGCTCTAAATTGCTGGGACATCATGTCGTTAACCATGATTGCAGTTCTTATAGTTGCCATTATTTCACCGCCTTTTTGTGCAAAATAAAAAGCGCTCTTTTAAGCGCTTGGGAATTAAAACATGGATTTTATTAATGCTTTATACAATTTTTCGTTTATTTCTATTAAGGATTTTTTACCGTTAGTAAATTCAATCGCAATTACGTACGTGCCTTTATTTTTGGCTGATAATCCTGCCAATAGCCCTACTGGCCCTAATAATGCACCACCAACCAAACCCCTTGAAACTCCACTGATTGCGCTTTTGCGATGTTCTTCTGTAATAACTTCATACTTAACAACATTTTCTTTTGTTAATTCAATGGGCCGCTCTTTTGGATTGGGATATATCCCTGGTGTAACAAACCCCATTATTAAACTGCCTTCATAGTCACCAGCAATAACTTTATTTTGTGCCATAAAAATACCTCCTTATCCAATAATATACGGAAAAGGAGTTCTACCATCTACCTTCTTTTTCCTCTACTACCTTTTTTACTTTTACGTTCTATTTCTTTTTGAGCCTTCTTTTCATTATCAACTTTGACAAGAATTGATGCAGTAACAAAGGCTTTATCTAGTAGCGGTAGGGCTAGATATTCAGACGGCAACCTTTTAAGCTTATGAATCCAATAGTGGAGTATATTAGCCTCTGGGTCGCCGTCTTCAATTAGTTTTTTGCTTCTTCCACCAATTCATCCATACCCACGTCAAAACCGTTTACAGATTGAGAAATTTTCTTCACTTCTGTTAACTCACCAGGTAACAGCATTTTTTGGAGTAACGCTTCTGCACCCATTACACCATATGAATTTTGAAGCTCGGCATTGTTTAAATCAGGGTACTTAATTGTTGCGACTGTAACTTTTAATGTATATAACTCATAATCTGTTTCAGGCATGTACAAACCTTTCTTGCCAGGAATAGGCACACGCTTCGTGCAAGACTTTCGAATTGCAGCATCTTCATCGCCGCTTATTGCTCCAAACTTCCAAGGGATTGGATTCCCATTCTCATCTTTAAATCGTTTTGATATTACATGCTCTTCAATCTCTACTTTTTCAACGTTTTGAGCAAAAAATGCTTGTAAGTTACTCATTAAACATTCCTCCTAATAATTTAATAGGCATTTTCTCACTCCCTGTCGAATCAGGACATTGGAAGGAGGTGTCTATTTTAAATCAAGAAGTTTTTGAAAGAATAAAAGAAGAAACAATTCAAGAATTACAATCTCGATTCAAAACAGACGATTCAGTAGATAAGCTGATAAAACAACTTGTTAAAATTTCTGCTTAGACAACGAAGATAATGCTCAAAAAATATCATGAAGAAATCACAAATGATGAGTAGCTTTTTCTAATCGTTTAGAGATTTGCTCTATAATCTTATCTGGACAATCTTTATTTTTGGTTTCTGCATGTATGTCTACTTCGAAATCACTGATCCGCCGGAGAGTTTCTTCAAGCTGATTGGATAGAGTGGTAGCTCTTTCTAGCAGTCTTTGAAACTCTCTAGCATTTTTAAAAGCTATTTTCGCATGCATCATTTTTCACCTCTACATATTTAAAAGAGCTCACCGAAGCGAGCTCTTTTAGGAAAGCATCGTATCTAAAATACTATACCTCTCAGGAAATTCAAACGATTCAAAAGTAAAATCAAGAGAATCTTCTAGATACTCTGCATCTGCATCAAGCAAAGCAACAATTCCACCATCAATATTGCAATCTTTTAAGATAGTTGTTTGTCTGCCCACTGTGGAAGTTTTATCGTCATTTGTAACCTGGATATCAAAATAGACATCCTCACCTGTTTCTTGGTAACGATAAAGCAACTCTCTGAAAATGGAAGTATTGAAGTGGAAAGTAGCACTGCCGGAATATTCTGCACCAGTAGACTTATTACCTTTCCCTACCCTACCAAGAATCGGAACCTGCGTTTTAGTTTTTTCCATCCTTGCCTCAAGGTTAATTAAGTTAGCAAATTTGTAACGTTGCCCCTCGATAGTTACAAATGCTTCACCGGCAGCTCCACTAATAGCGTCTTTTGCATGCATGGTTTCAGTCATTTGCACTCACTCCTTATGCTACAGTCGTAGTAATATAAAGCTGAGACATAGCCACGGTGGGCTCTACAACCTCATTTACTACTACTGATTTTTTAGAATTTCCTTGTTCAACACCAACTTGGTCTGGGTCAAAGTTTTGAATGGCTCTTACTGCTTGTAGTTCCCTACGGTGCGCAACAATATCGCCCCATAAAGAAACACGCCCACTTTGGTCATTTGGAACTTTACCTAAGTAGCGTGTGTTAAATAACGTTGCAGTATCAATAGCGATTTGGTCTAATACTCGAATCACTTGGTTCATGCTGAAATCTTCGTTTTTATCAACAGTAAAGGAAGTGAATGTATTGACGTCTTCAAGGACACGAATCTCGTCACCAACACGATGGAATACATATTTTCCGGCTTGTAATAAAGCAGAAAGTTGTTGCTGTGTTTGTGTTTCCTTCATGTCCAAAGCAAATTCGCCATCATAACGCTTATTCGTATTTGATCTATTGACCGCAACCCCAGCTTGAGCTCCAACTGTCCAATAAACTGCTCCATAAACTTCATCATCAAGCGCATCATTGATGACATCAATTACACCTTCATGGTCAGCTGCACCAAGTTTATGACCGACAAGCTGGAACTTAGCGCCCACTTGGTCACGTAAACGCTTTGTATACTCAATATAGAGTGATTTAATGGTTTCATCATCAGATAAGCAACCAAGTGTGTTAAATCCATAAGCTTCAAGCGCATCTAATGCCTCTTGGTGTGCTCCGCCTGTAACTGCATCCCCATTTGTACCACCTGTTAATGGTGTTCCGGCAGTTTCTGCAAGGGTTGCTTCTGCTTTAAACACGACAAAATCGTTATCTACTAACTCTTTAGCCTCTGCTACCGTTTGTTCGTCCACTACTACATTATCAAGTAATGTTTGAACATCAAATTTAGTAGGCTCATCTACATTCGCCTGAATAACAATCTTGATATCGTTACCGCGAACACCTTTGTATTTCGCTGTTGCAAATTCATTGAATGCTGCAACTGGATTTACTGCTAACTTGTAGAAATAAACAGTGATAGCATTCTTAAATACATCACGAATTCCTTTTATTTTTTTATCAGTGTAATCGTAGCCGAAGATTTCACGAGAATTTTTCTGTAAATCCTCCTGAGTAACCCCGAACACCTCGCCATCTGGACCCCAATCTAGTGCTATCGGTAAACCAACATAACCACGGTCTGATAGATTAACAAATGCACGTGCTGCGCTAACAAAGTTGTGATAAGTACCGGGAAGAACTTTGTTTTGGGTTAAAAATGTACCACCACCCAGCATTACTTTTTACCTCCTTCATAAAACTGTTTTAAGGCATTATCAACTTGTATTAACGTGTAAGTTTCACCATCTGCTAAAATGGCGTTTAAGGCATCACGATAATTTGCATACTTTTTGCTTTTAACAAGCTGGTGTTTAGTATATTTTGCTTTCTTTGTTTGTTCAGTTGGTTCTTTTTCAACCGTTTTTTGTCTTGCCACTTTATCACCCTCTCAATCTAGAATGTTGTCCTAGCGTTTCCATGAAGATTTTTTCTTCTTGTTCTTGCAAGAAGAAATTAAAATGAATAAAGCTATGAGCTACACCGTCTACAATTTCACTGTTTGCCCCCGTACCAAGCATTGTGGCGCCATTTAGCAATGTTATTTCTTTTAATACTTGTTGTACCTTAAGAGCGTGATTTGAAGCATCCACATGGCCACCGGAAGGGAAATACTGCACGTTAAATAACGTTGTGATGTGCCACCGTTTACCGATTTGTTTCTTTTGTTCAAGTGATAGAAAAAGTATCAAAAAAACAGGAGCTTTAAACCCCTGCGGTACTTCGTCAACATATATTCTGCAGCTGTCTCCAAATTTTTGATTTAGCTTGATGGAGATAGCGTCAATAATGTTCTTAATCTCCACTGAAAGCCTCTCCTAATAATTTAATGAGTTTCTTTTCAATGATTTTTGGCGCTTGATTTTGTAATTCGTCTGCAGATATGGTCATCATGAAACGTCCTGGAACCCAGCCTTGATGGTCGGATGTCCTGTGCCCAAATTCAACGTATGCATTTTGTTATCGTAAAGGCTTTTTATCCTTTACTTCCGGGAGTTTCCTCGCATTACGGGACGTTCATTCGTCCCCGGTTCGGCGTACATCATAACAAAAAGAACATCTTGAGATGTTCTTTTTGTTCCGAGCACTCTTGGAAGGATTATATTTATTCACCTTCTACGCTCTACGGTGCTTACTAGCCTTTCGCAATCTAGTAAGTTACCTCGGTATCGGCATGCCTTATTCATATAGTTCAGGTCCTCTTTTACCAGCTCTCCATCTACTACTTAAAGTATTATAATTAATTCCTGTAATATCTGATAGTTCTCTAAGTGTAACTATTTGTCCGTGATAGTTTACTTCTCTAGTTTTTCCTGCGTCTTGTACAGGCGCAAACAAATTTTCTCCTCGTGCACCTCTTCTATATCTTGCATTTAAGACTTTATAAGATATATTTGATTTTTCGGCAGCTTCAATCATAGTCATCTTTTCACCTAGATACTCAACTTCAATATTGGAACGACGATTTCTTGCTTGCTCTTTAGGAGTTATCCATCTACAATTATCAGGCTCATAATCGCCATCATTATTAATTCTATCAATTGTTAAATGGTCCTTATATCCATTAGCAAGCGCCCAATCAAAGAAGTTATCAGGCGTTAACCAATCATCGCATACTTTAATCCCTCGAGCCCCATAATCCTTATAAGACCTTACATTTTTGTTATAACAACGGTCTTTCATTTTTTGCCATATACCATACAACCTCGTCCCACTCATTTTATGGCGGTGATTTTTTGTAAGGTTTTTATGATCTTGTTCTTTCTTAATGCAGCCACAAGACCTGACATTTCCCGAAGTCAAACTATCTGTGCGAACATCTTTTTTATTACCACACTCACAAATACACAACCAATATTTTCTATATCTATTGCCTGATTTTATTTCTTTAGAGAGCTTTATAACGGTTAATCTACCAAATGTTTGACCTGTTAAATCTTTGAATACAGCCACATTATCACCTCATTAACTTGGTTACCTATATTGTACCAATAGTAAATAAATATGACCATATTCTAGATATTCTTTAATAAGGTTTAGCGTTTACCGATTTTGCTCGGTTTTACATGCCCCATTACGTTAAGGCATATTCCACGTTATTGATTACATAAATTTCAAACACATTACCTCTTTTTACTACTTCAAGCGATTGGGCATAACCGGATTTACCACCGATGCCTTTTGTTCTCAATTTGCCATCTTTAGTTTCTGTCCAATGCTGTTTACCGGCTGTCCATCCTCTACGTAAGGTTCCACCGACATATCCTTTAACTGGCTTTTTCCATTTAGACGGGTCTGCAACAGGAGTCCTTTTGATGACCTTTGCAAGCAATCGAGCAGCTAATTCTTTTGCCATTGCCTCGCAAAACTTTTCGTAATCGACTTTTTCAAGTCTTTCCATACGCTTCTGCAATTTCTGCAATTGCCGATAATCCACACGTCCCCAACGCCTGGCCATTAGGCATACCCCTTAAATAACTCTAAGCGTATTTCTTGATGATCCATGAAGATACCAGGTTCCCCGCTTCGAGTATATTCAGTGGTTACATTGTCCTGAGTGACGATAATTTTACATCCAGCAGGTATTTCATACTCATTTCCGAGTGATAGCTTTACATTTTTCGCAATAACCGCAGGGCCTCCTGTATTGGATGCAACAGTTAACTTTTCATGGGATAATTTGCACTTTAACCCTGCATACAACGTTATTTCTTCATGTCTAGTTATATGCGTTATAGGATCCTTAACCTCTTGCCAAGCTTTCACTGTACAAGTACCCCTCCAAAGCAATTCTAGAGCTTTTCTCCGAGCGCTTACCATGTCAACACCCGGTATTTTACAAAATCAACTTCATTGTGCTGGAGGTAGTTCACCAATGCATCAAATTTTGCTTCGGGAGTGGCACTCGCTTCCACTGCAAATGTTACATTTGTATCGCCATCTTGCACTTGTTTAGCAACTGGTGAAAAATTGATTGTTTCTAAATTTAGTTGGCCCATTGCTTTCTTAACAAAAAGGTATTCGCCGACAACCATATCTACGGCAATTTCATGTAAACCATGAGGAATTGCATCTAAATTTGTTTGACTATTAATATGATTTGTTACTTTGTTTATCGTAAAGTTTATGATCACTTCATCAGCGTTGTTAGGTTCACCGGGGATATTAATCCCCAGTGAATCCAATCGCCCTTTTACATCTTCGAGCATAGTATCACGCCCTATTCAGCTTTTTCAGTAACTTCCTTCACTTTTGTAGCTTCAACTTTTTCAAATACGGAAGCATTAAAGTGTTTATCTTCAATTGAGACTACATCTCCTGCTGCATAGCGTTCGCCATTATACCTCACAGGGAAAACACCAGCTTTTACCTTTACTTTGATTTTAGCCATTTTAATTTACCTCCTAATTAAGCAATCGGCTGTGCTTGGAATACATTATTCGCTTCTGGGAATGAAGGTATAGCTGTAGCCGCTGCTTTTGTCCAAGTAGAGATAGGGTCCTTACCTTCTTCATAAACCATAGCAATCACCTTGTCTACATTAGAAACATTTGCACCTTCACGAATCATGCGGCTTTCTTCCGGTGTTGGTCCATATAGCGTTTCACCAAGGATTCCATCACCGAACATAACAAATTTATTTTCCCCGAAGAAACGGGCAGTAGTGTAAGTACCGTCAGCATTTTGCTTGCGATATTTTGAATCGTAAACTGCGATAGTTGGCAAGTCGTGCTGGATAAGAAACGCATTTAAATCTTGTCTAGTTGGAATTCGGCCAGAATCTTTGCCGAATAAATAACCAATAATTTTACTATTGCGCAATATTTGAGTTAGCACCTTTGTAGAAGTTAAAGCACGAGTTGCTTTTTCATCTAAAGAATCCTGCCAGCGTTCTAAATCACCAATAATGTCTGCATTTTCATTAGTCCACAAATCAGTACCTGTCAAAGTTTCTTGGTGTTCACTTGGAACATGATAATCTACAATCATATTTAGTCCATTTTCGTTTAAAGTTACCTTTCCTGTTGTTAATGCCTCCATACGCATCAATTCAACACGCGCTTTTACGCCGGCAACCAATCTATCGATGTCATTAAACACTTGGCTCATCAAATATTGTTGTTCACCTTGTGTGCGCGGGAACTGTAGCGCAATTAAATCTTTTTCAGTTAGTTGCATTTTACGTTTAATATATGCCGCTTCTAGCGCTTGCTTAGCAGCCTCACGA
Source organism: Peptococcaceae bacterium 1198_IL3148 (assembly GCA_036763105.1). Lineage (NCBI taxonomy): Bacteria > Bacillati > Bacillota > Clostridia > Eubacteriales > Peptococcaceae > Peptococcaceae bacterium 1198_IL3148. The sequence continues at coordinate 186,404 of JBAIYS010000002.1, read as the reverse complement.
GATCCAATTTCAGCTTCTGTATCAAATGCATGGACAGATGCTACAACCGGCAGTGAGCTTGCCCCAACTAGGTAGCTGAAATCAAGTGTTTCGTGCTTAACTTCTGGGAAAAGTGTTTCTCCCAAAAGTGGTTTATATTGACGATTTTTCAGATAGTTCAATACAGTTTCAGAGTTAAAAAGTTCTAATACATCTGGCATATTTCATAACCTCCTAAATAATCGCTATTAATTAGCGGAATGTAATTTTTGTTAGAGCTGTTTTTGCTTCAGCAGCAGGAGCAACCGGTAAACGATCCTCTAAAACATAGGCTTCAACGATTAAAGAACCTGGTTGCGGTCCGTTTGTCACGTCAACATCTGTATAAAGAATTCCTTCTGCTGTTGCATCGTTTGCAGGTAGAATAGTACCAGCTTTTACAATTTTCTTACCATTAGCATCGGCTGTGACACCTTCATCACTTACTTGATAAGTAAAGGCTTGGACTTTTGAAGATGCTAAAAAATTAATACGTTCCGCTCTTTCTACTTGCTTAACATATGGCATTTAATTTTCCTCCTTTAACCCCATGGGTTATTTTCAATTTTTGGTGCTTGCGCTTTTTCATTTGCCATTTTTGCGAAACTAGCGCCAATGTCGATTGGATTGTCATCATCATCGTTACCACCGTTTGGCACAAACCCCTTAAATGTTGGTTTATTGGGCTTATTAGGAACAAACAAAAAGGACTTTGATTTTTGCAGTTCCTTTATCTGCTCATCAAGTCCTTTGGTGACGTTACCGTCATCTCCTAGTTCAATTTTAGTTTTGTCAATGAGGTTTGCTACTAGATCAACATCATGGACCTTGCCGGCTAAGGCTAATTTTAAAGCACCGGAAAGTTGAGCGTCTTTTAATTTCTGCTCAAAATCAGATTTCGCTTGGTTGTATTTGTTTTCTAGTTCTGTAAACTTTGTTTGAAGCTCCTCATTGCCTTCTGCTTTTTTCTTTAAATCTTTAAGGTCCTTATCTCGATCCTCCAGTTGCTTCTTTAAGCCCTCAAGACTGTTGTTTAATTCAGCAGCCTTTGTTTTGTGCGATTCAACTGTTTTTCCATGCTCAGCCATAATAGCGTCAATCTTTTCTTTTTCAAGACCTAAACCTTCTAAAAATTCACGTTTCATTTTCATTTCCTCCATTGGTTACGATTTAATTTTACGTGGTTACGTCCACGACCAGCTTTATTAGTTAACGCCCAAAAATGCTAAAATGGCTATTGAAACAACATGCTTTACTTAAGCAACAACATATTTCTTTTCCCACTCCTTATAAGTGATATTAGAAGGAATATAATAAACCTTTCCACCCCTCCCTCTTGCGATCCGTTCACCATAGTTATCATCAAAATAAGGCACTGTTGTAGTCCTACACCATGGGTGGAAAGGGTTAGCGGTTACCCCAGGTTCATACTCACTCATTTTAAATATTTTGCCATCCATCGCTTGGCAGATTTCACTTGTCTTGTGATCCAGTGTTGCTACAATTTCATATCGTTCAACATCCAAATCATCAAATGTCTTTTTCTGTGCAGAAGCACTAAAAAACGCTGATTCAGTCATAACAAGACGAGCAGCGTTTGAACAGGATGTATTCAATTTTCTAGCTATTGTTTTAATGATCTTATCTGGTGCCTGCCCCCGAGCAATGGACTGAGTAAGTTCTTTATGAATCGTATCTATCAACAGGTTTTTATCACGCCATATCTTATCGCTGAACGTTAATCCATCATACGTCCATGGTTTGCTTATTACCTTAGTTAGTACATTTTCATCAAGCGCCGATATAGTAAAAGCAACTCCTATACCCCTTTGAATCTCATAGGCAGCGTAATAGTATTGAGCTTGATATACATCCTTTATAAGCCGTTCAAAATCTTCTATTTGCCCACCGTAGAGCTTTTCAATGTGTTGCTGTAGCTGAGTTTGCAAACTCTCCAAACGGCTTATATGGACCCGAGCAGATGCATTTTCGAGTTGTTTCATCCAGGCTTTATTTATAGCATTTTCCTCACCATACTTAATGTATTCTTCAACGGTCCACTGGAACTCTTTTAATTCATCGGATTTCAGTAGCTTTTTCGCTTCTGCAAGTGTAATCTCGTTATTATTAGCAAACCGTTGGTACCAACGAGCAATATCCCTTTCGATTTCAGTCATCGTTTGAATATAGGCCTTTTCCAAGCTCTTATAATACGACATAGCCTTATTGTTCTGGGCATCCTCAAGCATTTCAAACCTTTTGCGCCAATACTCTCTACTCTTGGACATCTAGATCACCTTGTTTTTTAGTGAAAGTAGCTCCATAGCCATCATATAGTTCCATCATTTCTTGGCGTTCTTTTTTGATGCGTTCTAGCTCCCTCTGGACATCATCAACATAAGGATGCTGAGAAATACGAGTTTCTAGTGATAAATCGGTTGATTTACTTAAACTTTCGATTACCTCTGCTTCATTTACTAACGTATCCCTGTTAAAGATGAATTTAACCTTTTCACCCTCAAAATCGCCTTTCCCGGTATTTGCAAAGTGTTGATTAATGAACCAAAGTAAATCTTCAAATGCTGCTTGAAATTCAGTCTCGATGCCGTTTGCATCCAATTCAATGTCGCTGTACATTGATTGAATATTCATTTGGTTAGGGTTGTTACTCATTCGATCATCTTTAGCATCGTACCCGCGCCCGTTTTCAATAAGCGCCTTTTTAAACAACTTCAAGATAGATTCATAGTTATCTTTGTTAACTTCAATTTGAAGGGTTTCTACACCACCCTTTGCACCATCTGTGCTTCTAACTTTAACAGCACCAAACTGTGAAAGGTTACGTCTAAACTCACCTAAATCCTGCCCATCATAATTATGTAGCACTATGATAGTAGAACGAGCATCCTCCTGCATATTATTTTGAAAGTCACTTAGCATCGTGTTGATACCATCCTGTAATGACTTAACGCGTTTGATCAATGGTTGCTCTTTAGAGTTGAACTTAAACGGAATTAGGGGGATTCGTTTCCAATTCATGGAATACTCTTTACCCTCGTCATCAACCGCTATTAAATATGGCGATGGCGCTTTTTCTACATCAGGAACCAAACGACCATTGAACCATACATAACTCGTTATCCCATCTTTACTATACAAATCGGCATATTCTCGTTTTACCTCTGTTTCACCTTCATACATATTAATGCTGTATAGATGTACGAATGCATCTAATTCGGTATGTGCTGAATCACGCCAAAACGGCAGAATTTCATAACTTTTAAAGTGCCTAAATGTAAATTCGCCATCTTCGTTATAGTACGGGTGTAGGTAGCTAATGCCAGAGTTTAGTGCATCCTCACCAATATTCCTTAGGGTGCGATGAAACCGTTTATTGAATACCTCTTGTAGAAGTTTTAAATATGTTTCATTATCAGTCTCAATGGTTAAAGGTTGGCCTAGTTGGTAGTTTACCTTTTGGTCAACTAACTTCGCATATTGATTATCAAGTACTCGATTGTTAGGTAAATTGTCTACTCGCTCTAAGCGACCACCTTTACCGATTACTTTTCTCTCGCGCTTCATAATGTCTTGATCACCATTGTAGTAATCAATACCAATTTTCATCCACTTTAACTTTTCTGATTGCTTGAATTTCTGAATTTCTTTCTCAAGAACTCGAATTTCGCTTAATGCCGTTTTTGCACCATTTGAAATAATTGTATTTAATCGTTCGGTTTCGGTCTCGATGCCTTGGAACGGAAAATAACCAGCCATTTCTTCACCTACTCTCCTAGTCAAAACTGAATAATTCGCCTTTAATGTCTTCCAACGCGTACCGCATTGCATCCATTAAGTGGTTAAAGTCATCAATCGGCTTGTTGATTTTCTTACCAAACTTGTCTTCATCCCAAGTATAGTTCGTAATTTCAGTTAAAAAATTAACACATGAAGGATGAATGATTATTTTATAATCTTGGATGGTTTGAATGCCGTTATTGACACTGTCTTTGCCTTTACGCGCCTTCATAATGCCTTTCAAGCCCAACTCATATAAATCATCAATGGACTTCGGTTCAGCGCTATCTGCACGAATACGCTCTTTTTCATAACCTAATTTAGAAATTTCTTCATAAATCATTCGGTTGGTTAATGCGTATTCATACATCTCGTCAAACACATAGATCTCTTTTGCCTCTTCATCTACTGCCCCGGCAAAAAAGGCGGTAGGGTCATTCGTATAACCGAAATCAAGGCCGAAGAATGTTTTCATGTGTTTGCGTTCCCGAAGCAATTTCTTGATATCAAATTTACGCTCTTCCCAATTCTCAAACACTAACCCGTCAACAATCCCCCAATTGCCTAAACCAGCAACCTGATAGCGTCTTGGGTTATCCCGTTTCATGCGTTCAAAAACACGCTTGTCGGCCTCATCCAGGAACTCATTACACAAGTAATTTGTGGTTTTTGCTAGGATATCAGGGTCTTTTTCAACATCAAAAAAACGCTTTTTAATCCAATGGCGTTCATTCCATGGGTTTAAAGTAAGCGTAATTTGTTTAAACAATCCTTCAGGTGCTGCACCACGGATTGATTCATCTAGCATATTGAAGTCATCTTCGTTCAGAATCTCGTATGCTTCTTCGCAATATGTTACGGATAAACCGCTTCCGTTTACCCTCTGTATGTTTCCATGCAGTTCAGACTATATCTTCACCAAAATTTGGCGCTCCCCGTTTCGAGTTCGCTTGAACCCTACTCTACTAACTAAAAAAGCACTCGTAATAGAGCGCTTTTCTGCTTTCGATAGTCGTTGAACGTTTTACTTGACATTTTCATATGACTTACCTCTGACAATTAATCCTATTACTCTATTCGTTACCCCATATTTCTTAGCTAGTGCAACTGTCCCAAATTCACGACTATACGGGATATATGAATTTCGAATCTCTCTAACTTGCTCAGCGGTAAGTTTAGCGTTTTTATTTTTGGAGCCGACTCTTGAAGTTTTCAATCCTAATTTATATGCGTGTATCATTTGCTCCGACCTGTCAACCCATTCAAGATTAGAAACATGATTGTTTCGCTTGTTTCCATCTTTATGATTTACAGTATCTTTGTTCTCAGGATTGGGTATGAAGGCTTCTGCAACTAAACGATGGACTCGTACGGTTTTATCTTTCCCTCCGTGAATCAGTCTTACTTTTTCATAACCATCATGTGTCAAATGAACTGCTCGAATTCTTTCTTTTCGTTTCGCGGTTCCACACCAACCGCCAAGACTTTTAACTCGTCCATAATTGCTTATTTGATAAAAACCTTCAAACCCTTCAATGTCTTTCCAAATTTCGGTCACAGTACTCTTCCTTCCCTTATACTTCGTAAGTATATGGTACCACAACCGATTATTAATGCCAAGTAACTTCGCTGCTGATTTCCCAATCATTCTTCTTTTCAAACCATCACGCTCACTGTTACCAGTCACGTTGTGGTGAAGAAAGCTCTAAGGGTGTCCCAGCAATTAGGGGAATTTTATGTGAACCATTTTTCAATCCACATCCAGCAAAGAACACCTTTATCAACAGTAATTGATGTTACTTTTAACGGGTCATCAAGACCACGAAAGTATATTTTTTGTCCGGTTGGTTTGTAGGTCATTTCAAGAGGCGATTCTTTAATTGCCCAATCCTCATCAACTTGTAATCGATGAATAGCCCATTTAAGCTCAGCAAAACATGAATCCTTAAGAGATCTGAATGTTTTCCGAATAACCAAGAGATTCGCATCTGGATGTTTCATTAGTTTTATAATGTAGTAGATTGCTGTTGTCTTTGATTTCTTAGAAGCACGAGAACCTTTACATACTCGATAGCGGCCTTTAAAATTCCAGTAATCTGCATATCCTTTTCCGATAAGCTTTTGAGTTGATATTCTCACTTCACTACTCACGAACATCATCCTCAATGATTACTCGCACCTGCTGCTCTTTATTACCAATCTTCTTAATTTCAGCCCTTAGTTTCTCAACCCGCAACCTATGCTCTTCAACAACTAACCCTTTGAGCTCATACTTTTCAACCAATTCCTCATACTTTGTAATGAGCCCTTCCAGTGTCTTCATGGCCCTAGACTGGGCAGTTAAAAAAGTAGCCTGACGATCCCACGCGAACTGGAATTCCCATTCTTCTTCGCAGTAAGTCTCTTCAAATGGCTCGCTATCCGGTTCCTCAGGATTGTATCTGGGATTAAAATCTAGCTGACTTTTAACCTTTTTAAGTTCCTTGATCATTTCCTGCTTATTTGTCACATACATAATCTTCTGGGCCCTGGCAATTGCAGTGTACTGAATGACAATCTGCTCCCAAAGCACATCTAAAGGAGTTTTCTCCATGATTTCTCCAACAATGGCCATGGTTTCTTCATCATCGGGAAATATCTTCCGGAAGAAACCATGCTTTAATGCGTTCATACTACCCTTTGGTGGTCCATGGCCTTTGGCGTTCTGGTTACCCTTAGGTGCGCCACCGCCTTTATTGCCTAAAGCATTTTTGTTGCCGTACGGGGCGCCGATTTTCTTTTTTGTAGTACTACACTTTTTATCTGTAGTACTACAGTTCTCATTTTGTAGTACTGCACTCCATTTATCGCGGCACTTCCATGCAGAGATCGTCTTTTCTTTCTCGCCCAACATCTCTGCAATCTGCCGGTTGGTTATTTTACCTTTATGATTAAGCCATATTTGTTTGGCTTTTTGTCGGTTAGGATTCTTGGGCCTGCCTCCCACCACCTCACCCTCTTTACTGTCTGCCTCTATTGATGTTTAGCCCCAAAGGGACCCCGGAGTTACCAGCAGACTAATCCGCCTTGTTTGCTCCGGGCAAACTAAAAAGCCCCACCGCTCCTATATGAGTAACCTAAGCATTAAACTTAGGGCTTCGGATTGGCAAAGCTTTGTCATATTCTAATGTAAAAACCGCCAACTTGTGGCGGTTCATACTTCTATTAGTGTCATTATATAGCATTGTTAGGACCAAAACCGGACATAAAGCGGACATTTTTCGGACATCATGCAGTGACCTTAGCTGAATAACCAAACATAGATTTAATCATATACTTAATGCCAGCAGCTTTAACACGCCTGCAATGCCTTTCACTGTAGTATGCTTTATGTTTTTCATGTAATGCAATAGTAATTTGTGGCCAGTTTTTCTTGTTGATATAAAATAGAGTAATTATTTCCCTTTGCATCGGTTCCAAACTAGCTATTGCATTATCTACCTTGGCCAACAAACACTGAAGCCTATCCAACTCTTCTTCAACAGCTGCCTTCTCATGTATCTGTAACCATGCGGAATCATGATTTGTTTCTTCGTTCTCACGCCTAAAAGATAACGCCACACTTGCAGTCCTATCACCGACAGTCCCTGGTGGAGGCGGCCCGCTGGTCACTGCTTTGGTGTAGTACATTCCTTCGATAGTTTCGTCAACAGACTCCTGCTGAATGGGTTTATTTAGTCGCTCTATGTCTAACTTTAGATTTTTAACTCTCGCCTGCATTGAGTTATAATCTTTCAGCAACTCTTCAACTTTCTGGTATAACGGATGTTTCTTAATTTCGACCACCTCCTAAATAAAATCTATATAAACCCCAGTGGGGATTGACTAAAAAGGATAGCCTGGGGGTGGAGAAGTCCCCCAAGCTCCAGCAAATATTGCAAGTAGTATCACAGGTTGTACTATTACTAAACTTGCCAACGGATCAGGCACCGGCTAACTAAAGCCGGGCGAACCCCCGATCCGCGGTGCACCTACTAGGTTATTTGGTTATGGTGAGTTAATGCTCGTTAGTCAGTTATGGTTTAATCACCCCCTCTCTTGAGTTTGTTATAATAATTCCGGTTGTTGAGGGATTCCAGGGAGGTACCCTCCTTTATAATTTGATTTCAACCGGAAACTTTTTGCTACGTGATTTTATTGGAAATGTGTATTACTTGATTTTCCCAAATAACTCTGCTTCTTTAAAAGCCTTAGATGGCGATGTTGCATCTGTGCACGGTTTAATATTGCATCTGTCATTATTGCAGAAAACAACAGTTTTACCCATTTTCCCCTTAATGCCACTTTGGTAATATTCCATATCAAGTTTTTCTCCGCAAAACGGACATCTAATACCCAATCTCATTTACCTCCTTCGCAACATTATTGGTTATGCGACATACAACAAAAAGTTAATTGTTATATGCAAGCTTTGGTCTATATACAGATATGTTGTTAATGCTTTTTCTTTATTTTTTGCAGTTGCTTTTCTATAGTCGATAAATACATGACTAACGAATAAAACATAGAACTTCCACGTGGCAAATACTCCAAGTAACTCAAAGCATAAACTAACACATAAAGCATATATCATACTGTGTGCCAACAAGCTATACCAATACTTACCTTTTGTTTGTGCCAAAAAATCTCCTTGTAAGGGGTAATCAGCTACATAATGGGCAAGTAAAACCCATAAAACATTTTCCATTTTTTAATCCTTTCTATTACATATTTTTGACAGAATGCGCACTACTCCACCGGCTCCCAGTACTCATACCCATTCCGCTTACAATCATCTTCTGCGCCCAACTGCTGGCAACCATTGCGCCACCCGCAAGTGTTGCACTTGCTCTCTGTTGATGCCAGTCCCACAATGGCCATTCCAGCCATTAACGCAACCGTGGCACCCGCCAAGAACGAACCAAAGCTAAATACCATCTAAACCACCCACTCCATAGTTTCATTGCGCCAGTTGATAAACGTAGTCACTACCCAGCCTCTATCTGTAACCCTCACGTTAGCCCATAGCCACTGGTCAAGCATTAGCCATCCGGCTCCGGTATGATCTATCTTTAAACCAACCGCTAGGGCTGTATTTAATTTGGCAGTTAGCAGCTTAGTTAATTTATCCCGCTTTATTTTGATCCCGGCTCGTTCTTGCCACCGCTGCCATGCGTGGTCTGTTATGATTACCCGGTGACATCTTGTCTTTACCACCGCCATGCTAATCACTCCTCGACAAACTCTAAGTTTAGGTACCGATATAGCAGCATTTTCTTTTTTAGCAAATACTCTTTAGTCTTAAATCCCTTCGTGTCGATCACAACTACCCGGCCGTCCGGGTAAAACACCTCAAAATCAGCCCTGTACTTAATCGGCTTTATCCACTTACCATTTTTATCGTGGTACCCCGGTTGAAGCTCGAACTCTGGTTGTAAGTTAAAGCCTGCAATTTTCCCAGCCGCCTTAAGCATCTTTAGCTCACAGTACTTGTTAGCTTCTTTCTTGCTATCAAAGGTGATGCCATCAACCTCTACCTTACGCGATCCGTACTTTGATTTTTTCAGTTGCGGGAGGCTAATACCTAACTTTCTAGCCTCTTTTCTGCTAATCCGCGTCATTCGTAGTACCCCCTGCTCTGATTCTTGCGCACTACTGACCTAAACGTGGCCGGCACATCCAACCCTTCCCGCTCTCTGATGCGAAAGTAAGTCTCCGCACTATGCAGCAGGTCTGCCATTTCTTCATCCACCCGCTGTCTGCTGCCAAGGCCCAGGCGATACCACACCCAGGCCTTAGCAACCTCAACTGCTTCAGACAATACATGTTTTAACTGTTGAAATGTCCTTTTAGTCGCATATGCTATTTCACCGCTCTAATAAATTTAATAACGTCATCAACACCGTTGAAAGCGTATCCCATTTTTGTATAACTAATCGCTTTGCTGACTAAATTAGATTTGTACACTTCAACATCAGATTTGATCTTCACCCCGTATTTTTCCTGATAGCAATCAGCGCAAAGCCAGGGCGAGGAATTACTTATCGCTGCATTGGTGTCATCGAAGTACCGATAAGCTTTACAACTGCATATTGGCCTACCGCATCTTTCACACTTACCGTTGAATTTTCTTGGCTTTGATTTAACTGCCCGCAGCTGCCTATGTGGTTTTTGCATTATTTGTCACCACCCCATGCTCCGCCGGTTCTATGCCTTATCATCCCCTGGCGTCTCAGATGCATGATTAACAGCGCAACCTCATCCACTGCATCGTCCCGCGTCTTTATACCATTCTTGGCAGGCCTGACTTGGAGTGCAATGTCTTCGATACTGACGCCTTCATTCCAAAGCTCTATGACTTGCTCGATCTCCCAGTGGTACCAGCTAAAGTCCAAGTCATAGAGGGCAATCTTTAACTCTTCTTTGGGGCGCAGCTTTAAGCTATCTTTTGCGGCCATTGCACTTCCTCCGGTGCTCCTTTTGTATAGCCCTCGGTCACCACGTCCCAGTACCGATCCACTACCACCTTGCCGTGCTCGTCCACCGCATAGATAGGATTGGCGAACTGTTCAGCATGGGTTATGTGCTTTTTGCCCTTTCTTTGAGCATTAACTTTCTTTGCCATAGACACTCACCTGCTTAAGTTTATTTATTTTGCACCAGCGGTACCCACACCACTGGCACCGCTAATAATCCAGCCTAACGGCCGGTAACGTCTGCACTGACCGTTTACCGCACCTTGGGCAACACTGAACAGTCAGCGCTAGTTTCCCGGCTATGCTTAAAGCTAACTGGCAATCCATGCGGTTAGCCTGCTATCTTAGGCCGGTACTCTGTACACCACTCACCCAAAGCACTTACAATTACCATCACCGGTGTCTTTGGGAACTGCGTTTTAAGGTGTCTGGCTATCTCAGGTGTTGTCATCCGCTCTAGTACTGCAGCATTTTTATTGCAGTATTCAATTACAGCCTGTTTCACACTCAACCCCCTAATTGATACTTGGCAACGCTTTTACAACCGAGCTAATTAATTGCCGAACATCACTTGGTATTTGGGCCATTTCCCTCTCCCTAGCCGAATGTGTCTCGTAGGCCTTGCGGAACTGTGCACGAATAATGTCCGGTTCCTCACTGGTGCATATATCTTTCCAGCCGATAAAGCGCACAACCTGGGCCACCGTAGGCGATAAGCTTTCTAAAGCCTCAACCTCCCGATAGTAGCCATAGCGGCTAATGGCCGTAACAACCTCACCCCATGCTTCTGCAGCCGTAGGCATAGCCGGTTGGGTAATCTCTACTGCAGCCGCACGTATCTCGGCAACGGTCGGAAAAAACTTAGCTGTAGCCAGCACTTTCATGAGTGCATTTTCTGCAACGTGGTAAGGCATATCCGCCAACATCTTTTCCCAGAGTGCTGCCGTTGGTCTCATGTCACGTTCCTGCATGTTCGGGAAGTTTGCTGTAGCCCACTGTAGTAAGACTTTAATCTCAGATTTGGTCATTAATAATCCTCCTCTGCCCAATCTTCAAGACTTGCATAAGCCTTGGGTACTTTACTAGCAAAACCATTTTTGGTATCTTTGCCGCTTTTGTTTGTTGTACTGGTTTTTGTCTTGCGCTCCTTAAACTGCTTGTCCCGTTCCTGAATATCCCTGATAGTAAGCAGATTATTTTTACTCCAGTCTAATAAAATAGCGTCAATGTACCCGAATTTTAGCTTTCCCATCATCACAGCACGTTTCAGTGCCTCAAGTATTAACTCATCGGATAACTGATCCTGATTTAACCAGTACATAATGCGATCTACTTCTATCGGTGACAACGGACGAGAAAATTCTTTTTCGAAGATTGCTAAAATCTGAAAATCTTCGCGCGCGTTATTGTCATTATTATTATTATTTATGTTTTGTTTTAGTTTACGTTTATATAATGTTCCCCTCTCGTTGCCCCCGCTGTGTTCCATTCGTTGCCCCTTCTGTTGCCCTTCCTGTTGTACCGTTTGTTGTCCCTTCTGTTGCCCCTTTTGAACAAACGGAATTAATATATATTTACCTGCCTGATTTACTCGGCCTGATTTTTTGTATTGAATCCTGCCAGCCTGGATAAGCAGTTGCCGAGCTCTATCAAACTCTTTTCTGCTAATTCCAGCCTTGATTTGTAGCAAACCGTTTGGAACAGTAAATTCCTGCCGCCACCCAGTCTTATTACAAATGGCCATCAATTCATACCATAATGCAATTGCACTGGCAGGAAGCTGGTTTACTTCCTTCCATTCGGTAAAAGCTAAAATCTCTGTCAGGTAATTCATAATTACACCTCAGTCTGCTAATAATTAAGGTTGTTCTGGGATTATGACTAAAACATCACGCCTGCCCCACTGCAGGGCCTCTTCCCTGGTGTCCATATAAATATCAATTATGTTGCCTTTGATCGCTCCACCGGTGTCCTCTGCTATCATCCACCCAAAACCTTCGACCCATACATGTGAGCCAAGGGGTATTACCTCTGGATCTACAGCAATGGTTCTTCCGGCCACCGGCCAGGTCTCTGTATATGTCATGCTGCCAGTGTGGCAATAGGCTGTGGCTTCCATCGTTAAAGTTTGTACTCGTTCAGATCCCCGCGATGGTTCTGTTGCTTGTGGTACCGGCGGGCCCTGCTCTGTATATTGTGGTTGGCTCTGGGTGTATAAAACAGCAAAGATAGTGATAACTAGGGTCAGTATTAACCTAGTCACTTAACTAACCTCCGCGATAGCTTTTAGTATTGGGTATACCTGTTGCGGTACTACTGCATTGCCTAGGCATTTAATTCGGTCCACCCAATCGGGAAACCCATAATCGCTTCGTAAATTGCTGGGTAAGGCTTCTTGACACCGTATAGTTTGAACAAGGCGTCTTTCAGCTTCACCCCATGCCGGATACCTTTGTTGTTCATCCTTGACCAACAACCGTTGTTTAATTCCGCATTTTTTACTGGTGCGCCCTCTGTATCTGCCACTCTTGGACGTGGCAACGATGAAAACTCGTTTCCCCTCAAAAGGCGCCCCATAGTTACATGCTGGTGATAAGATAATTGTTGTTTCGTAGTTTTCGCTTTCCAAAGATTGTTTGATTTCGCTGATTCGCTTTCCGTCATCAATAGAGAGTAGCCCTGCAACATTTTCAGCAAGCACCCAAGAGGGCTGTAACATTCTGATAACTCCGAGCATCTCTGGCCACAAATAGCGGTCATCTTCTTTTCCTTTTCTCCGACCGGCAACGCTAAATGGCTGGCACGGGAACCCCCCCGTAATAAGGTCAACTGTTCGCAATCCTGTTTTTCCATAAAAACTCTCCTTTGTGACCGTTCTAATATCCCTCCACCTCGGCACATCGGGCCAGTGTTTTTCTAATACCTTAGTTGGATAGTCAGCAAATTCAACTTGTCCAACTGTTTCAAACCCTGCCCATTCTGCTGCTAAATCTATACCACCGATACCTGTAAATAAACTGAGGTGCGTTAGCATTAAATCACCCGCTTTTTCTTATGTGTACAATTTTCAAAGTACTTACACCCACCGCAGTTATGATCCAGTAACCGCACTGGAGACCAGCAGGTGCCCGGCGGCGGTGTTAATAGCTCGTTAGTTGCCTTTGCCTTATACTGCCTAGCATAGCTTGGGTGGCTATACATTTCCCTTCACCCGCTCAAACTCAATCACCCATACCCAAGGGTTAGCATCCCAGCTATAACCTTGCTTTGCGTAGATGCTGTCCCAAGTTTCAACAAAATGATACCCGCAAGGATAAAAAGTATCGCTTAAAAGATCAAAACTATCCCGAAACCCTTCTACCCGAGCATCTCCTTCCGTTATGTCCTGCAACCGCTCTACTCTGACGTTTGTCACTCTCAAAAACAGTCGCGCCACCTTGCGGGGCATATGGATGCTTGGGCGCCAATACAACCCTGTGTCACCAAATAACTCCTTTGCCTCTCTGTCGGTATAATCAGCTCGGTAGTAAATATCGTCAGGTGTTAAATCATCAATACACCAAGTTTCCCGCACCCAGAGGATATCGCCAACTTGGCAAGGGAGTTTAAAAAACTTCTCTCCCGGTCCTTCACTTTCACAATATCCACGTCCAGAGATATGTCCGCCAGGTGTAAAAAACGAAAATCCGAAGCTATCTATCCACCCTGGTGGTTGTGGTTTCATGATCCGCCTAGTCTGTGTCTTGCGCCCGCCCAATATAGCCCGAACCATATCGGTGTTAAAAAGCATCGGTATCTCTTTAACCATACGCTCGCACCACCTGCCAAACAAAGTACACTACAACCACCGCCAGCACCCCATAGGAACCCACTTTTGCCGATAGCTTGTCCTCACCTTCCAACCACGTCTGCAACCTGTTAAGTGGTTTCCACACCCGCCGACGCTGTTTTGCTTCCTGCTGATGCGGACGGTACTGCAAGTAATATACATTGCCCTGTTGAGTTACTTCCGGCCTAGCATCCTCTACTCTAGCTGGCTGCATTGCCGCCACCATCTTTCGATAAAACCATTTTTCGTCTAGTAACACGATGTCTTAGGTGTAACTCACCATTCGGTGGTCTCTTTATAACTAACCATTCATTTGGTCTCAGTCCGTACCTGAGCAAAAGTTTCTTTTCTTCCAAATTAGGACCACTTGCCATGAAACTCCCTCCTCTTGTAACTTTATCCGACGAGTTATCATGTTCTAGTCTATTATTTCACGCTATATTTCAATAAAAATTCCACCACATGCACATTTATCGTTGGTAGGAGCAACGATAAAATTACCGCAATTAACACATTTATGAGTAGGTTTCATTTTTCTGTATGTTACCCAATAAGATTTACACTCATCACACAATGCATTTCCAATATCTCGATTTCATTCTCAATTGCATCCAATTCCTTATTTAACGGCGTTAGTTTCTTAGTTAATTCGTTGATTTTCGAATCAATATCTTTTAAGTTCAATTTTATCCACCCCTTCGCAACGGTGAGATGTTACTCACCGGCCACAAACACCACCTTGCCAGTAAGCTCTTGTATTTCACGCTTAAACCGTTCCGCATCACTATTTCCATCACTCAAGTGCAATAACCATATTTCCTGTACTTTGCTTAGGTCATTGGCTTTTAGAAACTCTTTAACGTTGTCCAAACTAAAATGGCTGTTTAATAATCTGTTTTTTAGCGTTAGCGGAACTGTGCCACTATCTACGTTTGCTCTGAGAATATCTAGTGAATAGTTGCATTCGATAGCAATAACGTTTAATCCAACAAATTTATATCTTAAGTAATAAGTGTCCGTAGCAAATAAAAGTTTCTCGCCTGCTGAGTTTGCTAAGAGAAAGCAAAGTGGTTCTGGGGCATCGTGTTGCGATTCAAGAGGCAACACTGTCCAACTTCCGACTTTAAATTGTTTTTTACTTTCCACCGCATGAACTCGGTGTCCGGATAATCCCAGGGCATCTATTGTGCCCTGGGATGTATACACGTCTATCCCGGCCTTAATTATGTCCTTGGCTGCTTTACAATGGTCATTGTGGCTGTGGGTAAGTAAGGCAAAAGATATTTCTGATAGTCCAAAACCGAGCTCTCTCTTTATCTCCTTAATTGGCAGGCCCATTTCAATCAAAAGCTTTGTTTTCCCATCATCAACCGTATACATATTAGCCTTGCTACTGCTTGCATATGGAGTGAAGTTGATCATTTGCTAACACCAGTACCTTTTTGTACAGGGGTATTAAAAGCCTCATCTATGCTCCACCCTCTCAACAACCTACCGCGCAACGTTTCGGCATTTATTCCTAGTTCATCAGCCCATTGCTGTATTATTTTTGTTTTGCCTTTGTACGTAATATATCTGCAGCACCTTCGATTTTTAGATTGCTCACTTTTTGTAACCCACGTACAGTTACCTGGATTATATCCAACGCTGTTGTCAATGCGTTCGATTGTTAGGTTTTGGCGATATCCATTCGTCAATGCCCACTTTTGAAATGTTTCAAAATCCAGCCATTCATCACAAACAGAAATACCAATCGCACCGTAATTCTTGTAGCTTTTGCTGTTTTTATTTCGGCATCGAGATAACATGCCTGCCCATATACCATGCAGTCTAGTATTACTGCTTCCATGGGTTATTCTAACTTTGGCAGAAACAGTTTTTAGATTACATCCGCAACTTTTTGTGTGGCCGCTTCTAAGATACTCAAGCCTTACTGTTGTTTCATTGCCACAATCGCATTTACACAAAACCATACGGTGTTTATATTTAGACCACTGATATGGCGATGTTTCCTTTATAACAGTAAGCTTTCCATATCTATCACCATGTGCTACTTCTATTCGCCGTTTACCCATAACTAAAACCCTGGTCCCTCTTTAGAATCAAACATCCCTTGCTGTTCTTCACTATTGCTTTGAACATTTGCTTTTTTATCAGGTGTCGATTCATTTTCATCAGTACTTTCGATATCAATGGTTTCACTGTTGGCGTTTTCTCGTATCTCTTGCTCAGTTCTAACCTCATAACTGTTAGTATCTAATTCAATGGTATCTACGATTTCCTCTGCAGTGTGCATGCCCATTGCCAGCTCCGGTGCATATGCTCTGATAAACCAACTAGCAGCCCGATACATTAGCATTTGCTGGGGCATGGTCTGCCACTTACTACCGTTTTTACCGTACCAGCCTTCTTTTTTGGCCATGCCGATAGTTATCACAGAACCTTCCAGCTTTTCACCTGTTGCTTTTTCAATAGCCCAAGCTTTGCAACCATATTCATCTGTTTCTTGCTTGCCAACCCACTCGTACCGCAATGCCGAGAAACGTCCCGAAGTATTAAATGTAGAGATTAAAAACTGACTAGACCAACCCGGACGGCCATGAACGATGTACAGGTTCTGCATAACCATCAACGGATCTGCGCCCATCCTACTTGCCATATTCAGCGCTATCACGCAGTTAGGGAGGTTCCCCTGGTACTCCTTCGGTACCAACGAAGATTTTGAAAGTAGTGTCGCTGCCCTTTGTGCAAGCTCAAAACTTTGTAGATTACTAAATCCAGGGATTATCTCAGCTTTTGAGGTTTCCGTCAGCTTGTTGGTTTCACTCATTTAAACTGCCTCCTTCATGGCGGTTTTATATTCTACGCGAAGTTTCTTGTCCGCCTCACTTACTATCAAGTTAATAACCTGTCCTTTGGTCTCAATAAGCTTAGTCACAGCCTCAGCATTATCGATAAATATTGGAGCTGTGAAGTTGTAATGGGCTGACAGCGTGTTTATAATATCGAGCCCCACATTTATGCGGGCCGCATTGTTTAAGCTTGAGTACGGTACCCCTTGATACATAGTTTCGCAACATTCAACTACACCACCATTAATCTGTGTTTCAAAGAGTTTAAATCTGGCAAGCTTAAAGCAATTGTTGATCTTTTCTTCCAGCAGGCTAACTTTTGAACGGATAAACTGTTCTGTGAGGTATAGTTCCTGCTCTAACCGTTCAAACTCACTGGCCAGCGCCCGTTCTTGTTCCTTCAATTCCTCAATCCGCTTATTACCCTGTTCGTGCTGTTTAACCTTGGCAATCGATTCTTCAATAGCGGCAATAGCATCATCTATCACTTTTATTTCCTGCTTAACCTTGGAAATAGCTTCAGTGTTATCTTCCTGCAGAGTTGTAATAGCTTGTTCTAAAGTTTCCTTCTGTTGTATCTTTTCAGCATAAGCTGGGGTTTCTTCGATATTTTTAATACTAGCTAGCAGTGCATCTATTTCTTTCTGCAGGTCGCTCACCAGCTTCTCGGTGTTTGCAATATCTGTGGTAACCGTGTCAATTTTTTTGTCTAACTCAGTTACTTCTTTTTGTAGCTCCACTATGCGAGCATTATTCTTTTTACCATCAGCCGAAATAGCCTCCAGCTCGGTCGCTTTATCCAAGTTAAACTTAGCCAGTGCTTTCTCGCGTGCTGCATCCAGTTTTTCTTGTGGCAATGATTGGCCACAGGTGGGGCAGGTATCGCTCTGCTCAAACTCAAACTTCCGTTCATTAACAACAAACCAGTAGTCACGAGACCTAGCATTCTCGTCCTCTAACCGAGCAATGTCTGCCAAACAATTTTCTTTTTGTCTTGCCAGCCTGCTAATTGCATTATTAAATTCATAAATCTGCCCTTTCAAGGTGCTAAGCTTACGCTGCTTTTCTCCCAATATTTCATCCACTTGGGACCGGTGTTGGTTTTTTAATTGAACCAGTTCTGATTCAACCACCCGTAGTTGCAGGCGCTTTTCTGCAATTTCTCCACCTGATTCAATGCGGGAGAGCTCTTGTTCTTTTTGTTGCCGTTCAGCTCTAAGTTTTTCCATGTCATCTACTAGCGCCTCAGGAATTATAGTGCTTATGTCCGGTAAGTTCCGCTGAACTTCATCGATGCGTACCGGTATGCGTTCCAGTTCCTTATTTATTTCAGCCCTGCGAGCTACTATAACCTTGCGATGGTCTTCTAGCTTCCGGCCTTGGAGGATTCCCGGGAGTTCTGCCAGGGACTTGTCGCTGGCGATAACATCAGCATCTGATACATCCCCGCAAACTTCCAGGAGGATTTTACGGCGTTCCTGCCAATGTAGTTGGGTATTAAAATAGGATGGGTTAGTGAGTAGTTTAAAAATGTCCTCGTTAGCAATCTCAGCCACCTTATCAACGAATTCTTTCTTGGTTCCCGTTGGCACCCCATCGATGTAATAATCTGTGGTGTGTCCAGCGAATTCACGTGTTGCAGAACCGCGCTTTTTAGTCCATTTTTCAGCGTAGACCTTACGAAGGGTTAACTGCTTGCCATTGATATCAAATATTGCTTCAACCTCATGGTCCAAACCATGATATGGTTGGCCGCTATCATCCAATGTTTTGATATCGAAGTCTTTTTTATTCTGACTATCTTTGTCAAACAGCAGCCATAAGAAAGCGTCAAATAAAGTTGTTTTACCGGTAGCATTGTCACCAAAAACGTCAACGTTGCCGCCCTGTGTATCTAAAACAAAGTGTCTTATACCCTTGAAATTATTAAGCACCAGTTGTAATAGTTTCAATTTCACAAACCTCCTTGCAGGCCCGATGTTGATTTTGACTTAACAAAAGATCCCCCGAAGCTTTAGCGGATTAACGGGCCTGCCCTAGTTTTAATTAGCCGTCCGAACCCCCAGCCGGCTAAGAATCAATCAATACGTCTTGCTCCGATGGCTTTTGCTATACAATCCACACGTTTACAAAATGGCTTTCCATTAATTGTGTAGTGCTGTTCTTCAGCTAAATCATTGCCACATATAAAGCAAGTTGTTCTCGCTTCTTCAAGCTTGGCTGCTTTAGCCAAGCACTCTGGGTCATCGCAAAAAAACATGCCGACATACTTATATCTATCACTACATGGGTAGATATCTCTCTTGCAAACTGCACAAATATAAATCGGTCGGATATCTTCCGCATTAACTGCCATTGTTAACACCACCTCGTTTATGGTATAATTCCGTTAAGCAAATTTGTATGCAGCTTGTCTCTCCGCCACGAGAGCAGGCTGTTTTTCTTTTTGTTCTAAGTGATATCCACGTTCAATGACCTTACGTTTATGTGCTCTTACCCTTTCCTCTAGCGCTGCTAACCCTCTTAATCTTGCATATTTAATCTTTATCTCTAAACAAAGTTGCTCTACATCTAAAACCTCATTAAATAACCGATCGAATTTTTCTACCTCATGGCCTGTCATTAGCCGGTTATTTAAAACCATCCGACACATTGCTTGCAGTGCATCAATCATTTCTTCTTGTTCCTCAACAGCTTTAAAGCAGAAAGCCGGAAATGTATTATCAATATTATTTAATGGTGCTGGGTAAAGTCGTTTACCTATATCGCTTTCGTGCGTAAAATGCTCAAATGGCATTGATGCAGCAACTGGTCCAAATATGTATGCCATTTTTAATACCTTGTCATCTGGCAATATCGATTCGTACTTAAGATACCGCTGAAGTTGCCTTGCTGAAACGCCAAGATCAACAGCAGTCCCCTCAATAGTATTATTGCTTAGTTTCATGTAATGTTGGTAGTCAACATCCATGTATTACCCCTCCCTTTGGCGACATATTTGCAGTAAAATATGGGCAAAAAGTGACATGGTAATTATGCAGTTTTAACAGTAGAATTAAGTTGAATACATAAATTGTTGTAATCATGCTTTAAGCAATCTAGCTCAACCCTGATGTTATATAGATCCCTCAGTGCCTCATCAATTTGGCGCTTTGCATTTTTAGACCCCAACAAGTTGTTAATAAAACTAATCTTTGCAGTTAACTTACCCTTTGTTTCTTCAATCCGTTTCGCCAATGCGTTAAGATCATCCACTCACACACCACCTTCCAACCCGGTTTACTTAGCGCCGGTGGCCGGGAACTTGTCCCTCCCTTCTCTAATCAAACATGATGTTATCTCTGACCGACATTGTTTTGTGTTCACCATAGTAATATTTTTCTAAAATGTGAATAGCATCAACCATGGCTTTACACTCCAGATATGAAGGGCAGTCAGATAACTTTTTGTATTCTCCTGACCTCCACTCTTCACGAAGATAGTCCATAGATATTTCGAGGAACGTTTTTATACCGTCAATAACGTGATCCATGTTTCACCCCCTAGCCCACTTCTTTTTGAGCCGCCCTTTCGCTTGGCGTTGGCATTGCTTTGACAATCCGTAGTGCCTTAACCTCACGCTCTCTGTCAGGCTCAAATGTTTCGGAATAAGAAATACCTTTAGGCCACTTGATGCCTTTTTCATCTAGCATCGCTTTGAGTTGTTCAATGCGAGCGGCATCCATTTTGTATCACCCCCCTTAACCCGTGGTACCGGTGCCTAATGTTTCATCCGGTTGCAAACCTCCAGGGATTCCCCCATAAGATGGTCAAGACCTTTGCTTTACCCTATAATCTAATTACAGGCTCTGCCAAAGCTGAGTATATTAGGAAGGGGGATTGTCATGAAGCGTATTTACGCTAACTTACTAGGTGTTTGGACTGACATTACCGACACTGGCACGGTTGCTGACCACCAAAAACCATCTATTTATTTTGAAGAAAATCTAACGTATGAAGGTAATTCAAAAGTTGCAAAGTGTTTTGAATATGACTACATTCATGTTCAGCATGGTGGCAAAGATTACAGAATACATCCGTCCATGATACAGATTGTTGAAATTTAACATTTGAATTCAATTTCGATCTTTCTTTTCAATGATTCGGTGTCATTCAGCACCAATCTGTTTGACATCGAATCAAACTCCTTATCAACTGCTATTTTGAGCCTACTCCATTCCGCCGGCTTCATCCCTAACACCAAGGATACGAATTGCTCTATCTTTTCATTGGTCACTCCATTCACCTCCCTTAACCAGTGCCGGTTGGTTTTTGCAAGCTCCGAATAACGGAATCCGTTAGTTTGTTATCAAAAAAAACTGCTGGCTTTACCCCTAGAACTTCTGCTATTACCTTTAATCGTTCAACGTCTAAACTAGTCCCTGCTATTATATGCCTATATCCCTGCAACGAAAGACCAAGTTTGCCTGCAACATAGGTCTTTGTAATGCCTTTAGCAACTCTTAATTTTTCAATATTTTGACGTACATCATTCATTAGTCTCACCTCACTCGAACTAACGTAATCCGTTAAACATATTATACTAACGTGTTCCGTTAGTGTCAACTGTTTTATTATAAAATTCTCAATTTCCGTTAGTCAACTATCATATTTCGTTAGTAATTGGTATTATTTTGTCAGAGGTGCTAATTATGGATATTGGTTTTAGGATAAAAACTCTCAGAAAAGAAAAAGGGCTCACTCAAACAGAACTAGCAAAACAAGTAAATGTGTCGGCACAAGTGATCTCTAATTGGGAGAGAGGATATACCGGCATAGATCATGATGATATACAAAGATTAGCAGACGTCCTTAATACAACCGCCGATTATCTTTTGGGGCGCACTGATAACTCATCAAGAAAATTAAGCGCTATTAAAAAAGAATTGGAACTATTAGACATAGTCGAAAATGATGGACTAAAGTTACTGGCCGGCGGACGACCAATTACGCCTAAACAACGCTTAGATTTAATCCGAGCGTTGGACAACCCCAATTTATTACATGTTCCAAAAATGTCAACCATACCCATCCTAGGCCAAATCAAAATGGGTATCCCACTGCTAGCAGAAGAAAATTACTATGGTGAATTAGAGATCCCTTCCGACATACACGCAGACTTTGCACTGGAGGCCCATGGAGACAGCATGATCGGTGTTGGCCTACTGGATGGCGATTACGCAATCTGTCGCCAACAGTCAACCGCATATTCTGGCGATATTGTTGTGGCCCTACATGATTCTGGTGGGTTTTCTGAGGCAACACTTAAGTATTATTTCAATAGCAAAGAACGTCCGATACTTAGAGCTGCCAACCCAAATTTCGAAGACATCCCATTGGATACAAACTGGCGCATTGCCGGGGTGCTAATAGCTATCATTAGGAAAGAAGCCCCTGCTTATAAGATATACAACGATTATTTGGTAGCTAGGGATATCAATATGGATAAGTGGCAGCCGGTAATTGAGCGAGCTTTTCAGTTGGGGATTAAACCAGAACAGTTAATTAATATGTTAGAGACTATGTATCAGGTGATGAAAGTTAAATAAATTATTGACAGCATTAGATAACAGCAACGTAAAACCACCCAAACACTGGGTGGTTTTGGTGTATGTAAGACAAACGACAAAATGCAACAGCTTTTTACTAAGTACGCAGTGGTATTAACTAGTTTTAAGGAGGGTCTATGAGTAGAAGAAGAAACGTAGCTGGGCTTAGAAATAAAAGAAGGAACAATATTTTAGTTGGACACGAAGAAAAAGTAACGCAAAAAGATTTTAAGTTAGTCAAAGAAAGAATTATTGCCAATAGCAAGGAAACCGAATGGGAAGAAGCCCGCAGAGAATGGGAATTAACCGAGATAATATTAGAGGGAGATTATGATAAATTTGAACGTTTTACAGATAAATGTGAATTATGTAATCAACCTGGACTAAAAACGAATTTTGTAATATCAAATATCGGTACTGGCAAGGTTTTTCTTGTCGGCAGTTCTTGTATTAAGAAATTCCTTTTACTTAAAGGTGCAGAAACGCAAGAGCAAAGCGCCGCTATATTTGATAATGAAGTCAAACAAATTATGGCAAGCAGAAAGTTACAGGAGTTGCTACCAAATATCTTATCTGAGCCTACAAATTATGAAGCATTAACTTTTAGGAAACATAGCAAAATTATTTTGGAAACCCTTGAAAACATTTTGATTAAACCTACGTTATGGAAAAAGTACCTAAAATTATTATTCGGCCCTATTACTCCACCACCCAAAGATTTGGATCAGATAAGAAACATTCTGTTTCAGCCAAGCAAGGTACGCTATAAAAAAGTTACCGATCTATCAACTGGAGAAGAAGAGGGTCGTTGGGCTAATAAACTTAAGACCAAAACTAAAGTTGAAACTACTTTGGTACGTTCAAAGGAGGATCGTCCAGATAAGCGTTATTAATTTCGCCAACCCAAAGCTTAATCTTAGCACCTGTCTTTTTCCTTAATAAAGTTATAAAACCACCAACTCTACCAATCACCCACAATTCAGAGCAATGGGGACACCGATGATATTGCTCTTGTGAGGGATCTGCACTCCAAATAAAATCTTTTGAACAAACGCAGGTCACTCTTATAAACGAGTCAAAATTTGATAACTCAAAATGCTCATGATAGTATGCATACATCTATAATACCCCCCAAATCCTTATAATACATGATACTATTACGCTTATTATACACATATTAACCACAACGTCATTAATATTAAATTGATTTGTTTAAATTACTATAAGCAAAAATCCCGGGCTGCCCACCCCGGGATAAAATTCTGCCGCAAGTTTGGCGGAGGATACTAATGACAAATTATCAAGCGTTGATGCTAATGATAACATTCAGTTTACTCGTGGTGCAGCTGATGAAGTAATAGGCTCACCGCAGATATAATAGCTAGTATATGCACTCTATTCATAATATATGCTATTTCAGTATATAGGGTTTATAATTCAGCCAAAATTTTGCGGGTTGTTTCAATCTGGCAGGGGTCCATTTGCCCGTGGATTAGTAGGTCTCTGGCAACAGAGATACAACCAGCTCCAAAGTCCTTGAGTGCTTGCGGTCCTTAAAAGCGAGAATCAACCCCGAATTATTTGGTGTAAATTTTGATAACTAACAGGAAATTTCAGTGTCAGCGTAGTATAAGTTTAATATCATTAGCATTAGATGTCATTATATAACTCCAAGCCAAAGGGTATGACTCTTTTAAAGCAAGGAGGTCTTTAATAATGATGCTTTTATGTGGTAATGCATATTCTAGAAACGGACCGTAATAAGAGTTAACCCGCGAAACAGGGCTGAGGGAAATGGGCAATCCCTTTGGTCCTGTTTCTTCTTTAAAACCTATTTAAATCCCGCCAACTGCACTCCTCTTATATTACTCTCCTACAATTAACATCACCATGCAGGAATATAGGCAAATGTTGTCTAATACCATGTAAGTAGAACGTTTGTTCTGTAATTCATCTTAGGCAGGTGTCCCCATATGCGTGTAGCTATTTACTGCCGTGTGTCCTCAGAGGATCAACAGGAACGCGGCACTATAGAAAACCAAATAGAATTTGCAAAAAAATACTGTGATCTTCATCAACTAGATATTGTAGAGTGGTTCAAGGATGACGGTATTACCGGCACCCTCCCCCTTGAAATGCGCCCAGAAGGTAAAAGGGCACTCGAAGATGCTAAAGCTAAAAAGTTTGACCTACTCCTAATCTATAAAATTGACCGCTTGGGTCGTTCGGCCAGGGTAATTCTTAATGCAGTTTATGACTTGGAACAGCACGGTATTAAAATCCGTAGCATGACCGAGCCATTCGACACAGGTGATCCTAATGGTCGCTTTCTTCTTACCATTCTGGCCGGTGTTGCAGACCTAGAGCGCGAAAATATATTAAGTCGCATGTGGCACGGGGCTAACAGAGCTGCCAAGGCCGGCAAATGGCTTGGCGGCATTGTGCCCTATGGATATCTAGTTAATGATGACGGGTATCTAGAAGTAAACAACAACCCGCTTCCTGGGTTAAACATGAGCGAAGCTGATGTGATTAAGCTCATTTTTAAACTAGTTGCTGAGCAAGGCTACTCAACCATCAAAGTTGCTGACTACCTTAACTCACTCAGCATCCCTACCCACTACGCAAAAGATGACCGTAAAATGCAGCGTGGCAAAAGAAAGGTAAACACCTCCGGCATCTGGCGGCCAAATAAGGTACAACGGATTTTGAAAAACACTACTTATAAAGGCATACACTACTACGGAAAACGTTCGGACAAAGTCAGGGAACTGATCCCCCGTGAAATGCCGGCAATTGTCGATGAAGAAGCATGGGATAAAGCTCAGCAAGTGCTACACGGTAACATGTTAGAAGCAACCCGGAACTCTAAGCGGCAGTATTTACTTCGCAGACTAATCAAGTGTGGTGAATGTGGACTAACATACCATGGCACCGCTTACAAGGGCCCTGGGGGTAAATTGAAGGCCTACTATGTTTGCGGTGGTAAAAATGCTTATGCCGGTCCCCTGAATGGTAAATGTAAGTCAAAAAACATCCCTAAAGACTGGATTGAAGAAATCACATGGCAAACATGCGTCAACTTTATACTTAACCCCGGAGATGCTATCAAAGAATTGCAGGATAATATAGAAGAACAGAAATCTCACAAAGCAGAAATTGAAACCGAAATGCAGCTAATAAGCAGATCTATAAAAGACAAAGAGACCGAAAAGCAAAGCATCCTCGATCTCTACAGAAAGAAAGTTATTAATATTGGTGATGTTACTAACCAGCTAAATAAAATCGAGAAAGAAACTCTATCACTTGAGCAACATATAAAAGAGCTTGAACAAAAACTAACCCAAGATAAAAATTACACTACACAATTTGAAACAGCCGAAGAAATGCTGATGGATTTAAAAGAAAGGATCAAGGGCGAGCCATCATTTGATGATAAACGCTCGGTGGTCCGAACGTTAGTCAAGGAAATAACAGTTAACACCAAAATCGATCCCAACACCGGTAGAGCATATGCAAATGTTTCTACCACGTTTAGTTTTTCTAAGTTGGTTCCTGAACCCCTGTCCGTGCGGTTATTACGGAGATAAATCCAAAGAATGCTCCTGCAGTCCGGTGCAGATTCAGCGTTACCTGCGCCGATTGTCTGGACCACTTTTGGACCGCATTGATATGCACGTTGAGATAACCAGAGTGGAGTTTAGTGATTTAGAAAAAGCAGAACCTGGCGAAGCATCGGCTCTGATCAAAGAGCGGGTTGAAAAGGCCCGGGCTATACAACGTCAACGTTTCGCCAATAGTAAACCCACCGTCACCTGCAACGCGCAAATGCCCGCCTCCTTAGTGAGAAAACACTGCCGGGCCACCAGCGAAGCTAAGGCTCTGCTAAAAACAGCCTTTAAACAACTAAATCTATCTGCCCGCAGCCACGATAAATTGTTAAAAGTGGCCCGCACCATTGCTGATTTAGCCGGCAGCGACAGCATCGAAGCCTCTCACATGGCAGAAGCATTGCAATATCGCAGTTTGGAAAATATGTGGTGATATTTGCGGGACAAGAAAACATGGTGTCCGATGGCCGAAAAAGATAAACTCAACAGAAACTTTTCAAGCAATTTACAAACCAGTAGATCGTAACCAGTAAGCAATTAATCACATAACATATAAGAACAATGTCTTCATTGCACCAATAAGTGCAGCTTTTAAGGAGGTCGTTATGAAAATGTTGTTCCGTCAAAAATCTCCCCGTGTCCCTTCTTCATGTCCCAGTGGTTTTGCCAATCGCTACACCGTTAAAGCCGGAGATACCATGTGGTTGATTGCTGAGCATTATGATGTCGTCCCCCAAGACTTAATCGACGCCAATAAGCATATTCAAGACCCAAGTGTCATTTTCCCGGGTGACGTATTATGTATTCCCGAATTACCACCGAAACCCGAACCAGTGAAATTACCTAGTTGTACCCTGCTAAAACCCAAAGAAAAACGTGTTTCCACAGATGCCCTAGGCAGCGCTATGATCAGAACATTAGCTGACATTAGGCCCGGTCGTACCGCCATCAGCATTGTGGCCCATGGACTGCCTAAACCTTCTGTCTATGGTGCTTTCAATGGCTATGAAGCTCTTACATCCATTCCCAGTAATATTGCTTGGCGGTGGATATTGTATCCTTCTATGGAACCATTAACCACCTGGGCCGGCACTTTTGCTGAAATTAGCGCATCATTAACCCCCGACACTGTCATCGAGGTGCGTCCGGTCAATACCATCACTAAGCAAACGGGCAGCGCAATATTATCTGGATCGTTGGACTGTGATTAAATTATTTTTAAAATACGCAGGCACTCTGTCACCTAACAGAGTGCCTTTTGTTCTATCTAATATTTAACCGAAGAAAGTTAACACTGACATCAACTGTGCGGTTTCCACCGGTTTGGGAGTCACCAACAGCGTAACCAACGCCAACGTCGCTGCCACAACAGCATAAACAACAATCCCACCGTGATGAATATTTTTCACTAATCTTTATTCTCCTTTTTATTTAATATAGTAACTATGTACACATTATAAGTACACTTATACTAAATCTTAAACAAATCATTTACTGTCTAATTAATACAATTATAATATATTTAACCTGATAAAACAAGACCTTAACCCTTAATTTGAATATTTGCCACTTTTTCTATATAATGAAAACATCTTGAAATGTTAGGAGATGATTGCTTTGATTCTAGAACAATTGAAGGCCAAAATGATAGAATCTATGAAAAGCAAAGATAAATTCACCACCACCGTGGTGCGAATGGCCATTAATAATATGCAACTTAAGGCCAAGGAATTGGGTCAGCCGTTAACCGAAGCCGAGGAAATTGATGTACTGGTCAAAGAAGTAAAACAGCGTCGCGATGCCATCCCCACCTTTGGTGACCGGCAGGATTTAATCGATCAATACCAAAGGGAAATAGAAATTTTGGAAAAATACCTGCCTGCTCAAATGTCCGACGATGAACTGGAACAATTAGTTAAGGAAAAGTGTCAGCAGTTGGGATGCAGCGAACCCAAGGACATGGGCAAGTTAATGAAAGAAATTATGCCTTTGGTTAAGGGCAAGGCCGACGGCAACAAAGTTAAGGACTGCGTAACCAAAATACTTAAGGGTTAAAGAAAATAATACCCCCTGCCAGGGCGGGGGGTATTTTGTATGTATTATCTCAATGTAGCATTCTGCGGGCAATAATGCTAAAGGTATTACCATCGTGGCTACCTTTTACTTCGTGGGAAAAACCATTCTCTTCCAACAACTCAATAATGGCAACGGCTTCATGGGCATCTGCTGCCTCCATAGTAATGGTAAGTTCATCTGTATAGCCGATTTCTTCTATCCTTTCTTGTAACCTCCGGATATCAAATTCATCCACTTCGGACTGCATGTGCATTGTCAGTTCCATATTTACGCATACCCTCCCTCTTTTCTTACAGTTTATCCAACATTGTTGTTGGATATAAGGCAACAAAGTACTAAAAGAAAAGGGAAAGTACCAAAAGGTGACCCCTACCTTCTGGCACTTTGTGAGAGGGATAATGCAAAGCTGTTGTCTATAAGCTTTGTACCACTTAAACAAATTCTCCCCTGTGGATCATATCCTTCACTTGGTTGACATCCTTGTCCCCGCGTCCCGATAAGTTTACAATAATAATCTGGTCCGGAGTTAATGCTTTTGCCAGTTTGATAGCGTAGGCCACCGCATGGGCACTTTCAATGGCAGGAATAATGCCTTCGGTTTTGGATAGTTGCATAAAAGCTGCCAGCGCTTCTTGGTCAGTAATGGCTTCATATTTAGCTCTGCCGCTTGCGCTGTAATAACTGTGTTCGGGGCCAACCCCAGGGTAATCGAGTCCTGCCGCAACAGAATATACTGGTAATGGTTCATTATTTTCATCCTGTAACGTATAACACTTAAATCCGTGAATAATCCCCACCGTACCCTTATTAATACTGGCCGCATGGTCGTCGGTGTCTAACCCTTTACCTGCCGGCTCAACGCCAATCATCTTTACCGAACTGTCCTGGTAAAATGGATGGAACAGGCCGATGGCATTGCTTCCCCCACCAACACAGGCTATCAGGTAATCGGGTAGTCTACCCTCCATTTCTAGAATCTGCTCTCGGGCCTCCCGACCGATAACACTTTGAAATTCACGCACCATGGTGGGATAAGGATGGGGGCCAACGGCGGAACCCAACAAATAAAAAGTATCTTTGTAATTTAACATATAGTCATTTAGCGCCTCATCCACCGCATCTTTTAATGTACCAGTACCTGAAGTAACTGGCTGTACCTGGGCTCCCAATAGTTCCATGCGGAATACATTCAATTCCTGTCTCTTAATATCAACTTCACCCATGTAAATAACACACTCCAGGCCAAAAAGGGCACATGCGGTGGCCGTTGCCACTCCATGTTGTCCCGCGCCTGTTTCCGCAATAATTCTTTTTTTACCCATCTTTTTGGCCAGCAGTATCTGACCGAGGGCGTTGTTAATTTTGTGAGCACCGGTGTGGTTTAAATCTTCTCTCTTTAGGTAAATTTTACCTCCACCCACCTGTTCGGTTAACCTTGCTGCTAAATAGAGTGGGCTGCACCGCCCTACATATTGTTTGAAATAATAATTCAGTTCGTTCAGAAACTCTTGATTTTGAATGTACTTGTAAAAATGTTCTTCCAACTCTGCCAGCGGTGCCACTAACTGATCAGGTACAAATCTGCCACCAAATTCACCAAAATAACCACCATTGTTAATCATAACCATACTCCCCCTTAAATTTTATTTTTGTGATTATTTGTGTATGATATTAGAGTAGTTTCACGGCCTGCTAAAACAAAAAACCTCTCATCCCATGTAAGGGACAAGAGGTAATCTCCTGCGGTACCACCCAAATTGGCATATTACTATGCCCACCTTAAACCATGTACTATCATACACGTCCAATTGATAACGGATAGGATTTCCGGCGATGCCTACTAAATATTTTCGGACCGCACTCATGAGCCCATTCACCATAAATATCCCTGCCGCATTCCCACCAGCCAGCGACTCTCTGGAGTTTTCAATTTATAGCTACTCTTCTCAATCTTCGCTTTGTCTGTATTTATTTTTTAAGTTATTCCAGAGTTTAACACAATCTAAATATATAATCAAGATGTATTTTTATTGTTAAGCAATCTCATTTTTGAAGTTTAGTTAAGGGTCTATAGATCTTTCTTGGCAAATTTAGAAACAGCCAATCCCACACAGGCCACTAAATACAAACAAGCATAGACAATCATGGCATTGCTGGGTGGTATTCCTACCCCCATTGGCCCAGTTAAAGATGATAAGGGATTAGCTTCACTGTTGGTTAACACACTTATTAGTTTTCTAAACAAGGCGTCACTGGGCATAACTAAGCTGGTTACAATGCCGGTGTTAATTAACGCTGTTTTGTTAATCAGAGCGCCAATTTGTTCCATAAAGCCGCCAACAATGCTTAGACCATAGAATGCAAAGGTGATGATACCCGCTGCCATAGTTCTAAAGCTGGTGGAAAACACTAAGGCCAAACCCAATAATACTAGCGGCTGTAAAACAAAGATAAAAACGCCATAAAAAAAATTAGCCGGTGTTAAAAGGGTGAGCGCGATGTCATTAAAGATCCAATTTAATAACAACAACATGATAAACAACACCAAAGAATAGGCTGTCAGCATTAGCCCATAGCCTAAAAACTTGCCCAGCACAATGTCCCGTCGCCTAATGGGTTTAGATACAATGGCATGTAGCAAACCACTTTCCACCTCTGACGCAATGGAACCGACACTGACCATCAACGCCAACAACGACAGCATAAATGAAGATAAATATAATCCCAAACCCAATAATTGATTGCCAACAATTTGCTGTACAGCCAACTGTGCCCCAAGGACAGCGTTTATCTCTGCCATTTCTTTATCAGTAAAATGCAGACCTAAACCATATAGCAACAGAAAGGCCAGTGTCAAAATAATGGTGACAAAAAAGATTTTCTTTTTTCCCGCTTCCATAAAGGTTAATCTAGCAATGTTAAGCACGGCACTACCTTCCTTCTGCTGAGCCATCGGTGTTGTTGACATACTGTAAAAAGATTTTCTCTAAAGAATCCATCATCGGCGTCACTTCATAAATTTGCCAGCCATTCTTAGCCAAACTACTGACTACCCGGGGGATAACCTGCTCGGAAGTTAAAGACAAAATTATTTGTTGTTTATCGGCGGTAATTTGATCTTGGGATATTAGCGTCACCTCTGATTTTAGGCTTTCCAACAACTGATTTAGGGGCGCTTGATTGCCAACAATTATTTTTGCCCGACATCCTTGGGATAACATTTCTCGCCAATCACCTTGAAAGATCAATCTACCCGCTTTAATAATGGCTATTTGGTCGCATACCGTTTCCAATTCACTTAACAGGTGGCTGTTAATAAACACAGTTTTTCCCTGTTGTTTTAAAGTTTCCATCAAGTCGCGCACCGCTTTTCTACCAATGGGGTCCAACGCCGATGTGGGTTCATCCAAAAAAATTATCTCCGGGTTGTTAACCAAGGCACAACCCAAACCCACCCGCTGTTGCATACCTTTACTGTAACTGCCCACCCGCTTATTACCATGGCCGGTTAGCCCCACCATCTGTAACACTTGAGGTACTCTGCGATTCAGTTGATCTTTAGACAGGCCGTACAAAGAACCATGAAAACGTAACAAGTCCTCCCCGGTGAGCCAGTCGTGATAACTAAAATTCTCAGGCAAAAAACCAATTCTTTGGCGCATTGACAGATCATTTAGCGGTTGATTTAAAATTTTTCCTTCACCCGAGGTGGGATGCAGTAGTCCCACCAACATTTTCACCAACGTGCTTTTGCCGGCACCATTTGGTCCCAGCAAGCCAAAAACAGAGCCCCTAGGGACTGCCAGGGAAATATCCCGACAGCCCCCATGGCCTTGATAGGTCTTAGTCAGTCCTTTTGTCTCAATTGCTAGCAACATCATCTCTCCAATATTTAGTAAATTGACTGAGCAACTTTGATCATGCTATCCCGATCCAACTCACCACTGATTTGATAAATAACACCGTTATCTACCCACATCAAATTACTAAAGCCGCCGTGGGGACTACTGGTAAATATTCCTTGATGACCATCAATGGTCACCACTTCGGAAGCTTCAGCTTCTGGTATAACCATGGTGTGTTGCCAATCCTCAATGGCCGCCAACTGGGTACGCAAATCTTCCGGCAGTATTGGCAGATCCAA
The DNA here is from genome assembly GCA_036763105.1 of Peptococcaceae bacterium 1198_IL3148. Taxonomy (NCBI): domain Bacteria; kingdom Bacillati; phylum Bacillota; class Clostridia; order Eubacteriales; family Peptococcaceae; species Peptococcaceae bacterium 1198_IL3148. The sequence goes on along the minus strand of JBAIYS010000002.1, from coordinate 153,994 downwards.
CAGTGCCGCCCGCAACTCATTGGGGTTTACCCCATCGGGAACTCTAACCTCGGGGCTATTAGACTGATAAAAGCTAAAAAACTTGTTATCCTTATTTTGGTAATTCATTTGCACACCATCGGGGGTTTTGATGGTAAATGCCTGGCCTGATAAAGTATCAGGCAACAGTGTTTTAGCGCCTAGGCTTTTTAACATGGCGTTAACCGGTTCGACATTCAGCTTAAATTCCGCTGTGTTTTCCCGCATTACATTAACCTGTTCATCCAGGGTAAAGTTATTTGGTATAAATTTCGGTTCTTTTAGGTCGAAATTCACGGTGTTCTTGGCTTCTGCCAATGTTAATGTTTGTAATTCATTGGTGTTTAAAAACTGTACTTCACCAAATTGCTGCAAGTCCACCTGACCCACTTTAGCCTCTATGTCCCTAGCCATTTGGTTTAACTCCGCTGGGTTTATTTTTACCGTTTCAATCTTTTGCACTCTAAAAATTGATAATAAATCTGCCACTGCATCTTGTACCGGCGTCAAGGTTAGTGATCCTGCCAGTACTGCCACCGAAGCTGCCACCGCAACCCATTTTTTAATACCTTTGGTCATCCAAAAATCTCTCCCTTTAGTTATCTGTGTTTGATTTTCTTTAGTATTGTCATCATCTAAAATTAACCCTTGATACTGGGCCAACTTATCCTCAGACCACATGGCCAGATCGGAAATTTCCGTCAATATTTGTTGGCATTTGGGACAACCTTCAGCATGCTGCTCCAATGTAACTTTTTCTGTTGACGATACTTCATCATCTATATATGCCTGCCAAGTACCTCTATCTGGACACTGCATCCAGCCACCCCCTAATTATTAGTGATACGTTGATATTCCTGTTTAAAACGTTCCCTCGCCCTGGCTAAAACTGTGCCCACCGAAGTTTTATTTATATCCACAGCGGCAGCAATATCATGGTATTTGTAACCAGAAAATTTCATCAACAGCACCATGCGGTCCCGGGGTTGAAGTTGTTGCAATGCCTGACGAATTAATTGCAACTCAACCTTATCCAGCACAGTGTCTTCGGCCGATGGTGCTACCAAGTTGTTATCGCAATAATTAGGTAAGCTACTCACCTTTTCTTCCCGGCGGCGCCGATTGCCTTCACCCCGCATGTAGTTGTAACATAAATTGTTGGTCACTCTACCCAGCCAAGCCGATGGATTATTTACCGCCGTTATGCCTATATTATGCAAGCGTAAAAATGCTTCTTGCACCACATCCTCAGCGGCAGCCCGTTCACCCAACATAAAAACAGCTTGCCGCACCAGTTTGGCATAAAGTTGTTGATAAATTTGTTGAAAGGAACTTTCCATTTTTTCACCACAAATCGGAACGGCTTCGATGGTTAAAGCCGGTGTATTAGCGCTAATATTAACCCCCCCTCACCGTTTCATAATATAGACACCGGCGAAGGTTAAAACATGACAGGTCTTTTAAAATTTTTTAAATCTAAAAGACCAGCATCGGTTATTTTTTGATACTGGTCTTTTAGATTTATTATTTACCTATAATATATGACAACCCAATGTTTTTTCTGCTTCCTTAAGGGCAAATTGATGGGCCGCTGCATCAAAGGAGGCCACGCCGTCGCGGTAGATATTCACTTTATAGGCTAGATTTCTAGCATCGGCCGCGGTATATAACACACAAATATTGGTGCATACTCCCACCAGGAAAATTTCCTGCACTCCCTTTTCCCGGAGGTACAGATCCAGTTCGGTGCCAAAAAAGGCACTATAACGTCTTTTCTGGATAATCTTATCGCCCTTTTCAACTGCCAACTGAGCAATTATGTTGCCCCCTTCGGTATCGGCAATACAGTGGGGAGGAAACATGTCAAACTCTTTATCGTCTGGTTGATGGTGGTCGCAAATAAATATAATGGGATGCCCCTGTTTCCTAAACTCTTGTATTTTATCTTGAATAAAGCCAACAATATTTTCGCCCGCTGGTCCGGTACACAGCGCACCATCTTGATCGATAAAATCCTTTAACATATCAATTACCACTAAAGCTTGCATATCCTACCCGCCTTTCTGAATTTGTGGTATCACAGCACTCTTTAAACTGGTCCTTACAATTGGACATATTATAATATAATAAACAAAATAAAACCACCATCCAAAATATTAGCTACATTGGATGCTGGTTTATAATTTAATCTTTCACCTCATAACCCTTATCTTCAAAGGCCTTTTTAATTTTGTCAATATCTACACCCATCATCGCCGAACCTTTAGTTAACGTCATCACTTTACCCATCGTCTTTAACATCATCGGGTTGGTAATTTGCACAAACCCCAACCCCTTTAGTATTTCTTTGGCCTCTGGGTAGGCGTCACAAATTTCTTTTACCGGCTGATTTAGGTTAATTACTTTACTCATTTTTTCTTCCACCAGCAATCATCAGTTTCCCCTCCTTTATTATGTTATCTTTCGCCCATCAAAAAGCAATTATTCTCTGACTTATAGTTTATAGAAGGCTTCAAAGGCACTAATTATATAGCTGTGATCCTTGACGCCCGCCAGTTCCCTGATGGAGTGCATCGCCAGCATTGGGTTGCCGATATCCACCGCACGAATGTTGACTTGGGAGGCGCTGATGGGCCCAATGGTGGAACCTCCCCGGACATCGGAACGGTTAACAAATTTTTGTACTGGAATGTTATTATCAGTACACAGTCTTTCAAAGACCGCCACCGAATCGCTGTCACTGGTGTACTTCTGATTGGCATTAACTTTAATGACTGGCCCTTGGTTAATCAGCGGTTTGTTGGTAGGGTCATGCCGTTCGGGGCTGTTGGGGTGAACAGCATGGGCCATGTCCGCCGAAATTAAAAAGGAGTTGGCCAATGCTCGAAAATAATCCTCTCTACTTTTATTGGACAGTACAATTTTGTTTTTGTTTAAGCATAAAATTATTCGTTCCAACAGGTGGGCCAACATTGGTGAATCTGCCCCTTGTTTGGTGGTGCTGCCCACCTCCTCGTTATCAAAACAAGCCAATACATTAATACCGCTGGTTGGGGTGGTACTACACAAAGCTTTGAGACCTGCGTGTACCATACTCAAATCATCTATTCTAGAGGCCGATATAAACTCTTGTTCTAAGCCAATAACGCTACCCCGTTCATATTCATATAAAAATAAATCGAAGTCCAAAATGTCATTGGGTTTTACCTTTAATTGGTTTGAAAGTAGATTAAGCAAGTAATGGTTGCGCTCGAACCCTGCAGTAACCACTTGCAGCATCGGCAAGGTATCCTTTTGTTTATTCAGATGCCAACCTTCATTGACTTTAGGGTTGATATGAATAGATAAATTAGGAATAATGGCCACCGGCTTATTGATATTGACCAATTTATGTGCCGGCCTTAACGGATTTTTACTACGCAGGCTAACCCGACCAGCCAACGCCAGCGGCCGATCTAGCCATGTATTTAATATCGGGCCACCATAAACCTCGGTGTTCAATTTCAAATAACCGTTGTCCACCATTTCAGGGCGGGGCTTGATTCTAAAACTGGGACTATCTGTATGGGTACCAATGATTTTAAAGCCGTTTTCGGCCACCCCTTCGCCCACCACAAATGCCAAACAGGCCGATTGATTAATGGTTACATAGTATTTGCCACCATTTTTAAGCTCCCACTTATCACCTGGGACAAGCTCAATAAAGTTTTGGTTGGCTAAAGTTTTAGTGATCCGATCTACTGCATGAAAAGCTGTGGGGCTTTGATTAATAAATTCTATTAATTCTTCAGCAAGTTTTAGTTCTTTTTTCATGTTGCGCCTCATTTCTTTGGTTTACTTATCTGTCCCGCGGACATTAACAGCTTTTATCGGTGCCCATAGCCAAAAGCACCTAATTTAAAAAGGCTGTTGACACCCTTTAGAATTGCCAACAGCCTTAAAGTTTATCATTATTAGCGATAATTGGTAAACTGCAGTTCCACACCGTAATCCTTTTCTTTTAACATGGCAATCACTGCTTGTAAATCATCTCTGTTTTTTCCACTGACCCTCACTTGGTCGCTTTGGATTTGGGCCTGCACTTTTATTTTTAAGTCCTTAATATCTTTAACAATCTTTTTAGCGATTTCGGTTTCAATACCCTGTTTAATTTTAACCAGTTGCCGGGCCATGCCACCACTGGCTTGTTCCACTTTACCATATTCTAAATTACGGACTGGCACTTGTCTGCGCACCAACTTAGATTGCAATATATCAATTACACTTTTTAATTTAAAATCGTCATCTGCTAAAATTTTTAAACCATCATTTTCGATGGTAACCTCTGATTTGCTGTTTTTAAAATCATATCTTTGACTGATTTCCTTATTAGTCTGGTTAACTGCGTTGGTTACTTCCTGCATGTCCACCGTGGACACCACGTCAAAGGATGCATCTTTAGCCATTTGTAATCTCCCTTCCCTGTTAAGTATTTTCCCTTCTATTATATTGTTTATCCAATATTTTGCAACTGAGCGGGATAATTTATGTTGCAAGTGGTATAATTAATAGAAGCTAACATCTCTATATATAAGAAGGTGTGTTGTATGCTTGCTAAACTTAGAGACCCGGTTAGCGGGTTAACCCATTTATTTGGTGCTTTACTTTCGGTAGTGGCGTTAATTCTGTTGGTGTATTATGCCGCCACCGGGGCCACCCCATGGCATGTGGTTTCTTTTTCAATTTTTGGGGCCAGTTTAATTTTACTTTACACCGCCAGCACCCTTTATCACCTATTACCGCTGTCCATCCGCGGCACCAAAATTTTGCGCAAGATTGACCACATGATGATTTTTGTACTAATAGCCGGTACCTATACCCCAGTGTGCCTAATCCCGCTGCGGGGCCCTTGGGGGTGGAGTCTGTTGGGTAGCATCTGGGGCATTGCCATTGTGGGCATAATCATGAAAGCCTTTTGGCTTAATGCTCCCCGCTGGTTATCCACTTTGTTTTATCTAATCATGGGTTGGTTAGTGGTAATTGCCATTTTCCCATTGATCGAAAATTTACCTGCCGACGGCCTTGCTTGGCTGGTTAGCGGTGGTGTTATCTATTCATTAGGAGCAGTGATTTATGCTTTCAAGTGGCCCAACATCACCAATAAAATAATGGGCTTTCACGAGATCTTTCACCTGTTTGTACTGGCCGGCAGCTTTTGCCACTTCTGGCTGATGTATCAGTATATTATGCATTTATAAGACAATATTAACTTATTGTTCGTGAAGCATGGGCAAAACCGGGCATCTACCATGGTAGCAATTTGCGCCACCATGGTTTTCGTTTTGGTTTTAACAATTCATGTTTACTGAAGGTAGACCAACCGTCACTTGGCTTTTCCTCAATAGATACCGCAGGCTGTTCTGTTTGTTCTTTAATTTGTTGCGCCACCTCCATTGGTGCAGTGGTTTTAAGCACCAATTGAAACTCTGTGTCATAGTAATCTTCGATAGTCATTGGCTCCCAATCCCCATGCTGATAGCATTGGTTTTTACTGGCCTTTTGAATGTATTGATCGTAATGATTAATTAATTCCAGCAGTACGCCAGGCTCTACCTGGGATAGATTATTAGTGGACACTGTAATTCACCTCTCATTAATCGTTCAAACTCAATTCTACGATGCCATTGTTCAATACCAAAGCGGCTGCAAATTTGTTGCCGCTTCTGGAAACAAAACCTTCTATTTTTTCAGTACGACCGTTCTGCAGTAGTTCTCGTAGATGCTGTAACGCAATGTTTTGGCCGGCAATTTGTTTCCAAACCACAAATTTACAACCCGCTTTGTAACCACTGCAACCGTATCCCTTTGGTAGTTCTACAACATCTCGGCCACATAGCGGACATTTGCCCACTGACTTAGCTGGGTGTTGGGAAAAATAAAACTTAACCTTGCCATTTTGATCCAACATTAGGGATGCGTTAAATTTTTTACCGGCTTTAGATGTAAAGCCTTTAATTTCTCCTGTCCTGCCATCGGTTAGTAATTTTTGCACCTGTTTCTCTGTCAATTTCTTTTTGGCCACTTCTTTCCAAATAATAAACTGGCAACCTGCCTTATAACCACTGCAGCCATAGCCCTTCTTTCCCTCCACCACTGCCCGCCCACAGAGGGGACATTTACCAACGGATTCATTTACCACCGAAACATCGGTTACCTGCTGAGATTTTGCCAGGTCAACTATTTTGTGAGTAATGGCAATTATCCCCTCCATAAATTCTTGGGGGTCGGCACTGCCTTCTTCTATATCCGCCAACGTCTTTTCCCACCGGCCGGTCATCTCTGGACTTTTTACCAGTTCCGGCACCAGATCAATCAAAGTTTCTCCTTTGGCCGTTGGTAACAAGTTTTTTTTCTGCCGCTCTATGTAACCCACTTTTATTAAACGTTCAATTATCGCCGCTCTGGTTGCCGGGGTGCCCAAACCGCTACCCTTCATGGTACTCTTCAGTTCTTTATCATCCACCAACCTGCTGGCACCCTCCATGGCTGCCAGCAATGAAGCGTCGGTATAACGCTTGGGGGATTTAGTCTCTTTTTCGCTCAGTTCAACGTTTTCTGTCTTGACTGCTTCCCCTTTGGTCACCACCGGCAGTACCGTGTTGTCATCATCCTCGTTATTGTTTTCCACCGGTTGATAGACCTCGCGCCAACCCAAATCCAAAACTACTTTGCCTTTGGTGCTAAAGGTTTCCCCAAGCACATCGGTGATGATGGTGGTTTGCATATATTGGGCAGCGTTAAAAAACACCGCCAAAAACCTCCGGGCCACTAAATCGTATATTTTTTGTTCTTCACCACTTAGCTTACCGAAATTGGGCACCACATTGGTGGTAATAATGGCGTGGTGATCCGTTACTTTGGCATCATTTACATAGCGGGCACCCAGTTTACCAACCCTCGCTGCCCGCTCAGCAAAGTTATTATATGGATCGTGCTGGGACAACGCCCTGATTCTGCCAGGTAAAGAATTGGCCAATTCCTTAGTTAAATAACGAGAATCAGTCCGGGGGTAAGTGAGCAATTTATGTTTTTCATATAGGCTTTGGGCAATATTCAATGTCCTTTGGGCCGACATGCCAAACTTGCGATTAGCTTGTTTCTGTAAATCGTTCAAATTAAACAAAAAGGGGGGCTTATCAATCAGCTGCTTTTGCTTGATGTCTATCACCTTGCCCTCTTGACCAACCAACTTGTCCCGCATGGCCATGGCTTGATCTCGAGCGATAAAACGGTTCTGTTTCCCCTTAAACCACTTACCGTGGTAACTTTGACCATCGGTTTTAATAAACTCGCCAACCAGTTGCCAATAGGGCTCTGGTTTGAAATCTCTAATTTCCCGCTCACGGTTGACAATCAACGCCAGTGTAGGGGTTTGTACCCGGCCCACCGATAACAATGTGTTTTGACGTACAGTAAAGGCCCGGGTGGCATTAATGCCCACCAACCAATCGGCCTGGCTACGGGCTTCGGCAGCATAGCCCAATAAATCAAAGTCACCGTTGCTGCGCAACACAGCAAAGGCCTTCTTTATTGCTTCGGGGGTAGTTTCGCTCAACCAAAGCCTACGGGATGGCTTACTACAATCTGCTAAACGCATAATATAACGATAAATCAATTCCCCTTCCCGGCCAGCATCACAGGCGTTGACCACGTCGGCAACATCCGGTCGGTGCAACAGTTCTTTAACAATGGCAAACTGTTTGTGGGTTTGTTTATTGGGTTTTAATTTAAAGGTTTCTGGTACTATTGGCAGTGTATTAACATGCCACTTTTTAAGAGCGGGGTTATAATCCTCTGGCTCGGCCAGTTCCACCAAATGGCCAACGGCCCAAGTAACGATGTACTGTTCACCTTCCATAAATCCATCGGCCTTTCTAAACTTGCCCAAAACAGCGGCAATATCTCTGGCCACTGACGGCTTTTCCGCCAGCACTAATGTTTTACCCATTGATCTTGATAACCTCCGATTAACTACACTAAATTCTTTTATATTTTCTCATACTTTTGCGTTAAATACCATTAAAGAAAAAACCCGGGAATTTATCATCCCGGGTTAAGCCTTAACTCTGTTTAGCAAAGGTATGGTAAAGATCAATAAATCCTTGCAAAATACCAGCAGAAGCTTGCATTAGTTCTTCAAGATTATCGTACGTGCAATTTTGGGCCAGTTTTTCAGCAGCTATATGCACCCGTTGATGCGGTTCATCCACTGCCACAAAGGCTTCCAAATGGCTGTAATTACTGCGGTTAGCTTCATACCACTTGCCAAAGGCACATTGGGTGTAACCAACTACCCCCTGCCCTTGGCCTGCTTCGGCTGCTGTTTTTCTTAAAAAATTGGCATGATCTATTAACCGAGCCGCCAAAGTGCTAACCACCGATTCACTATCAGATATTTTTAAAAAGGGGGTCACTATTTGACATAGATTATCAGCCTCGTGGCTCAGTACATTCCTAATAACTTCGGTGTTGGCAGTCAATTCATCCGATGCTTGAGATAACCTTTCCGCAACCACCGTCTGTTGTTGGGTGGCACCAGATATGTTGTTAATCATCTCATTACACTGCAAAGTATGGTCAGTGGTTTTATTAACTATTTCACTGGTGAGCTTAGAGTTTTCCAGGTACTTTTCAAAGTTGTTTTGCACCTCGGTAATTTTTCCGCTGGTGGTGCTGGACTGGCTATTCATGCTCTCGGATATTTGCTTGACATTGCTTACCGCAACGATAGTTTGTCCAGCCAGTTTGCGCACTTCTTCCGCCACCACATTAAACCCTCTGCCTGCTTCTCCAGCCCGGGCCGCTTCGATGGCTGCGTTTAATGCCAGTAAATTGGTTTGGTCGGCAATGTCAGAAACATTTTGGGTAATATTATCTATGTTAATAATCTGATCATTCAATGCAGCTGAATCCGCAACCATTTCTTGAAATAGTTGTCCGGTTTTATCACCTAACACCGTTAATTCCTGCAAATTGCCCACAACCTTATGGCCATTTGCTGCCACCTGTTGCATGGAAGCATTTATTTGCTCCACCGAAGCCGCCACCTCTTCAGTTGTGGCCGCCATTTCTTGGGCCATAGAGGTCAGTTCTCCTGCCCTAGTGCCAATTTCTTTTACCTTCAGCATGGCAGCCAGCGTGATCAATTCAGTGTGGGTAAGTGAAAAGGTAGCCACTGCGGTAACAAAATTGGCATGATCCTGCTGCTTCTTTAGCATGTCCATTACATCTTGATCAGATTTTCTAAAGAACATATATTATAGATACCTCCAAAACTATTATGCTCCGCTGTTAAATTGGATTATTTATCTATTCGCGGTAAAATTAAAATATCCTGTTACTATTTGTCGATTAGGTGATAATTTTCTTATCTAAACGACCTAAACCTAAACAGCTGTCAACCATTGGTCGACAGCTGTTTTAGCATACTTTTATTGGGTTAATTTCTCCATTTCATCCAGCAGGCTAGCAAACAGATCTAATGTATCTTGTATCGGTTGAGCAGAGGTCATGTCTACCCCAGCCCTTTTAAGCAATTCAACGGGGTAATCCGAGCCACCGCTCTTTAGAAAGGCGATATATCGTTGCACCGCCGGTTCCCCTTCGACTACTATTTGTTTGCTCAGGGATGTGGCTGCCGAGATACCGGTGGCGTATTTATAAACATAAAAGGCATTGTAGAAGTGAGGAATCCGCGCCCATTCCAAATCTATTTCTGGATCAATCACCATTTCCGGCCCATAGTAATCTACATTCAATTGGTGATAAACTTGACTAAACAGTTCGGCGGTCAACGCCTCTCCCTTTTCCGCCTTTTCGTGAATGATTTTTTCAAATTCTGCAAACATCACCTGTCTAAACAACGTTCCTCTGATCTGTTCCAAATAGTGATTGACCAGGTAAAGTTTTTTACTTTTGTCAGTGGTGTTTTCCAACATATAATTCATTAACAGAGTTTCGTTGACAGTGGATGCCACCTCCGCCGTAAAGATGGAATAGTGTGCATTTACATAGGGTTGTTCCTGATAAGAGTAATAGGAGTGCACGGCATGGCCCATTTCGTGCGCCAGCGTAAAGACATTGTTTAAATCGTCTTGATAATTAAGGAGGATGTAGGGATGCACGCCATAGGGTCCCCAAGAGTAGGCACCACTGGTTTTGCCCTTTTGTTCATAAACATCAATCCAGCCCGATGTAAAACCTTCATTCATTATCTCTAGATAAGATTGGCCCAGAGGGGCTAAGCCCTTTTGCACAATGGATATTGCCTCGGGATAGGGCACCTGCCAATCTAAATCTTTAACCAGTGGCGTGTAGATGTCATACATGTGCAATTCATCAACTGCCAGCAGCTTTTTGCGCAGCGCTACATACCGGTGCATCAAATGCAAATTTTTACGCACCGTTTGAATTAGGTTGTCGTACACCTGTGGTTGCACATTATCAGAAAACAATGCCGCTTCCAACGCCGAAGGATGTTTGCGCACTTGGGCATAAAATATATCCCTTTTAACACTAGAACTAAGAGTGGCTGCAATAGTATTTTTGTGACTGTCATAGGCACTATACAGTGACTTAAAGGCATCTTGCCGCACCCGTCGGTCTCGATTTAACATCAGATTAGCATAACTGCCGTGGGTAACTGCGACATCTTCGCCCTTTTCATTTTTTATACTGGGGAAGGATAAATCTGCATTGTTAAGCAGGCCAAAGATTTTGTTGGGCGCTTGACTGATTTCACTGGTTTGGGCTAAAATTTGTTCTTCAGCCTCCGACAACACATGGGGTTTCTCCCGGATCAAATCATCCAACATAAAACCATAGATGGAGTTAAGCTCCGGTTGTTCTTGGCGGAACTGCTGCAATTTTTCCACCGGCATCGCCAGTATCTCAGGTACGATAAATGATGTGGCAGTGTGCACTTTAGTGCTTAGGTTAACTGCTCGATCCTTTAAGGCTTGGTAAGTACTATTATTGTTGTCCTCATCCTGTCGCATACCGGCATAGGTAAACACCTTTTCATTCAGCATCTGGATGTTGTCACTGCACTTTAGTGCTTCCAACAAAGTACCACTGGACTGATCCAACTTGCCCTTATAACCGACCATTTCGTTTAATAGTTGCTGTACCTTTTGATAATCCTGTTCCCACAATTCATCGGTGGCATAAATATCTTCCAACTTCCATTTATATTGTTCTTTGCTATTGGTCATGACGGCAGTATCCTCTCTTTCCTCAATTTTATGTACCGATGTATGCCTATCTGTATCCACAGCGGCAAACATGATGGCAATACATATAATTACCAACATGGGTATCAATACTACTTTTTTATCAATATTTCCTGCACCCCCAGTTTATGTAATGCACCACATCTTCATTTTTCCTAACCTTTATAAAATTCATTCATTGCTAGCTTAATAAAATACACACAAAAAAGCGGAACCTAATTAGTTCCGCTTATGGTAAATTTAGTTATTTATTAATTTTTATGCCTAAGCATTTGCCTCTGCCGGATTAGCAGTTGTTGCCGATCCTTTGGCAAATTTATCAGTCAGCATAGCAATGGCTCCGTCACCGGTGACGTTGCATGCGGTACCAAAGCTATCTTGGGTGAGGTAAAGGGCAATCATCAGACCCAGTTGTGCTTCGCTAAAACCTAGCATGGATTGTAACAGACCTAAGGCCGCCATCACCGCGCCCCCAGGCACACCAGGTGCTGCCACCATAGTTACACCCAGCATTAAAATGAATGGAAACATTTCGCCAAACACCGGCGCTGTACCTGCCATTAACATCACCGCCATGGAACACAGTGTTAACGTAATGGTGCTGCCGGACAGGTGGATGGTGGCACAAAGGGGCACTGCAAAGTCAGCCACTCCGGCAGATACACCATTCTTTTTAGTACAATTCAGGGTTACAGGTATTGTAGCCGCTGAAGACTGGGTGCCGATGGCAGTTAAATAGGCTGGGACCATGTTTCTGAGCGCTTTCAACGGGTTTCTTCCAGTCATGCTACCGGCGGTGGTGTACTGGAAGACAAGCATTAGCAGGTGACAAACTATAACAATGGCAAACACCGCACCAAATACTTGCATAACCCTAACCACTTCGCCACCATAGGTCATGTTGGCAAAGATACCAGCAATGTGGAAGGGCAACAAAGGAATTATAACCACTTTAATTACTTTTTCAATAATCTCTTGGAAGTCTCTGGTTACTTGATACATAGATTTGTTGTCAATTGCTGCCATACCCAAACCAAACAGAAAGGCAGTGATCAGTGCTGTCATTACCCCCATAATGGGTGGCATTTCAACCTGGAAAAAACCGCTCAGCAGAGCTTCCTCTGGGTTACTGGCCTGACCACTGGCGGCGTTAACAATCTTAGGCAACAGGCCTGTTCCCACTAAAAAGGCGAAAGTGCCAGCAATTACTGTTGAACCATAAGCAAATAAGGTGGTGATACCCAGTAGCCGCCCAGCACCCTTACCTAATTCTGCAATACCAGGGGCAACAAAACCGATAATAATTAGCGGAATAACGTAGTTTAAGAAGTTACCAAAAATACCGTTAAAGGTAGCCAACAGGCGCACCGGAAATTCCACTTGTACAATGCTAGAGAGGTAACCTATTAGGATTCCAAGGGTCAAACCAATGATTAATCTAGGTAAAAGTCCAATTCTTTTCATGTGCTACACCTCTTTTGGTTGTTAGATTTGTTATTGCGAAAAAACAACAATATTGTTTTAAAAGTTGCGACAAATTCCACTAATTATTGATAACTATATCCTCCTAGCCTCCTTTTTATATTAATATTAAAATAATGGATCTAAATATACTCAAACATAATTTTAATGTATTTTGCATGCTTTGCAAACCGTTGATTTGTCGAAAATTGGCTAATTTTCTGCATTCTTATGTCCATACTTTGAATACTAGCCTTTATCTTTATATTTTGTATTTGCAGGCAGATTAAAATGCATTCCGGATATAATCCAAATTTTTCACACCGCCCTCATCATTTAACTGCAGTGCTATGACGTCAAAGCGGCATTCAACATCAATTAATTTATTAACCATCAAGTAATACTCGGCCACCCGCCGCACCTTAGCTATTTTATTTACGTCAATGGTTTCCTGCGGTAATCCATAACCAATGGTACGCCTAGAGCGCACCTCCACAAAAACCAGCACTCCTTGGTCAATGGCCACGATATCCAATTCACCAATTCGACACCTGTAATTGCGGGTTTTAATTGTCATTCCCCTACGCTTTAAGTAAGTTACTGCAGCATCCTCTCCTAATTTTCCAGTTTTTTGTCGGAAAAAGGTCATCATCCAAACCTCCGAATTTCATTAAATTTAGCACCTTTTTTACCTATACCCATAATATGTAAAAAATGTACAATGAAGGTGGGTCAGGAATATATGACAACAAATGACAAAAATAATCATCTCTGCCCCTTAACCGGATTACTAAACTGCGGTAAATTACAGCAAATAGTGACTAAAGAAGTGGCCCTTGCCCGCAACAGCGGCACTGCTCTTTCTTTAATAATGATTGATATTGATCATTTGGATTTATTCAATAAAACCTATGGCTATGCCCAAGGTGATAAAGTGCTTGTCCGCCTAAGCGAAATTATAAAAGCAAACAAACGAGCAGATGATACTATTGTTCGTTGTCATTCGGCGGATTTTGCCATCACATTGCGTGACACCAATCTCAGTCAAGCCTATCTTTTTGCCCAAAGAATACTGGATATAGTTGAAAATGAAATATTTATAGTGGCTGGTAAAGAGGTTAAAGTGACCGCCAGTGCTGGAATATCCGAGTTATCCAAAGGTATGGATGTGGAGAAATTTTTAAAAGCGGCAGACGCCACATTGAGATATGCTAAACATTGTGGTCGCAATCGAGTAAAGGGCACGCTGTAACGTGCCCTTTAAAACAAATTTTGCTGTAATAACTCTGCCACCGGGCCATAATTCATCCGGTGAATGGGCGAGGGGCCATGCTGTTTTAATGCTTGCAAATGCTCCGGCGTCGGATAGCCCTTATGTTTATCAAAGCCATACTGAGGATAGCTTCGGTGGTAATCATCCATCAATTGATCGCGATGGGTCTTAGCAATGATTGATGCTGCTGCTATCGATGCACTAAGTCCATCACCACCAATGATTGGTGTTTGCGGTATAGTTAATTGCGGAATTTTGACGGCATCTATCAATAAATGATCGGGCACGGTGGTCAAGCCTTCAACCGCTCTAGCCATTGCCAGTACCGAAGCCTGGTAAATATTCACCTTAGCAATTTCCTCTGTGGAAGCAGTGCCAATGGCCCAGCAAAGGGCGGTTCCCTTGATTAGCTGGGTTAGCTGCTCCCGTTTAGCTTTGGTTAACTTTTTAGAATCATTTAATCCATACAACTTTATATTATGGGGTAAAATCACCGCTGCCGCCACCACCGGACCTGCCAATGGTCCGCGCCCCACTTCATCCACGCCAGCCAAATATTGTTTGCCCTGAGCAATCAGTTCTCGCTCATAATTGAACAGCTGAGCCAACCTGCTTTCTTCTGCTGCCAGTTGCTGTTGCTTTTTTATAATTTCTTTATGTATTTTTTGCACACCTTGTCTAGCATCACTGGCCACCGCTGCTAACAAATCATCGGCGATGACACCGCTGGCTTGGTGTTCTTTAATTATTTTTTTAATCTCTGTTATCGTTAATTTACTAATGTCCATAATTAATTTCGCCTCTAGGGTTTCTCTAAAGAGATTTTTCCAAGTTTACCTTCTCTAAATTCTTTTAACACTAAAACCGAGGATTTTAGATAATCCACTTGCCCCCCACCGATCAGCAAACCCCTTTTAACGCCAATTTGTTCTAACAACTGTATCGGATCCTCAGCCAATTCGGTCAGTTTATAGCGGGTAGCGATACCTTCGGGTTTCAGTTCTTTCAGCAGTCCAAGCAAGTAGATGGCCACTTCTTCTACATTAATCACTTGCTCCTTTATCGCTCCGGTTGCTGCCAGTTTAAAGCCCACTTCCACATCTTCAAACTTTGGCCACAGTATGCCCGGAGTATCCAACAATTCAAAATCATTGTTAATTTTGATAATTTGTTTACCTTTAGTTACTCCCGGTCGATCCCCGGTTTGGGTTGATTTGCGACGGGATAAGCGGTTAATAAATGATGACTTGCCAACATTAGGTATCCCCACCACCATACATCTTACCGCCCTCGGTCGCCTGCCCGCAGCCGCTAGCTTAGCCATCATGTCTGCCACCAACAGCTGAGCTTTAGCAGGCACCTCGGAGAACCCCTTGCCTGTAACAGAATCCACCGTTACCGACTGACTAATAGGGGTTTTAAAGTATTCCAGCCACCTTTTGGTGATGGTTGGGTCAGCCAGATCAGATTTGTTTAGCACCACTAACCTGGGCTTTTTTCCTAAAATTTCATCAATCATCGGGTTGCGACTGCTCAACGGTATCCGGGCATCCAGTAATTCAATAACCACGTCAACCAGTTTAAGGTTCTCTTGCACCAACCGTCTGGCTTTAGCCATGTGACCAGGAAACCACTGAATAGCATTTTGTTGCTCCACTAACAATTCACCACCAATTTATCTAGCTATACTCAAACGGTCCAAAGGCCAATAAATGAATACTGCTTTACCAACAATTAAATCCTCAGGCAGAAAGCCCCAGTAGCGGCTGTCCTCACTGTTATTGCGATTATCACCAAGCATAAAATACTGCCCGGCGGGCACTTCTATCGGGCCAAAATTGTCGTATTGTAAACCGGCGGGCAAAAAGGATTCCGGCATCGCCTCACCGTTTATGTACAGTTTACTATCCTTCAATTCCACAGTATCCCCTGGCTCACCAATTAATCTTTTTACAAAATTTCTACTGGTATCCATGGGATACTTAAACACCACGATATCACCGTACTCCGGTTGTTCAAAATGATAGGACAGCTTGCTAACAATAATCCGGTCATTTACCATTAGCGTTGGTTCCATCGAGCCAGAAGGTATGTAGAAAGGCTCAATAACAAACATTCTGATCACTATGGCCAGCACCACGGCAATAACCACTGACTCCAACAATTCCCGCAAAGCACTTGTTTTTACACCGTCAATTTCCTTTTCTGGCTCTTTTTCTTCAATATCTTTCAAGGACCGCTCCCCCCTATTCTGCTGCACTTATGTAAATTTTATCATTTATTTCAATTTAAAGATATAGCAAAGGGGGACTGTCTGCATTGAGCCAGTCCCCCCCTTGTTAATGCCATTATCTATTATGAATTTCTTTAATGCGGGCAGCTTTACCACGCAGGTTACGCAGATAGTATAGTCTAGCCCTTCTTACACGACCGCGGCGAGCAACTTCAATTTTATCAACACGTTGGCTGTGCAGCGGGAAAGTTCTTTCAACACCTACACCAGAAGCAATTTTGCGTACAGTAAATGTTTCGCTTAAACCAGTTCCTCTACGCTTGATAACAACACCTTCAAACACCTGGATACGCTCACGGGTACCTTCAACAACCTTTACGTGTACTTTAACAGTATCGCCAGGCTTAAAATCAGGAATATCGCTTCTGTAATAATCTTGTTCTAATGACTTAATGAGGTCCATTACATTTCCTCCTTCCTGTATAGACGTTCATACCTTCTTATTAATCTTTAACACTATGTAAGGTAGCGGACCGCCCTTAATACCAAACCTTAGCTATTATAACATAACAAAGTTTTTCAATCAACATTTTTCATTTTAACCATTTAAAATAACCGTTACTCATGTATGGCTGATTTCCACATTGACAAATGCTACCAAAAAAGATTTTCATTTCAACAGTTTCTTCAATTTATCGTATACCTCTTGCAATACCTTTTTGTCCTCTTTAGTCAATTCTACATTATCTAAAAGCTCGGGGCGTCTTTCCAAAGTGCGCATTAACGACTGGCGCCGGCGCCATTTTTCGATATTTTTATGGTGACCGGATAAAAGTATTTCCGGCACTTCCATGCCTTGATAATTCCTAGGCTTGGTATAATGTGGGTGTTCCAACAGCCCACTGTAAAAAGAATCTTCCTCAGCCGAAGCCATTTCTCCCAACACACCGGGAATCATTCTGGCCACTGCATCCACCACCACCATGGCCGGCAATTCCCCGCCTGTCAACACATAGTCGCCGATGGAAATCTCATCGGTTACCAGTTTTTCTCGCACCCGCTCATCTATGCCTTCATAGTGGCCACAAAGCAACACCAATCTGCGGGCGGTGGCTAAATCTTTGGCCAACTCTTGGCTAAAGGGTTGACCCTGGGGGCACATCATGACCACCCGGCCCAAATCGCCTTGTTGTTGTTCCAAATACTCCATGGCTTTAAAAATCGGTTCTGCCTGCATTACCATCCCCGCACCGCCGCCAAAGGGCGTATCGTCTACCGTATGGTGCTTGTTTTGAGAGAAATCACGAATGTTAATTAAGTTAATATCGAGCAATTTGTTTTCCCGGGCTCTTTTTAGAATACTGGTATCAAAGGGACCGGCAAACATCTCAGGAAATAACGTCAATATATCTATACGCATTAGTCCAGCAACCCTTCGGGAAGCTCCACCACCATGCGGTTGGCTTCTATGTTTATTTCTTTTACCACCTGCTTTAGTGCTGGCACCAGTATATCTGCACCGGTGGGTGGTTTAACCACATAAACATCATTAGCACCGGTCTTTAGCACTTGCTTAAGGCTACCCAATTTTTCCCCTGCAGTGGTATACACGTCAAGACCAACAATTTCAAAGATATAATAGTTGTCCTTAGGTAGCGACACCAATTGATCTGGGGTGATTTGCATTAACGCTCCCTTTAGTTTTTCGGCTCCGTTCATATCAGTTACTTCTGCAAACTTTATAATGATGAACTGCTTGTGCTGCCTAGCCGATGTGATCTGGTATGTAAACCGTTGATTTTGATGATAAATTAAGACTTCGTTTAATTCCTTAAACCGTTCTGGGAAATCAGTCTGGGGCAACACCCGCACCTCTCCCTTGATACCTTGAGTGTTAACGATCTCACCTATTGTAATGTATTGCTCACCCATTATCCCTTTACACCCCTTGCCTTATCTCCAGCACTTTACCGTTTTCAATCAGCACCTCAACATTCATCAGTTGGTTCCAATCATCGCCTACTTTTAACTCCACCAAACTTTCCACTCGGCCATGTATTACCTCGCTACCAAGCTCCAACCTACTAATGTCTTTAATCTTATCCATATACTGTTGTTTTTTGTTCAATCTTTGCCTAACTTCTTCCTCTAGTTTTTGCTTTGCTGTCACGGCAAATTGCGAATTTTTGGCCACTTCTGCCTGTAATTTTTTTGCTTGAAATTCAAGTTGTTGCAGCTCTAGATCCAAACCATGGATTAGTTTCTGCAATTCAAATGCCACTACCTTTTTATATTCTTCCGTAACCCTAACCTTTATAACCACCGGCCTGGTTATTTTTATACTTTGCAACCCCATACCCCCTAGAATAATAATATAACAAGGGGACTAATGTCCCCTTGTTATATTATTTCTACAACTACTTTTTTGCGTTGCTTTGTGGCAGCAGCCTTTACAACGGTGCGTATGGCCCGGGCTATACGACCCTGTTTGCCAATAACTTTGCCCATGTCATCTGGGGCTACTCTTAGTTCGATAATTACAGATTTTTCTTTTTCTACCATTCTGACATCAACCAAATTTGGCTGGTCCACAAGGGATTGGGCAAGAATTTCAACCAATTCTTTCATCGTCTAAATCCCTCCCTATTTCTCCAGCACTCCTGCCTTTACAAACAAAGATTTAACGGTTTCAGAAGGCTGAGCACCTTTCTTTAGCCAATCTTGGGCTTTGTCTTTATTGACATTGATTACCACTGGCTTTTTCAGTGGATCATAATAACCAATTTCCTCAATAAAACGACCGTCGCGTGGTGAACGGGAGTCAGCCACTACTATACGATAAAATGGAGCTTTTTTAGCGCCCATTCTTTTTAAGCGAATTCTTGTTGCCACTTGATGTCACCTCCTTTAAAAAGTTTAGATATGTCAATTAAAAAGGGAATGGCAATTTGAATTTTTTACCCTTTTTCATTTGCTTTTCCATATCGCCAAATTGCTTAAACATTTTTCTGGTCTGTTCAAACTGTTTTAGCAATCGGTTTACGTCTTGTACTTTGGTACCGCTGCCCAGGGCAATGCGTTTGCGTCTGCTGCCATTAATCTTCTCGGGATGTTGACGTTCATAGGGTGTCATTGACTGGATAATGGCTTCAACATATACCAACTCTTTGTCATCTATCTGATCTTGGATACCCTTAAGCTTGTTCATACCTGGTATCATGCCCATAATCTGATCCAGCGGGCCCATTTTTTTAACTTGCTGTAGTTGATCAAAAAAGTCATCCAATGTGAAATTGGCAGCCTTTAGTTTTTGGCTTAATTTGGACGCTTCTTCGGCATCAATGCTAGCTTGGGCCTTTTCTATCAGGGTCAACACATCACCCATGCCCAGAATACGGTCAGCCATTCGGTCTGGGTGGAACACCTCTAACGCATCCAGTTTTTCACCCATGCCTACAAACTTAATCGGCGTACCAGTAACTTTACGCACCGAAAGGGCCGCTCCACCTCTGGTGTCACCATCTAACTTGGTCATGATCACACCGTCTAGACCTAAAGTTTCATTGAAGCTTTCTGAAACGTTAACTGCATCCTGACCGGTCATGGCATCCACCACCAGTAAGATTTCATGAGGCTTGACGGTGGCTTTAATATTTTTAAGTTCATCCATCAACTCTTCGTTAATGTGCAAACGACCGGCTGTGTCGATAATCACCAAATCTTGCCCATTGCTATAGGCATGATCCACTGCCGCCTTGGCAATATCCACCGGATTAATCTGACCCATTGAAAACACTGGAATATCCAGTTGTTTTCCCAACACTTCTAATTGTTTAATGGCCGCTGGTCGGTAGACATCACAAGCAACCAACAGCGGACGCCGTCCCTGTTTGCGCAACAAATTGGCCAATTTACCGCAAGTGGTGGTTTTACCAGAGCCTTGTAAGCCCACCAACATCACAATTGTTGGCGGTTTTGGCGCAATGTTTATTTTACTTTGTACTCCACCCAACAGCTCAATCAATTGTTCGCGAACAATTTTAACCACCTGCTGCCCAGGGGTCAAACTGGAGAACACATCTTGGCCAACAGCCTTTTCCTTGACCGAGGCCACAAACTCTTTTACCACTTTATAGTTTACATCAGCCTCTAGTAATGCTACCCGCACTTCGCGCATGGCCTCGGTTACATCGGCTTCTGTAAGATGTCCTTTACCTTTGAGCTTTTTAAAGGTATCCTGTAGCCTTTCAGATAAACTTTGAAACATTTTTGACTGCACCCCTTTACTGAGGCTGAGTTACTTTTCTTCTAGCTCTGTAATTTCAGCCAATATTTGTTCTATCCGATCTAATTGATCGGGGTTGCGGTCCTGGCGGAAGGCTTTTAACAAATCCAAAGCTTCGGCTATTACTTTGCGCTGGCACATGAACTTATCTACCAAACCCAATTTTCCTTCATAGCCGGCAAGTAGTTTTTCAGCTCGTTTCAAGGTATCATGTACCGCCTGACGGGTTACTTGATATTCTTCGGCAATTTCACCCAAAGAAAAATCCTGACCATAGTATAGGTCAATAAAACGCTGCTGACGCTCAGTTAGCAGTTGACCGTAAAAATCATACAGCAAGGTTATCCAAATAACTTTGTCCACAGCAGCCTCCACCCCTATAAAGGCAATACACTTTACAGAATGATTCTACAGAAATCTTTGATCGCTGTCAAGTAATACTGCGATTTTTATCTGACAAAAGGTATAGAGCGTGAATGATAGAATAATAATATGGTGATAATTTCCTTAGGAGGCGAATTTATGTTACAGCAACCACAACACAACAATTTGTCAGACCAATTGATCAGCCTAGAGCAAGCATTCAATTTAAACCGCCAGGATGTTAAAGATTTACACAAAAAATATATCAATTCCAGTTTAGCCACCATGTTGGGTTTAATTAACTTTGATGCTCAATTTGTCAAGGCCGAGGGCGTGTCGGTATGGGACAGCGACGGCCGCCAATACTATGATTTTTTGGGTGGATATGGCGCCTTAAATTTAGGCCACAATCATCCACGGGTTTTACAAGCGGTGGCAAAGGCCCAAAAGTTGCCCAATCTTTTGCAAGCTTCATTAGGCACTTTGGCCGGCGCTTTGGCTGCCAACTTGGCCCACATTACACCGGGAAAATTGCAGCGCTGTTTCTTTGGCAACAGCGGAGCCGAGGCGGTGGAAGGTGCTTTAAAGTTGGCTCGCATAGCCACCGGTCGGTCTAAAATCATCTATTGTCTTGGTTCTTTCCACGGCAAAACCTTTGGCGCCCTTTCAGTAACCGGCCGAGAAAAATATCAAAAGCCTTTTCAGCCACTGCTGACCGACACCGTGGCGGTTCCCTTTGGCGATATTGATGCTTTAGCAAAGGCTCTTGAACAAAACGATGCCGCCGCCTTTATTGTGGAGCCAATCCAAGGGGAGGGGGGCATCAACGTACCTCCTACGGGCTATTTAGCATCTGTCCAAAGGTTATGTCAACGGCACGGCACATTGCTGATAGTTGATGAAATCCAAACCGGCATGGGAAGGACTGGCACCATGTTTGCCTGCGAACAGGAAGACACCACGCCAGACATTTTATGCATTGCCAAGTCTTTAGGCGGTGGCGTAATGCCCATCGGCGCCTACATCACCACCGATGAAATCTGGCAACGGGCCTATGGCAGTATTGAAAAGGCGACGTTACATACATCCACCTTTGGTGGCAATAGCTTAGCTGCTGCCGCCGCCATTGCCACCATCGAAGTGCTTTATCAAGAAAATTTGATTGTCCAGGCTAAGGAAAAGGGCGAATATTTGCGAAGCAAATTATCCGCCCTGAAGGATAAGTATCCATTGCTGGCCGATGTGCGAGGGCGCGGGCTAATGGTTGGTTTAGAATTTGCTCAGCCCAAGGGGTTTACATATAAGGCTACTTTGGGGACATTGAATAAACTGGCCGAGGAGTTTATGGGCAGTTTAGTGGCCGGAGAGTTGTTGAATAAGTATGGCATCATTACCGCCTATACCTTAAATAATCCCAATGTAATCCGTTTAGAGCCACCGCTCACGGTGGAATATCAGCAGTTGGATCATGTGGTGCAATCGCTGGAGGAGATTTTTCAAACCCACAAAGGTTTTTTCAGCGTGGCCGCCTCTGGGGCCAGGACGATATTAAAATCACTGGGGAAAAAATAACTCCGGTTTTCCTCACATTAAAGGGCGGGTTTACACGCCCGCCCAAACTTACCACACCTGTTGCTTCCGGGGTCAGTATGTAAACTGACCCCGGATTTATTCCCATACCCCTATACTTCTCAGTCTCCCAACATTAAAACCACTCAATCCCTCATAGGTAGGCTACAAACAAGGGTAATATTCGTTATTGCCTATTATTAAACCTTGAGTTTCAATTCCTTATAGGTAGGCTACAAACAATGCCAAAAATAAAATGTATAGGTTGTGGAAAATCGTTTCAATTCCTTATAGGTAGGCTACAAACTTTAGCTAATTTTCGATTGCCCTACTTCTGTTATGGTAGTTTCAATTCCTTATAGGTAGGCTACAAACGTTATTGTGTCCAGATTGTAGGGAATTATCCAAAGGAGTTTCAATTCCTTATAGGTAGGCTACAAACATGTTTTCCGCTGGTATTGCTGCTAGTATACCGAATCTGTTTCAATTCCTTATAGGTAGGCTACAAACAATGAGGGCCAGCAGTAATAGCCTTGCTGCATAAATTTGTTTCAATTCCTTATAGGTAGGCTACAAACCCTGCATGCCGTCCCATGCTTTTGATAGCGCAGATTTGTTTCAATTCCTTATAGGTAGGCTACAAACTAATAGAAGATGTAAAGTAATTTACATTGACAGTTGTTTCAATTCCTTATAGGTAGGCTACAAACGAATAGGGGTGGCGTTATGTTTAACAGGCAACCCTAGTTTCAATTCCTTATAGGTAGGCTACAAACTCTGTTGGTTCTTCATTAGTGAGAATATCAAACTCAAGTTTCAATTCCTTATAGGTAGGCTACAAACACTTTCTATATTTCTGTTCCTTCTTCCGTGCTAGTTCAGTTTCAATTCCTTATAGGTAGGCTACAAACCAACTAGCGGCTGGCATAGTAACTAACTATCTACAGTGTTTCAATTCCTTATAGGTAGGCTACAAACGGAAGCGGTCACGATTGCTTTTTAAAAGCCTGTGTGGGTTTCAATTCCTTATAGGTAGGCTACAAACAACTAATTGCAGCACTTTCACCGTTAATCATACTTATTAGTTTCAATTCCTTATAGGTAGGCTACAAACTTTTTTAAGTTTTTTTTGCTAGGTATTTATTTTAGGTTTCAATTCCTTATAGGTAGGCTACAAACTTTCCCATAGTGGCAGCTCACATGAAAGCGGAGGAAGAGTTTCAATTCCTTATAGGTAGGCTACAAACTCTTCCCGGCGGCTATTTTAACCTCTGGATTGTTGCTGTTTCAATTCCTTATAGGTAGGCTACAAACATATCTAAAAAGTGATAACGCTGTATTTGCGGCCATTGGGTTTCAATTCCTTATAGGTAGGCTACAAACTAATTTAACTCCCCTGGCTTTTCTTTGTTCTGTATAAGTTTCAATT
The DNA here is from genome assembly GCA_036763105.1 of Peptococcaceae bacterium 1198_IL3148. Lineage (NCBI taxonomy): Bacteria > Bacillati > Bacillota > Clostridia > Eubacteriales > Peptococcaceae > Peptococcaceae bacterium 1198_IL3148. The sequence goes on along the minus strand of JBAIYS010000002.1, from coordinate 130,093 downwards.
CCTTATAGGTAGGCTACAAACTAGTTTGCTCGGACATGCTACGCTGGGTAATATGAGTTTCAATTCCTTATAGGTAGGCTACAAACCCATTTTTTACTTAAATTTAGCACCAAATCATTACATTTTAGTAATATTATCCTTAAAAATCAACTTCTAACCTGTGTAATACTACGTTAATGACAAAAAACCTGCTAAATTGCCAAGATTCTTTCCGTCGACCCCCCGGCTTTTTTGCGCTATTATAGGTCGACGGAAAGGCAAAAGCCACCTAATTTTCGGCTATCACTCTCTATACTAATATATAGATAATATGCTCAAAAAGCGGGTGCGCAATTGCACCCGCCTTTTAGGCCAGTAATCGTTTAGCTCGTTCAGCCACTTGTTGCATAATTTCATCTTCATCAACGGTCAGTATTTTGCGGTTTTGCATAACCAGTTCCCCATCAATAATTACCGTGTCCACGTCGGCGCTGTGGGCAGCATACACCAGATGCGCTGCAATATCCAATTTGGGATAGAGGTGCGGCGCTTTAAAGTTAATCAGAATAAAATCAGCCTTCATTCCTGGTTTCAGTTGGCCAATTTCCTTCTCCAAGCCCAGTACTTTTGCGCCATTAACAGTGGCCATTTTCAATGCCTGCTGGGCAGGCATCACTGTGGGGTCCATGGAGGAAACTTTATGTAGCAGTGCCGCTGAACGCATTTCTTCCAACATATCGAGATTGTTGTTACTGGATGCTCCATCGGTACCCAGTCCCACATTGACCCCCGCAGCCAGCAATTTCGGCACCGGGGCAATGCCACTGGCCAGTTTCATGTTGCTTTCGGGGTTGTGGGCCACGCCGACGTTATATTTGGCCAGTATTTCAATATCTTGGTTATCCAGGTGCACACAGTGGGCAGCCAAGGTAGGTAACTTAAACAAACCTAAACTTTCCACATGCTGAATTGGTGTTTTGCCGTACTGATTGACAATATCAGTATACTCGGTGGCCGTTTCCGCCAAGTGGATGTGCAGACCAACCTTCAGCTCTTCCGCCGCCTCGATAACTTTTAACAGGTAATCCGGCGGGCAGGTATAAGGGGCATGGGGTCCAATCATCGTTGTAATCCGCCCGTTGGCCGCGCCTTGATATTGTTGGACAAACTCTTTGTTCTCTGCCAACGCTTGCATGCCGTTAGGCGCTGCGCCGATTAACCCCCGGGCCAACACCGCCCTCATGCCACTTTCTATGGCCGCGTCCGCTACTTTATCCATAAAACTGTACATATCGGCAAAGGTGGTGGTGCCGGATTTAATCATTTCCACGCAAGCCAGCAGACTGCCGTAATAAATATCAGCGGCCTGCATTTTATCCTCAATGGGCCAGATGTTGTGAAGCCACTCCATTAGCGGTAGATCACCGGCGTAACCCCGCAGTAATGTCATGGCCGCATGGGTGTGGCAGTTGACAAATCCAGGCATCGCCACCATGCCACTGCCATCTATTTCAATGTCTGCCTTGAAATCTTTCGGCACCGAACCGCGCTCCCCCACCACCAGCAACTTGTTGCCAGACACCACCATTTCCCCGTCGTTTATCACCTGTTGATCTTCAGTCATGGTCAAAATGTCCACATTGCGAATAAGTATATTGGCCATCGATTCACCTCCTCGTTATTTTTGCCCGTATTTAGTCAAGTAGAAATTCCGCATAAAGGCCACATCTTCCGGCCCTAGCATATGCGGATTGCCCACTTGCTTGGCAATGGTATAGATATGGGCACAGCGTTCAACCATCATAGCAACATTAAATGCTTCTGTTAGATCTCTACCAACCCCAACAATGCCATGGCTCGCCATCAGCACCGCATTCCTATCTCCCAGCGAGCTGACAACATTGGTGGCCAGTAGATCAGTGCCGGCCAAGGCATATTCCGCCACCGCCACCTCGCCGCCAATCAACGAGGCCATATCTTCCAAAATTGGTGGTATCGGCTCCCTGGCCACCGCCAGCGCACTGGCATAGGTGCTATGGGTATGTACAATCGCCCTAACATCCGGGCGGGCGGCGTAAACAGCCAAATGAACCTTAACTTCACTGGAGGGCTTTAATTCGCCTTCTTCCACCTCGCCCTGCATATTCACCACCACCGTCTTGTGTAGACGCATGGTTTCATAATCCACTCCGCTGGGAGTTATCACCACCAGCCCATCTTCGGGCAAATGGCAGGATATATTGCCCCAGGTGCCCAACACTAGGTTCATGGTGGCCATTTTTTGACTGAATTTAGCCACCTGTTCCCGGGCCTTTTCCACTGTCACTTTTAACTTCAATTTAAACGCTCCATCCGTGCATTGATTATTTATTCGGCATGATTCCAAGAACTTATGTAGCGTTCTTGCTCTGGGGTTAACTTATCAATGTTCACGCCCAATGATTTTAATTTGATGTCGGCCACCTTGGCATCTATCGCGTCGGGAACATCATAGACCCGCTTTTCCAAACTGCCAGCATTGTCCAACACAAATTTAGCTGACATGGCCTGCACTGCAAAGGACATATCCATAATTTCTGCCGGGTGACCATCCCCCGCCGCCAGATTGACCAATCTTCCTTCGGCCAACAGGAACAGTTTGCGACCGTCTGCCATGGTAAATTCTTCAATGTTTTTGCGCACTGGCCGTACATTGGTGGCCATTTGTTTGAGGTCGGGTTTGTTTACTTCCACATCAAAGTGCCCGGCATTGCACATTATGGCGCCGTCTTTCATCACCTGATAATGTTTCGCGGTCAGCACATCTTTGCAACCGGTGACGGTAATAAACACATCCCCTACCTTGGCGGCATCTAAGCTGTTCATTACAGCGAAACCATCCATGTGGGCTTCAATGGCCTTAACAGGATCCACCTCGGTAACCACCACTTTGGCACCCAAACCTTTGGCTCGCAACGCAATCCCTTTACCGCACCAGCCATAGCCCATTACCACCACTGTTTTACCGGCCACAACCAGGTTAGTGGTGCGCATAATGCCCGTCCACACCGATTCACCGGTGCCGTAGCGGTTATCAAACAAATACTTCATCAAGGCATCATTGACCGCAATCATGGGAAATTTCAGGCCACCCTCTTTATCCAGCGCCCGCAGGCGCAGTACGCCGGTGGTGGTTTCCTCGCAACCGCCCATCACTTTGGCAGCCAAATCTTGACGCTCGGTATGTAACAAATGTACCAAGTCGCCGCCGTCGTCAATCACTATATCTGGGCCGTTATCCAACACCTGCAGCAGATGTTGCTTATATTCTTCGTCGGTGGCATTATACCAAGAGTATACTTTCATACCGGTGGCTGCCAGTGCTGCAGCCACATCATCTTGGGTGGACAGAGGATTAGAACCGGATATGGAAACTTCGGCGCCTCCGGCAGCCAACACTTCTGCCAGGTAAGCGGTTTTGGCTTCCAAATGAATGCTCACCGCCACTTTAATTCCTTTAAATGGCTTATCCCTTTCAAATTCTTCTCTAATGGCATTTAGTACCGGCATGTGTTTACTAACCCAGTCTATTTTTAAACGACCCTCGGGGGCCAAGTTGATATCCTTCACTAAGTAGTCTGGCAAATTTATGTCCTCCTTTAAACTTGAGCTTGATTAAACTTTTTGCAATCGTCGTCCGGTGCGGTGGTTTCAATCAACTTACGCAGATTTTCATGATAAGGTTGCTTCACCACACCCCGCTCGGTAATGATGGCAGTGACTAATTTATTTGGCGTTACATCAAAGGCCGGATTCCACACCTCCACCCCGGAGGGAGCCACCTGGACACCACCAATTTGAGTTACTTCATCGGCAGCCCGTTGTTCAATGGGTATTTGATCCCCGCTGGGCATACTCATATCCAAAGTGGATATCGGTGCTGCCACATAAAAGGGGATGTTGTGGGCTTGAGCCAACACCGCCACGCCATAAGTACCAATTTTATTAGCCACATCACCGTTGGCGGTAATGCGATCCGCTCCCACTATCACTGCATCCACCTTGCCCTGGGCCATCAAATAACCGGCCATATTGTCGGTGATCAGCGTCACCGGTATCCCTTCCTGCATCATTTCCCAAGCGGTTAATCTGGCCCCTTGCAACAAAGGACGGGTTTCGTCTGCATAGACCTTTATCGTTTTGCCGGCTTTGTGGGCGGCCCGAATAACCCCCAGGGCAGTGCCCAAACCGGCAGTGGCCAAGGCACCGGCATTACAGTGAGTGAGAATGCGCACGCTATCCGGCAACAATTTTTGACCATATTCCCCCATTTTGCGGTTGGCTTCCAGGTCTTCGCAAAAAATCTTATGGGCTTCTTCCAAAAGCAACTTTTTAATTCCCTTGACATCCAACCCTTGATGCTCTCTGACCAAGGCCATCAAACGATCAATGGCCCAGCGCAGGTTGACCGCAGTGGGTCTGGTTGAGGAAAGCTCATAGCCCACTTTGTTGATTTCAGCCAAAAATTTTTCTTTTTCAGTTTCCCTGATGGCGTTGGCACCAATGACCATGCCGTAGGCTGCTGCCGCTCCAATGGCCGGGGCACCGCGGACACTGAGACGGCGGATGGCGTCAGCCACCGTTTCTACATCCTTGGCCTCGATATATTCCACCTTGCCGGGCAGTAAAGTTTGGTCAAGGATGTGCAACACCCCATCTTCCCAAAATAATGTTTTCATTAGGCTCCACCTTTCAAAAGTTCATGTATCGGGCCTCCCACCGCTGTGTGACAAGCGCAGGTGCGGTTCGGTGATACTAACCCGATGGTATTCATCGCCAATTTGCGTAAATTTATGGCATTTTCCGCCATGATATCCAGCACCTCTTGGTGAGTTAACGGCGTAGGAGAAATCCCGGCGGCAAAGTTAGTGACCATGCAAATGGTAGCATAACACATTTCTGCTTCCCGGGCCAAGATCACCTCGGGCACACTGGTCATACCCACCAAATCTCCACCCAGTATACTATACATTTTAATCTCCGCTGGAGTTTCAAAGCGCGGACCTTCACTAGTCACATACACACCACCCTGATGAAAGGACAAACCTAAATCCACCGCGGATTTTTCCAGCAATTGCCGCAGTTCAGGGCAATAGGGGTCAGTTACATCCAGATGTATTACACCTTGAGCACCACCCTCAAAGAACGTCTGCGCTCGGGATTTAGTAAAATCAAGAAACTGATCGCAAAACACAAAGTCCCCCGGCTTCATATTGGGATTTAAAGACCCCACCGCAGCGGTGGCCAATATGCTTTTTACCCCCAGTTTCTTTAAGGCAGCAATATTACAACGATAATTTACCAAGTGCGGCGGCACCGAATGACCGGCACCATGGCGATTCATAAAGGCCACTTCCCGTCCTTGGTATTCACCAACTTTAACCACTGTATCTCCATAAGGAGTACTAACTTCTACATCATGAATATTCGAGAGAATATTAGGATCATAAACCCCAGTACCCCCGATTATGGCCATAGAAACAGACATCACGCTATACCCCCATTCATTTTATTACCATTTATAATATCTTGCACAATGCCCAAATATTCGCCCCTTTGGTTACGATTTCCTTTTAACCAACAGAAGATTTTAACAGCCAGCGGTTTTTAAGATGGCAGTTGATTGAAAAAGGTTGGTGGTCGCGCAGCTGCTTTCCTGGCAAAGGTTGACTAAAACATGTTTGCTGCTGCAGTTAGCAAACGACATATAGTTGAACAGCGAACCGAACTTAGCGAAGGAGGCGGTCGGAGGCAGGGTGGCGCATAGGACGTGCGCCACCGGCAACCGAGCCGTGGACGGCCAAACACCAACACGTTTGTAAATAATAAAAAAACTCCCCGCCAAATTAAGCGGAGAGCTTGAAATAACAAAATTTATTTGATCATATTAATGGTCTCGGTAAGCATCGGTACCACCTGTTTCTTCCGGGATACCAAATCTGCAACAAAGGCCCCCTGTTCATCTTCATCGCCGATATTAAAGGCCATGGCAACCAAATGATTATGATCAGATTGATATAACAGGTATGAACCCTCTTTAATAATGTCTGTAATCACCAACAACGTCAAATAATATTCCTTATTGCGATGGGTTTGCCCTATGAAATCCAGAAAAGCCTCCTTGCGGCCCAGCACTTCTTCAATATCCATGGTGAACACCTGGGCTATACCCACTCTGCGCCCGCCCAAGTTGAACTCCTTAAAATCTTTGTAGAAAATTTCCTCAATGCTCTGCCCTTCCAAAGAGGTGCCGTACTTGAACATATCCATGGCAAAACGCCCTATGTCTAAATTCAATATGTCATTAAGTTCAGCCGCCGCTTTTTTGTCCAACTGGGTGGTGGTGGGTGACTTAAACAGCAACGTGTCTGACACAATCCCGGCCAGTAATGCACCGGCGATTTCCGGGGTGATATCAATATTCATCTCACGATAAAGTTGATAAACAATGGTACAGGTGCTGCCCAGCGGCATGTTGCGGAAACTGATTGGCTTGGAGGTGGCAATATCACCAATTTTGTGGTGATCAATTATTTCCACAATCTCCGCTTCATCTAACCCCTCTGCGCTCTGATGATATTCATTGTGATCCACCAGAATCACCTGCTTGCGCTCAGGATTTAAAAGATTCTTTTTATTGATAAAACCTAAAAATTGATTTTCTTTATTGATCACTGGGTAATTGCGATAACTGGTGGACATCAGGGCATCCTTAATGTCATCCAGGCAGTCACATTCATAAAATTTAACAATATCCTTGGACTTCATTATGGACGTCACATAATTACACTGGTTGATTAACTTAGAAACAGTATATGTATCATCAGCAACTGACAACATAGTCACCTGATGTTGTTCCGCCAGCTCAATGTACTTTGGCGGCAGTTCTCGACCTCCGGTAACAATGATCAATTGCACCCTTGACGCAATGGCATCTTCGATCACATTGTACCGATCGCCAACGATAATAATGTCATCTTCGCCCAACGTACCCTTAACAGTATCATCGTAGTAGGCAATGACAGACACCTTGCCATTTATATCTGCATCGGTTTTACAGGCCAACACCTGGGCATTAAAGTCATTGATAATATTATCAATGGAGGTGTGCAGTTGATAAAAGTCTCCCATAATTAACCCCATGGCAATGTCCTTCATGGTTAAAATACCCAGCAGTTTTTGGGTAGCATCCACCACTGCCAAGGTTCTGAAGTTTTCCCTTTCCATTATCCGATAGGCATGTAATATTGAGGTACAAGGGGTGATCCCCTGAATACTGCTATAATTCAAATCCTTAGCCTGGGTTTTAACATTATCGATTTGTTTAGGTGCTCGAATTTTAAAATAATTTAAAACATACTCACTTTCTCTATTGACATCGCCCAGCACACAGGGTATCGCTTTAACACCCAGTTTGTTTTTTAAATTGGCGGTGGCAATGGCCGACATCACTGAGTCGGTATCCGGATTTTTATGACCAAAGACCAATGTTGACATTGTACTTCCTCCGCAACAATATTATATAAAATTCGACAACAAAAAATATACCAGAGGCTGGAAGTAATGTCCACCCTTCTGGCCTAATCCTTTTTTTCACTAATAAAATTATCACTTTTTAACAGCTTATTTATTCCCATTTTCCATAAGTTATGATTCAATATATATAAATAACTTGGTTTCGCAAGGAGGGCTAAACTTTGTCCGTTTGTAGTTGTCGCTGCGGTAACAACACTGATGCTAATCATAAGGCGCTGAAGGCGGCTTTAGATAAGTACAAAGATAGTCAAGGGGCTTTGATTCCACTTTTGCAAGAAGCCCAGGATATTTATGGTTATCTACCCCAAAATGTAATGGAACAGATTGCCAAAGCACTGCGCATCCCCCTCAGCAAAGTCTACGGGGTAACCACTTTTTATGCTCAGTTCCACCTTAAACCCCGTGGCAGGCATGTAATTAGAGTTTGTACCGGCACCGCCTGTCATGTTCAGGGAGCAGACAAAGTACTTAAAGGTATTGAGGAAGCACTGGGCATTAAAAACGGTGAAACCACTGACGATTTAAGATACACCTTAGAAACAGTGGCTTGCCTTGGTGCCTGTGGCTTGGCACCGGCTATGATGGTTAACGAAGATACTTACGGGCGGCTAACATCCGCCAGAGCAATAGCAGTGTTAGACCAATATAAATAGGAAGGGCGGTTGCTGTGAATAAACTTACTGACGGTAGTAACCAAAGAGTTCTTTGTGTCTGCGCCGGGGGATGCACTTCTTCCGGTTCAAATAAAGTGGCCGAGCGGCTAAAATCAGAAATTGAACGTCAAGGATTGTCCAACCAAATAACAGTTAAGCCAGTGGGCTGTCATGGCTTTTGTGAACAGGGGCCGATAGTCACAGTGGAACCAGATAAACTTTTTTATACTCAAGTTACCGAAGCCGATGCTGCAGACATTGTGGCATCGTTGACCACCAACAACCCAGTAACTCGTCTGCTATATCAGGGCACTGCACAGAGTGGCCCTACACTCACCTACGACCGGGTACCGTTTTATGCCAAGCAGCATAAAGTGGTGTTAAAAAATTGCGGCACCATTAACCCGGAAGATATTGAGGAATATATTGCCAATGGTGGCTATCAAGCGTTGACAAAGGCACTGACCAGCATGACTGCTCAGCAGGTGGTTGACGAAGTTAAAGCTTCGGGTTTGCGGGGACGGGGTGGTGCTGGTTTTCCCACCGGCATCAAATGGCAAGGGGCTTTAAATGCCAAAATCATCGATAAGCGTTATGTGATCTGTAACGCCGACGAAGGCGACCCCGGGGCCTTTATGGACCGCAGTATTTTAGAAGGTGATCCCCACTCGGTACTGGAAGGGATGGCTCTTTGCGGCTATGCCACCAAAGCAGACGAAGGCTATATTTATGTGCGGGCCGAGTACCCGGTGGCCATTGGCAGATTAAAAATTGCCATTGCCCAAGCCGAAGCTAAGGGGTTATTGGGAGACAATATTTTAAATTCCGGCTTTAACTTCCACATCAAAATCAAAGCTGGCGCCGGAGCCTTTGTTTGCGGTGAGGGCACGGCATTGATGGCCTCCATCGAAGGTAACCGCGGTATGCCTCGGGTTAAAGTGGCTCGCTCCACCGAAAAGGGGTTGTGGGAAAAACCCACCACCCTCAACAATGTAGAAACCTTTGCCAATGTGCCTCAGATTATTCTTAAGGGCAGCCATTGGTATGCTGCCATCGGCACCGAAAAAAGTAGTGGCACTAAGGTTTTTTCATTAACTGGTAAAGTGGTTAATACTGGTTTGGTGGAAGTACCTATGGGCACCACACTGCGGGAAATCATTTTTGATATTGGCGGTGGCATTCAAAACAACCGTCAATTTAAAGCCGTACAATCCGGCGGCCCCTCCGGCGGTTGTATTCCGACAGAATATCTAGATCTGCCGGTGGATTACGATTCTTTAAAGCAAGTGGGGGCTATGATGGGTTCCGGGGGGCTAGTGGTGTTGGACGATACCACCTGCATGGTTGATGTGGCACGCTTCTTTTTGCAGTTTACCAAGGCTGAGTCCTGCGGTAAATGCACCCCCTGCCGAGAAGGTACCACCCGGATGTTGGAAATTCTCACCCGCATTTGTGACGGACAAGGGGTGCCAGAAGATTTAAAACAACTGGAAAAACTAAGTCGGGTTATTCAGTCAACTTCCCTCTGCGGTTTGGGACAGAGTGCCCCTAACCCGGTATTAAGTACGTTGCAATATTTCCGCCACGAATATGAGACCCACATATACGATAAACATTGCCCAGCCGCAGCGTGTAGCAACCTACTAACCTATGCCATCGATGGCGAACGTTGCATCGGCTGTGGCAATTGCGCCCGTTCTTGCCCGGTGGCGGCCATCAGCGGCGACAAAAAACAACCCCACGTCATCGATACCTCTATTTGCATCAAATGCGGCAGTTGTTTACAAAAATGCAAATTCAGCGCGGTAATTAAAAAATAGTCGGGGTAAAAGGAGAGTGAAAAATGGCTAATTATATCAACATCACCATCAATGAACAACCAGTATCTGTACCAGCAGGCACTACCATTTTAGAAGCAGCAGAAAAAGCAGGGGTCTTTATCCCCACCCTGTGCCACCACCCCGAGTTAACCCAACAGGCCTCCTGCAGAATTTGCCTAGTGGAGGTTGAGGGGCAAAACAAACTTACTGTTTCCTGTACCACCAAGGTTAAGGAAGGCATGGTGATTTACACCGAATCTGCTGCGGTGGCGGAAGCCCGTAAAACAATCCTCGAATTGTTGCTGGCTAACCATCCTCAAGACTGCCTTACCTGTGGCAAAGCCGGCGACTGCCGACTGCAAGACTATGCCTTTATGTACGGGGTACAGGCAAGCAGCTTCAGCGGTCAACATCACCAATATCCAATTGAAAGCGACAACCCCTTTATCGTCCGGGATATGAATAAATGTATCATGTGTGGTAAATGTGTTCGAGTCTGTGACGAAGTGCAAGGAAAAGCCGTATTAGACTTTGCCTTCCGCGGTTTTGATACTAAAATAACCCCGGCCATGGACACCCCTTTAAGCCAATCGGAATGCGTATTTTGCGGCAACTGTGTGGCCCTTTGCCCGGTGGGTGCCCTGCAAGAAAAGGATTTGCGCAGTAAAGCCCGTTCTTGGGAAGTTAAAAAAATAAAAACCACTTGTCCTTACTGCGGTGTCGGCTGCAACTTTGAACTGAATGTCAAAGACGGCCGAGTGGTGGGTGTCACCTCCTGTGATGGGGATGTCAACGGATGGGCGCTTTGTGTTAAAGGCCGTTTCGGCTATAACTTTATTCATCATCCCGACCGCCTAACCAACCCGTTAATTAAAAAGAATGGCCAATTTGTACCGGCCACCTGGGATGAAGCCATTGAACTGGTCAGTGGCAAATTGACAATGATTAAACAAAACCACGGCGGAGATGCCTTAGCGGTACTGAGTTCAGCCCGATGCACCAACGAAGAAAATTACCTGATGCAAAAATTTACCCGGGCAGTTTTAGGTACCAACAATATTGATCACTGTGCCCGCCTGTGACACGCCCCCACCGTTGCCGGTCTGGCAACTACCTTTGGCAGTGGCGCAATGACCAACAGTATTGATGAGATCTCCGGGGCAGACTTTTTATTGATTATAGGCAGCAACACCACCGAAGCCCACCCAATCATTGGGCTAAAGGTTAAAAAAGCAGTGCGTCAAGGGGCACAACTGGTTGTAATTGACCCCCGATTAACAGAGGTGGCTCAGTTGGCTCACCACCATTTGCGGCTTAACCCCGGCACTGACAGCGCTTTATTAAACGGATTAGCCCACGTCATTGTTAAAGAGGGCTTGTGGAACCAGGATTTTGTGGCTAAACGCACCGAGGGTTTTGCCGCTTACCGGCAATCACTGGCCCGGTATACACCGGAATTCACCGAACAAATCACTGGCATTCCTGCGGACATTATTTGTCAAGTGGCCAGAGGATATGCCCAAGCCGAACGGGCATCCATCCTTTATACCATGGGCATTACCCAGCACACCACGGGCACCGATAATGTGTTGACAGTGGCCAACTTAGCCATGCTCTGCGGCCATATTGGTAAAAAACATTCAGGCGTTAATCCCCTAAGGGGGCAAAACAACGTGCAAGGGGCCTGCGACATGGGCGCGCTACCCGATGTATTGCCCGGCTATCAAAGGGTTAGCTCAGATTTGGCCAGGCAAAAATTCACCACCGCCTGGCAAGTTGATCACCTCCCGGCCAAGCCAGGATTGACGGTGGGGGAAATCATGGATGCTGCTGGCCGAGGGGCCATAAAGGGTATGTATATTATGGGAGAAAATCCAGTGTTGTCTGATGCCGATGCCAATCATATTATTGCCGCCTTAAAAAATCTAGATTTTTTAGTGGTGCAAGATATTTTTCTAACTGAAACCGCCCAACTGGCCGATGTGGTGCTACCGGCGGTTAGCTTTGCTGAAAAGGATGGCACCTTCACCAACACCGAGCGTCGAGTACAATTGGTGCGCAAAGCTGTTGAACCAGTGGGTAATGCCAAAGCTGACTGGCAAATCATCTGCACTTTGGCCAACGCCATGGGCTTTCCGATGCAATATTCGTCACCGGCAGAAATTATGGGTGAGATTGCCAGCCTCACACCCAGTTACGGCGGTATCGAGCACCATCGTTTAGAAAGTGGCGGTTTACAATGGCCCTGCCCGGACGCCACTCACCCCGGCACCGCCATACTGCACCAAGACACCTTTAGCAACGGTTTAGGTAAATTTCATGGGGTGGAGTATTTACCGCCGGCAGAAATGCCCAATGATGAATTTCCGTTGTTCCTAAACACCGGCAGAAGATTGTATCATTATCACACCGGTACAATGACTTTGCGCACAGGAATACTAGAACAATATTACCCAGAGGAATATTTGGAAATGAATCCGTTAGATGCTGACCAACTGGGCATCAAAACCGGGGACTTGGTGAAGGTGTCATCCCGCCGTGGCAGCATAAAATTACCAGTTAAAACAACGGAAATTGTGCCAGTGGGCACAGTGTTTACCTCGTTCCACTTCCCCGCTGCACCAATAAATAAACTTACTAACAAAGCGGTGGATGCTGTGGCCAAAATACCGGAGTTAAAGGTGTGTGCCGTTAAAGTGGAGAATGTCGAAAATTAGTACTGTTTTAAAAAGATTCCTCTATGTGACTATAAAGCTTGTACAAATTTTGGTATAATGGGGCATAATGGTTATTTCATATTTCAACTCTAGATATGAGTGAAAGAAATGATTAGGGGAATGTTCTATGAATAATTTAGCCGTTGACAAGGATGATAATTTTACCACCAATGAAGTTAACACGCTACTGGAAGTGGGCGTGCTACTCAGTTCCAATTTACGCTTAGAAGAAGTGGTTGGTATTGTGATGGAGCAAGGCATCATCCTGGTGCAAGCAGAAACAGGTGTGTTATGGCTTGACCTGGATGAAGAACATGATCTGTCACCGGTGGTAGCCTATGGACTGGATCAACCTTTAGTTAAAAAAATAGGACAGCATTTCCAAGGGGACGTCAATAGAATTTTAGCCAGCGGCGAACCAAAGATAGTTTACCGCAACGGCAATGGCGGTTCGATGACGTTAGATAATATCAGTGGCTTACTCAGTCATCAAGTTAATTCCATGGTGTTTATTCCCTTAATCAGTAAAGGTCGGCCACTGGGCTTACTACAGTTAATTAATAAGCAAGATGGTAGTAATTTTTGCCCCCGGGATTTACGGCTATGTAATGCCTTTGCCAGCCAAGCGGCAGTGATTATTGACAACAGTATGCTATTTTCTAACCAGGAAAAGTTATTAATCAGTCTAATTAAGTCTTTAACCTCTGCCCTTGACGCCAGAGACCCATATACCAAGGGTCACTCCGAAAGGGTCAGCAAGTTATCGGTGCTCATTGGTCAAAGTATTGGCTTAGAACCCGCACAGTTGGAAATAATTCAGCAGGCAGCACTGTTGCATGATGTAGGTAAGATCGGTATCCGCGATAATGTTTTGCTTGAGCCTGGGCCGTTGGACGACGAAAAATGGAAAGTGATGAAAAGTCACCCCGAAATTGGGGCAAAAATTATTGAACAGATCGAACCACGCAACTTTATGCGGCAGGTTTGGGAAGGGGTTATGTATCATCAAGAAAAATATAACGGCACCGGTTACCCCAAAAAATTAAAGGGTGAAGCCATCCCATTAGTGGCCCGCATCATAGCCATTGCCGACGCCTACGATGCCATGACCAGCGACCGTCCCTACCGCAAAGGTTTACATCCCCAGCAAGCGTTAGATGAAATCAAAAGATGTGCTGGCGCCCATTTCGACCCTAATTTGGTGGAACCCTTTTTGGCATTGGTAGAAACAATAGGCATTGCCAGCCTGATGGAATACTTAGAAAAGTAACAAAAAAATAAGGTTGTTGCAATAAAACCTACCTCTGCACGTTTTATTGCACAGCCCCATCTCATATGCTTAGCTTGATTCCTCTTCCACAGTATCCATTTTCAGTTCTTTTCCCCTATCACTGGCTTGCCAAACAAACATAAAGCCTAGCATAAACAATACCAAGTAAAGAGGCTCAAAATAAGTGGGCAGTAACCCGCGGGATGACCCAATAATTAATCCCGCAAAAAAGTAAGAAATTATTAGCCTGTGGTTTGTATATAAAGTATTAATCACATTGGCTAATAGCAGTATACCAAGAATACTCCCGATACCAAAAATGGCAAGATTAACCCAGTGTAACTCGGCGACATAATAAAGTATGTCATCATAAATGCCCAAAACCATCAAGACTGCGCTGCCCGGTATTCCCGGTATGATCATGGCCGCACTGGATAATGCACCAGCCACCATCAACAATCCCCAACTGACATTCATTTGTACAAGGGCCTGTTGGCCAATGCTTTCATCAACCATGGCAAAGCCGGCGATGACGCCCAAAACAAGAAATACCATCGCTTTAGTATGGGGTTTGGCGCAACTGCCAATTACCGGTTTAACAGAAGCCAGCAAGCAACCTAACAGAAAGGCGGCAGTGGCATCAGGATGATTTTGAAAAAACAAGGTAAAACCAATACCGCCCAAGTAAATACCTACCAACAAGCCAATACCTAGCGGCCAATAGGGTTTTAAATTGAGTTTAGATATATCTCTAATCACCTGTTCATAAATCCCAAACATTAAAAAAACGGTGCCTCCGCTCATCCCGGGCAGCACTATAATCAACCCCAATATCAAACCCTGAATAATCATTTTTAACATTAAATCACCTGTTCTTTAGCGACCTTAACTAAATTATAACACAACTAACTTAACTTAGTTGTCAGCCGACCATAAAGTACCTATAATGTGAAAAGCCATCAGATTCCCCTGATGGCTTCTCGTTATGTGTAACATTAAAAATTTCTTACCAGTTGTTCCATCTGGTTATTAATCTCAGTCAACTGAGTGGTCATTTCTTCTAAAGAATTACTCTGATCCTGCACATAACTGTTGGTATAGCCCACCGATGAATTGATTTGTTTAAAGAAATCCTTAATCTCATTAATTACCTTAGCGGTCTCCTCCACTGATTTGGCACTGGAATTGGCCATCTTTCTAATTTCGGTGGCCACCACACCAAAGCCTTTACCATGTTCACCTGCTCTGGCTGCTTCTATGGCGGCGTTTAAGCCTAATAAATTACTGCGGGTTGCAATCTCTTCAATGGCTTCTAAAATGGCATTAACTTGTTCAACCTTGGCATTGGCCTGTTGGGCCATCTGTGCCACTTCACTACTGCTGGCAGCCATACTTTGTGCAGCAGCACTTAGCTGTTCAATGGCAGCAGATGTTTCTTCCACCCGGGCGTAGACCTCTTGGGCTGCCATCCTAACGTTGTCTACACTCATTTCCCGTTCAATCAAGTTCTCCACAACTCTAATGCCGATGCGCGCCATGGGCTTCGTTCTGTGGGGGTCACCGGATATGCCTAACCCCGCTACCCGCTGGCCTTGATATAGTATTGGCGCGGTATAACCCGGACGGACACCACTTAGACGTTGACAGTCCTCCTCGGTTATAAAGGCTTCGTCAATTTCACCAGTCAACAATTTTTTTGCCCCTTCGTGAACTGCACCCTTGCGCTCCGGTTGAGTGGTGGCTAAAATCACTCCGCCTGCTATCATAATATGAACATTCTCACCGGTTTCTTCCGCCACCATTTTTACCACTTCTGGAGCTATTTTTTCAAGTACTTGATGCACTTGGTTGTTTATTAATGACATTAACATTACCACCTTATTTTTTATCCCAGTTACCAAAATTCTACATCAATATTTATTCTCCTTCTAAGTATTAAAAATTACTATGTATAATAAGCTTTTTTTGTACCCAGTTGTCAAAAAGGCGACTTTATAATATATTTTAGCTTGGATTCTAAATTCAATCTGCAATGGAGGTAGCAATGGAATTAGTTAAAATAAATGGCAACACCTATTACCTGCCTGCCGGCACAAATATTGGCCTGTTTGCCTTTAAGGATAAATATACTTTGCTGATCGATAGCGGCAACAACAATCAACAGGCCCGCAAAATCAGTGAAGTGGTGGAAGCTAATAATTACAACATCAAGTTCATTGTTAATACACACAACCATATTGATCATACCGGCGGTAACGGATTTTTCAAAACCCATTACCCTGGCACGGTGCTACACGCTTCCACTGATGCCAAGTTAATGATTGAAAATGACCGCTTATTCCCCATGTATCTTTTTGGCGGCAACCCCGTTAAAGACCTAGCCAAATACTTTGTGGCTAACAAAGATTACTTGATCGATATCACGTTGGCACCGGGCCACTTTAAAATTAATAACGAAAAATTTGATATTATCCCGCTGCCCGGGCATGCCAGCGGGCAAATTGGCATTGCCACCCGGGATAGAGTATGTTTTTTAGGCGATGCCCTATTTAGCGAAAAGATAATCAGCAAGTACTCACTGCCCTTTTTATTCGATATTCAAGCCCAGCTAAATAGCTATCAAACCATAACGGAACTTGATTATGACTTCTTCGTACTTGGTCACGCGGATCAAATCTACAATGGCCAAACCATTAAAAAACTAGTAAAAATTAATCAGGATAATTTAAACAACTATTTGGATATGGTAATAGAAAGCCTCATTCAGCCGAAGACTAAAGAAGAATTATTAGAAGAGATTATCATATTAAATGATTTGGCCATTGATTTTAAAGAGTACCATTTCTCCCTTTCTACCATATCTGCAATGATTACTTACTTAGCTGAGCTGAATCAATTGGAGCATCAAATAGAAAATGGTAAGCTTTACTATTATAAAAAATCTTAAGGAGTTGAGTAAGTTGAAAATTGCGGTGATTAGCGACACCCATGGAAGCCTTAGTCTATTTGAAAAGGCATTATCTGTTTTGGGAGAATGTGACTATATTATCCACGGGGGCGATGTTTTATACCATGGACCCCGCAACCCGCTGCCCGAAGGCTATCAACCTAAGGAGTTGGCACAAAAAATTAACAGTATGAGTAACATTATTTTTGCCAAAGGCAATTGCGACGCCGATGTGGACCAAATGGTGATTAATCACCCCATTCAAAATCCCTATCTTTTAGTCCAGTTAGGCAAACATAAAATTTTAGTCAACCACGGCTATCAAAATGATATTAACCAATACATAGAGCAAGCTAAAAAATTCAATGTCAATATCTTCATTTATGGCCATACTCATAAAAAGGAACTCTATCGTGATGATAACTTGATTGTGCTTAACCCAGGCAGCACCGCACTGCCCAAAGATGAGGTACATTCCGCCGCCATCATTACCGACGACAAAATTAAACTGATCGATATTATGAAAAACGAAGTATTTAAAGAAATAGATCTATAGCAAATCAGTTATCAGTAAATACTAAAGCTTATCAAACTACATTACAAGATTTTGTCAAATCTAGTCCTGGCAGAGCACTGCTGTCGGCAATACTTTCGTTATAATACTTTACCAAAAAGGTATACATTTATAGCAAATTATGCTAAAATAATTTTATTCCATAGGTTAAGGAGGACAGCTTATGACACCAAAAATCACTGTGTCCGGAACGGTAAGCCAACTAGAAATTGACATGTTATTAAAGGAAGAACAAGCTAAAGCTCAGCGGCAAGGCAAAATTGTCACCGAACTGGTGATTACAGAAATTAGTGCCGAAGAACTGGAGGTCAAGGTGGTCACTTCGCCACCAATCAAAAGGGTGCGCCGCATTACCGGTTATTTAGCAGAGACCGATCGTTTCAACAGCGCTAAACACCAAGAATTAAAAGATCGGGTGACCCATATGTAGTTAAGTGGCAATTATGAATTAGGAATTTTGCTGGTAGGCTTTTTTGATAATCTCATCTGCTTTAAATTGCTTTATAATACGTGAAATCGTAGGGGCGGTCTTTGACCGCCCGTTTTCATACAATAATCATATGTATATGATTTGGCATAATAACGTATTTCTTTGCACCTCAAAACGGAACCATTTATTAATACCTAGCATTTCCTTTTTTGCAAAAAAGCAAGGCCTGTGCTGACTTTATTTGATAACCCACATCTAAATGTTTCATTAACACATTTAATAAAACGGAATACTATAAAGAGTAATTAGTGTCTAGAGACCGATTGAAAGGAGGGATTTTTTGTATAATCATATTTTTGAATTTATTAATCACCTATATAATAACGGGCCCCATCCTCCTATATTTTTGACTGATTTAATTCGCATGAGTGACAAAAACATCAAAACTAAAGCCCAATCCAAACCTACAATCACGCATAAACCTGAGCACCGACACACCTATTCTAGTGATAATGTAATCAAAAAAGAAATAAAAGCCTTGGTTGTACTCCATAAAGAAAAAATCCTAAAATATGCTGAAGGGGTTATACCCGCCCCAATTGGTGTAGAAATTGATTCTAAAACCGGCCAATTAACAGTGCCAGTAGAAATTATACCAGTGAGTGAAGTGATACTTAACCCCAAAGTAGTAAATAACTTACTTATTAATGAGGGTTTCGTTAAAGTAAAAATAATTGCTTACATTTCAGACCCTGAACCATGCCATGATGAAAGAAAGTGCATTACTAAAGAAGCCACTGTACCAATTCAATCTGTTCATCAAATCGGGGGGATATATCCCGATGACGATATTGAAGAAAAAGTGCATATTAAATCTATCAGCGTCATCGGAATTCCTGATAATAGTTTGCCTAAATCTGTTGGTCAAAGAATAGATCTTGCCATCAAAATAGTACTTGAAGTTAAGTTAATTATATCTCGTAAGGAAATTATCTCTGTCCTGGCATGCAATAATTAGTTAACGTATGTTTTTTAAAAGGAGGATTTAAAGATGGGATTTGTTAACCAAGTTAACCCTGATAATTTTGTTGATCAAAAGGTCAAAGTACTAAAGGTATGTTGCCAGGAATGTGTGCAGGTAGTTGGTGATATTATTATTCCTGCCCCTGCAAACCTAACCCTTGATCCAGATACCGGCCTGCTTAACGCTCCGGTATCTTTAGAGATTGTTGGTGCGCCTCAAATTCGAACAATTAAAGTACTGGTAGGTAAAGTAGTAATCATGGGAATAGTCCCCGTTCGTTTGCTAGTTAACGACTGTGTAATATGTCAATTACTAGAAATACCCTTCCAAAGTGTCGTTGATTGCACTTGTGCCGAGCCAGACGGTACTACAAACGTGCAAACCCATGACTTACAGGTAGAGGGGCTTATCACATCTCCAGTTAGGTTATTTAATGCTGAAGAGTACACATTAAGCCTTAACCTTATTATAAAAGCGATTGTTAGAATGTGTGTTATTATTAGCCGTGAAGAAGTTCTCAAAGTTAAGGCTGCCAGCCAGTTCTGCCCCTGCCCTTAAAAACTTGTGATATTTAAACCAATAGAGGCTATTCAGAAGAAATTAACGATCATAGCCCTCTTCTCTCATAATTGAGAGAAGAGGGCTATGCTTTATTAAAAACATCAGCAAAATCAAAATTAATAAACTGTCACATATTGGGTATTATGTAATATATTGTAATATATTATAAAAGGAGGTAATTATATGGCTTTTGTTAATCAGGTTCTACCAGACAATTTTGTTAACCAGAAGATTAAAGTACTAAAGGTTCTCTGCTCAGAATGCGTCCAGGAAACAGGTTCAGTCACCGTCCCAGTTCCCGGTATCCCAGCATTAGAGGACATTGTCAGCATCGATATAGTAGCCACCGGACCACCTACAATTGGGACCATAGAAGTCTTGGATGGCAAAATCATTAACGTTGGTACAGTTCCCGCAGCATTAACAATTACACTTCTTGGTGTAGAACTTCCAATTGAAGTACCTATACCGGCAATACCCTTCTCAGGAGAAGTTGTTTGTCCCGGTATTGTACCAGACGGCACAATCAACGTACAAAAACATGATTTGCAACTAGAAGGTTTAACCGCTACAGCAATTCCGTTGGTTGATGGTGTAGTAGACTTTGGTGTATTAGTTACAGCAACTATTCAAACATGTGTTATTATCAGCAAAGAAACAATCATGAAGGTTAATGCTGCTACCCAGTTCTGCCCCTGCCCTTAAAACTTGTACTATTTAGAATAGGCTAATGATCAAGCCCTTGGTTTCTCTCAAAAGAGGGATCAAGGGCTTAATTTATTGGTTTCTTAATAAAATTGAGATATTTTACCTATAGCTAATTGTACTACTCAGTCACATTCTAGATTGCAAAGAGTATTATGTAGCAAGTTGTAAATTAACAAAAAGGAGAGTCATTATGGGCAGTGATAAAAAAAAAGATGCTAAAAAAATAAAAGAAATAAAAACCCAAGTGGTGATTTTCAAGGAAACTATCATGAAAATCGGAGAAAACATTATACCAGCACCAATCGGAGTGAAAATTGATCCTAAAATCGGCAAGATAATGGCACCTATAAAAATTGCACCTGCCAGCGATGTGGTATTAACGCCAAAGATAGAGAAAGGGCTATTGGTTAACGAAGGATTCGTTAAAGTTAAGATGCTTTTCAAAAATCCAGACCCAGAGCCATGCCCTGATGTAAGAAAAAGCATTAGTAAAGAAGTTGTTGTACCCATTCAATCCGTACACCAAATCGATTGTCTACGTCCCGGTGATGAAGTGAAAGAAAATGCTAAAATAGAAACCATTACCGTTATGGGTATTCCTGACAATTCTTCACCTAAATCTACTGGTCAAAAAGCAAATTTGATTATCAAAGTAGTTCTTAAAATTAAATTAACTATATTGCGAGAACAAGTTATTCCAGTCTAGACTTAAAAATTTAATTGTGAAAACTCGATTATTTATCAACTGCAGTTAGATAACGCCCATGCCGGGGCGCACAAACAAATAATCCAGGTATGCACCTGGATTATTGTTCTATATTTAGTCCATATAAAGCGGAGACAAATTCGCTGGGGTTAAAGGGTTGCAAATCATCGATTCCTTCGCCCACGCCAATCATTTTCACAGGAATGTGCAAGTCGGTTTTGATACCAATGACCACGCCACCCTTAGCGGTACCATCTAACTTAGTTAACGCAATGCCGGTCACATTTACCGCTTCACCAAACAGCTTTGCCTGACTGATGGCATTTTGACCGGTGGTGGCATCTAGCACCAGCAGTGTCTCATGGGGGGCACCGGGCAATTCTCTGGCCACAATGCGATGTATTTTTTTCAGTTCTTCCATTAAGTTACTCTTGTTATGCAATCTGCCAGCGGTGTCAATCAATAAAATATCGGCCTTTCTGGCTTTCGCTGCCTGCAGCGCATCATAGGTCACCGCCCCTGGGTCAGAACCCTCTGCCTGTTTAATCACATCGGCACCCACACGTTGACCCCAGATTTCCAGTTGATCAATGGCGCCGGCCCGGAAGGTATCACCGGCGGCCAAAATAACCTTTTTGCCCTGACCTTTAAAATAGTTAGCCATTTTACCAATGGTGGTGGTTTTACCGACACCATTGACGCCCACCACCATAATTACCGTCAGACCCTCGGGATTGAGATTAATTGGTTCTGATTTTTCGCCAATTAAGTATTCCAGTTCCTCCTGGAAGATGTCCTTTACTTTAGCTGGATCACCGATATTGCGCAGTTTAACTCCCTGCCGCACTCTGTCCACCAGTTCCAGTGCGGTGTTAACGCCAATATCCGCTTGGATTAACACTTCTTCCAGTTCTTCGAACAGCTCTTCATCAATTTTATTGCGGCCGATAACCACCTGCTCAACCTTTTCCACAAAACCCTTTCTGGTTTTGCTCAATCCTGCTTTTAATCGATCAAAAAAACCCATCTTTTCTTCCTCCTCACTCCGCTAAAGTATTAGGCGTCAGCCACAGCCGCCTCGGCTTTGGTCAACTCAATTGAAAATATTTTGGATATGCCGGTGTTACCCATGGTCACTCCATAAATGGTATCAGCCCGTTCCATCGTTCCCTTACGGTGGCTAATCACCACAAAGGGCACCCTTTGGCTAAATTTGCTCAGATACTCTGCAAATCGATCCACATTGGCTTCATCCAACGCCGCATCAATTTCGTCCAACACACAGAAGGGGCTGGGTTTAATTCTCAAAATGGCAAATAACAACGCAATGGCCGTTAACGACCTTTCACCACCGGATAACAAGCCAATATTCTGTAGCTTTTTACCTGGCGGACGGGCATCAATGTCTATCCCGGCGGTGAGCGGGTTATCACCCACCATACGCAGCGTTGCAGAGCCGCCACCAAAGAGTTCTTTAAATACTGTACCAAACTCCTTTTCAATCTGCTGAAAGGTGCTGACAAATTTGCTGGACATCAGCTGATCCATTTCTGATATCAGTTGTTGCAATGACTGCTTACTTTCATCTAAATCCTGTTTCTGCTTGTGCAGGTAGTCATATCTTTCAAAAACCTGTTGATACTCCTGTTCAGCCATTGGATTTACCGAACCCATGGTCTCAATGGCATTTTTCAGCTCAGCAATGCGGTTTTTGGTTTGCCGCAAGTTTTCCACCGGTTCCACCGTTAATTCTTCAATATTTTCAATATTAAAATCCTGCTCCAGACGTTGCAAAATTGCTTGTTTCTCGGTCTCAAGGCGCGCCTGTTGCAGTTGCAAATTGTGGGCTCGGGCCAATTGTTGTTGCCTTTGCTGTTGCAGTTGTTGCAGTTCTATTCTTGCTTGCTCCAATGCCTGTTGCAGCTCAGCCTGTTTCTCCTTGGCAGTTTGCATCAGCTGACTGCAATGGTCATACCGCTGCTGCAATTGTATCAGCCTTTGTTGATATTGATCCCCTTGCTGCTGCAGTTGCTGTTCTTTAACCTGTAAGCCTTGCTCCTGGGTATTGAGGAGCGCCAGCTCTTGCCTTAGTTTACTATTCTCTTGGTTTAGTCTTTCCACTAGGTTGCTCAGACCAGATTGCTGTTGTTCCACGCCAGCCAGTTCCACCTTGGCAGCGGTGATTTGATCTTGTATTTGCTGACATTGGGCTTTCAAATTTAACAGCTGTTGCTGTTTATTTTGAATCATATCCTGTACTTGCTTTAATTTTCCCTCAGCCTCAGCCACCTGTTTGGCAGCCAGTTCTTGCACCTGATCGTGGTTTGTAATTTCCTGTTGCAGGTTATTTATTTCATAGGTATTTTCCTGACTGCGGTATCCGTACTTGGTCACTGCATCTTCCAGCTGAATCAACTCTTGCTTTTTACCTGCCAAAGTCACTTGATACTTAACAAGCTGCTCCTTTAAACCATCTATTTCCAGTTCTAAGCCATTTAATTCCGCTGCCTGATGCTGCTCAGCCACTACCAGTGCCTGTTCCCTTTGTTGCAGTTCGGCAATCCTTTGGGCATATTCCTCTCTTTCCCGGCGAGCCTTCAGCAGGCCACCACTTTTTACAGCACTGCCACCACCAGCCAATGAACCGCCAGGATAGATAGACTCGCCTTCCAAAGTGACTAAGCGCAACCGTTGGCCACTGGTGCGGGCTGCTTTTAAAGCATGATCAATATTATTCACCACCAACACTTTGCCCAACAAAAATTCAACCACCACTTGATAACGGGGATCACACTTAATTAAATCAGCCGCTACCCCCATTACCCCCGGCATATGTAATGCCTGCTGTTCCAATGGGTGTCTTTTTGAGGGGCGCAGTGTGTTCAGTGGTAGAAAGGTTACTCGGCCCAACTTATTTTTCTTTAAATATTCAATTACCTGTCTGGCATCGGTATCCTTTTCGGTAACTAAGTTTTGCAATGCCCCACCCAGCGCGGTCTCAATGGCCAACTCATATTCCATCGGCACCTTTATCAGTTCGGCCACGGTACCACAAATACCTGCCAACTGGGCTCTACCCATTTTTATCGCCAACAACACTTCTCTGACACCCCGTTGGTAACCGCTGTAACCTTCTTGGGTTTCCACCAACACCCGATGGCGGGATTTGGCTTCGGATATTTTACCGCGGATATCCCTCAGTGTTTCCTGGCTGCTATTTAGTTGGGTCTTTATTTGGCGGCGTAATTCTTCATTGTCTTTAATTTTTTGCTGGCCGGTGGAGATTTTTTGCTCTAACTGTATGGTTTCTTCCCGTACCATTTTTAATTGTTCTTTTAACCGATTTTGTTCCAATGTGGCATCGTGGGCTGATTGACGCAACTGAGAAAGACGGTATTCGGCAGAGGCTTTACGCTCTTCGGCCCGCTGTAAAGCGGCCCTGCCCTGGGCCCCGTTGTTCATCAGATCAATAATTTGCGCTTTATCATCTTCTAACAACGTCTCTTGTTGCTGCAATTTTTCCGCTGCCAATTCTAGCTGTTCATTCAATTGCTTAATTGCATTTTTCTTTGGCTGAATAGAGGATTTAAGCTGCTGTAGTTGCTGCTGTTCTTGCTCCCTTTCTAATTTAAGCTGTTGTAATCGTTGCTCTGTTTCCGCCCTTTGTTGTTGAATGCGCTGGTATTCCAGACGACAACTGCTTTGTCTTTCCTTTACTAACGAAACCTGGCTTTCCATCGTTTGAATGTCAGTTTTCAGTTGCTCGGCCTGGGCGCGGTATTGTTCCAACTGCATGTTATGGTTCAATAACTGATTTTCTAATTTAGTGACATTTTGGTCCTGCAGCGTGTCCCTTTGCTGATCTGCCTGTTGCCACTGTTTTAGCTGCTCGCCCAGGACGGAAAGTTTATCTTCCAAATCAATTAATTCCCGGGCCAACAGCCCCAATTCCAACTGCCTACGCTCCCTGACCAGGCCATGCCACTTTTGGGCCTTGGCGGCTTCCTGTTGTAATGGTTCTAAACGATCGTGCAACTCAGCAATGATATCGCCTAAGCGCAACAAATCCTGCTCAGTGTTGGTCAGTTTGCGCTGAGCCTCTTCTTTGCGGCGACGATACTTTACTATTCCTGCCGCCTCTTCAATTATCATGCGTCGTTCTTCTGGTCTGTTATGTAGAATTTCATCAACTTTACCCTGGCCGATAATGGAGTATGCTCCTTTACCAATACCGGTATCCATCAGTAGGTTGTGGATATCTTTTAAGCGACAAGGCACTTTGTTGATCATAAACTGACTTTCACCGGAACGAAATATCCGTCTGGTAATGGTCATTTCTGAGTAGTCAATGGGAAAGATATTTTGACTATTGTCCAATGTCAACGATACCTCACACATGCCAACGCCACGGCGTTTATCACTGCCGGCAAAAATAACGTCATCCATCTTAGCGCCCCGCAGTGCACTGGCCCGCTGTTCTCCCAGTACCCAGTTAATGGCATCAGAGATGTTACTCTTACCACTGCCATTGGGGCCCACAACCACCGTTAACCCCGGCTTAAAGGTAACTTTTGTTTTATCGGCAAAGGATTTAAAGCCTTGAATATCTAATCGTTTTAGCACTGTCTTGCCCCTTTGCTATCAATCATATTATAAAGATTTATGGGCGCTCGTTATCGAACGCCCTCATCGTTACTTCTTGTGTCGTTTGCGATTACCTCTAAATCTTGGCGGAAATTCTCGAATGCCCTTTAATGCTTCCTTGGCAGCATGTTGTTCGGCCTCTTTTTTGGAATGCCCCACGCCGCGGCCAATCTCTTTACCTCGGTAAACCACTCCCGCTGTAAAGGTTTTATTGTGATCGGGACCATCTTCCCTAATAATCACATAATTAACCGGATCAGAGGAATGCTGCTGTAGTATTTCCTGCAATTCTGTTTTATAGTCTTTATCCAATCGGCCGGCAATTACATCTTCCAGTATCGGAGCCAACTGCTCAAGAATAATTTGACGCGCCACTTCCAACCCCTTGTCCATATAGATGGCTCCCAGTAGCGCTTCAAAGGCATCTGCCAATATACTGGGTCGTTCCCGCCCCCCTGATCGTTCTTCGCCCCGCCCCATCCGTAAGCAGTAACCCAAGGCCAGTTCTCGGGACACTTTGGCCAATGAAGGCTCACACACAACCGCCGCCCGCAGTTTAGTTAATTCTCCCTCGGTACTGTCTGGAAAATGGCGATATAGGTGTTCACTGATCACTAATTCTAACACCGCATCCCCCAGAAACTCCAGGCGCTGGTTGTGGGTTAGCCCTAAATGACGATTCTCATGGGCACAGGAACTATGGGTTAACGCTTGGTAAAACAATGCCGGGTCGTTCCAGTCTATGCCCAGCCGCTGCTGCAGCCGGGCTATATAAATGCTGGATTTATACAAGTTTTATCACCTGACTTTTATCCTTCATATTTTTTAAAGGCAATTGTGACGTTATGACCGCCAAATCCTAATGAATTGGATAGAGCAACATTAACTTCCTTTTCTCTGGCTTGATTAGGTACATAGTCAAGGTCACACTCAGGATCTGGAACTTGATAATTAATGGTGGGTGGCACCAAAGAATTATTGATGGCCATAATTGAAGCAATGGCCTCAACACCACCAGCGGCACCCAGCAAGTGACCAGTCATAGATTTGGTTGAGCTTATGGCCACGTTGTAGGCATGATCGCCCAATACCCGTTTAATTGCTTTGGTTTCCAACTTGTCATTTAGTGATGTTGAAGTACCATGGGCATTGATGTAATCAACGTCCTCGGGTTTTAGACCGGCATCTTTTAAAGCTAGTTCCATAGCCTTAGCTCCGCCATTCCCCTCGGGATGAGGAGCTGTAATATGATAAGCATCACAAGTGCTGCCATAACCAACAATTTCGGCATAAATTCTAGCACCCCGGGCCTGGGCATGTTCCAATGTTTCCATCACTAAAATACCGGCCCCTTCTCCCATCACAAAGCCATCACGTTCAGCGTCAAAGGGACGACAAGCCTGCTGGGGTTGATCGTTGCGGGTACTCAACGCCTTCATAGCACAAAAGCCAGCTACACTTAATGGGGTAATGGGTGCTTCGGTGCCGCCAGTAATCATTACATCCGCATCACCACGCTGCAATAGGCGATAGCTGTCACCGATGGCGCTGTTGGCAGAAGCACAGGCTGAAACCGCTGTTACGTTAGGGCCTTGTAAGCCATGGGCGATGGCCACTTGACCCGCCCCCATGTTGGCAATCATCATCGGCACTAAAAATGGACTGATGCGGCTGGGACCACGTTTAACCAGCACCTGGGCTTGATCCCACAGCGTCTCCATGCCACCAATGCCAGAACCAAGGATGACACCAATGCGTTCCCGATCTTCGCTATCCAAATCCATACCAGCATCTTTCAAAGCCATTCCAGTGGCAGCCACTGCAAATTGCGTGAAACGATCCATCCGGCGGGCTTCTTTTTTATCTAAATAATCGGTGGGAGTGAAATCTTTCACCTCACCGGCAATTTGTGAGTGATACTCCGCTGCATCAAATTTTGTGATTTTGTCTATGCCGTTTACCCCAGTGGAGATGGCGTGCCAAAACTTATCCAAACCAGTACCCACTGGCGAGATAACTCCCATGCCGGTGATAACAACCCGTTTACTCAAAACTGCACCTCCCAGTACATTTAAAAGAACTAAACTAAATTTATGTTTTTGCCGGTGGAAAAAAGTCCCGTGGAAACTCCCCGGGACTTTCGACACAGGCTGTAGTTATTATTCATGCTCTTGGATATATTTAACCGCATCGCCCACTGTACGAATCTTTTCTGCTTCTTCGTCAGGGATTTGTATATCAAATTCTTCTTCAAGAGCCATAACCAATTCCACTATATCTAGGGAATCTGCACCCAGATCATCCACGAAAGAGCTGTTTAGAGTAACTTGATCTTCTTCTGCTCCCAGCTGATCTACAATTATGTCCTTTACCTTATCAAATAATTCTGCCACAGTACTCACCCCCTTCCAATGTCTGTCTAAAAAATTATTTCAATACCGAAGTCATCCCGCCGTCCACTGCAATCACCTGTCCGGTTATGTAGGCTGCGGCTGGGCTGCATAGAAAAGCCACCAATTCAGCGATTTCCTCCGGCGAACCCAATCTACCCAGCGGTACCCGTTGCACCAGTTGATCTTTAACCTCCGGTGCCAACACCTCAGTCATCTCTGTGGTGATAAAACCAGGGGCCACAGCGTTTACAGTGATCTGGCGGGAACCAACTTCACCGGCCAGCGTTCTGGTTAAACCAATCAGGCCAGCTTTTGCCGCTGAATAATTAGCCTGGCCGGGATTACCACTGATGCCCACAACCGAACTGATGTTGACAATCCGACCACCTTTAGCCTTCAGCATCGGCCGTACCACTGCCCGACAGCAGTTAAAAGCACCCTTTAGGTTTGTACCCAGTACAGCATCCCAGTCTTCATCCTTCATTCTCATGATTAAATTATCCCGAGTGATGCCGGCATTATTCACCAATATGTCTAGGCGGCCAAATTCTTTAACGGTTTGATCCACCATCCCTTTAACCTGTTCAGCATCAGCAACATCTGCCTTGACCACCAGCGCTTTGCGTCCCAAATCTTTAATTATGCCAGCAGTTTCTTCTGCTGCCTCAGCTCTGCCTGCATAATTAACCACAATGTCCGCACCGGCCTCGGCCAGTTTTAATGCCACTGCCCGGCCTATCCCCCGGGATGAACCGGTAACTATGGCAACCTTACCATCAAGAACCATTTTAGCCAACCTCCTTCATATGTGCAAGAACTTTTTCTAGTGAACCTTGATCTTCGACATTTAAAGTGTTAATGCTCTTGGTGGTTTTCTTAATCAAACCACTTAAAACTTTGCCTGGGCCCACTTCCACCGCCAAGTTATACCCATCTGCCGCCAAACGTTGCACCGATTCCTCCCAGCGTACCGGATTAAATACTTGTTCTATTAATTTTTGCTTGATTTCCGACGCCCTTTGGACATAATCCGCAGTTACATTAGATAGTACCGGCAACTGAGGATCACTGATGGTGATTTGTTCCAGTTCTTTGGCCAACCGGTCGCTGGCTGGTCTCATTAAACTGGAATGAAATGGCCCACTGACCGCCAGTGGCACACATCTGCGTGCTCCGGCTTCTTTAGCCAGTGCCATCGCCGCCTCCAAACCGCTTTGGGTGCCAGCAATCACCACCTGCCCAGGGCAATTATAATTTACTGCCTCTACGGTATGGCCGTTAGCTGCCGCCCGCAGGCAAACATCATTTACCGCTGCACCATCTAAACCTAAAATGGCAGCCATACCCCCGGCACCCTGGGGAGCCGCCTCTTGCATATATTTTCCGCGCAATTGCACCAATTTGACTGCATCGGTAAATTTCAATGCTCCGGCACATACCAACGCCGAGTATTCTCCCAAACTGTGTCCGGCAGCAGCCTTGGCCTCAATGCCATTAGCTTCCAGCACCTTCATCACCGCAACACTGGTGGTGAGCAAAGCCGGTTGCGTATTTGCTGTTTGGTTTAATTCATCTGCCGGACCGGCAAAACACATTTGGGTTAAGTCAAAGCCCAACACTTCGTTGGCCTGTTCAAAAATCTCCCTGGCCACCGAATAGTTAGCGCAAAGTTCTTTGCCCATGCCCACATATTGTGAACCCTGACCAGGAAATACAAAAACCAGTGACAAAACCTTTACCTCCCTTGGGACAGTAGCTTCAATGTTTTTTCTGCCCCACCAATGATATCGTCAATAATTTCTTGGGCCGGTTGAATTTGTTTAATCATACTGGACACTTGACCAGCCATTACCGAACCATATTCCACATCGCCATCCACCATAGCGGCTCGCAGTTTACCCACACCTAATTTTTCCAGTTCCTCTGGAGAGGTACCCAAACTTTCCAATTCCATAAACCGTTTAGTCAACTTGTTTTTAAGTACCCGCACCGGATGGCCGGT
Source organism: Peptococcaceae bacterium 1198_IL3148 (assembly GCA_036763105.1). Lineage (NCBI taxonomy): Bacteria > Bacillati > Bacillota > Clostridia > Eubacteriales > Peptococcaceae > Peptococcaceae bacterium 1198_IL3148. The sequence continues at coordinate 100,090 of JBAIYS010000002.1, read as the reverse complement.
GCTACGGCCAGTAACCACCGTATCGCGATCCTTAGCCTTAAGCAGCACTTGTTTGACGTTGTCATGTATCACACATTCTGTGGCACACATAAATCTAGTGCCCATCTGCACGCCCACTGCACCCAGAGCCAGCGCTGCCACCAAACCGCGTCCATCAAAGATACCACCAGCAGCAATTACTGGAATGTTTACCGCATCCACCACTTGGGGCACTAAGGGCATGGTGGAAAGTTCACCCACATGACCACCGGATTCTCCACCTTCGGCGATTACAGCATCAACTTCATAACGCTCCATCCGTTTAGCCAATGCCACCGATGGCACCACTGGAATTACTTTGGTACCCACTTCTTTTAGTTTGGGTATGTATTTCCCAGGATTACCGGCACCGGTGGTAACAACTGAAATCCGTTCTTTGATCACAATGTCCATTATTTGGTCGGCATAGGGTGACATCAACATTACATTAACGCCAAAGGGCTTGTTTGTGATACCTTTAATTTTTGCTATCTGTTCTTCCAACCACTCCGGCGGTGCTTGCCCAGCACCTATCACACCCAAACCGCCAGCTTCGGATACCGCTGCCACCAACTCTGCCGTCGCCACCCAAGCCATACCGCCTTGAATGATTGGATACTCTATATTCAGTGCATCACAAAGTTTTGTTCTTACCATACTATTTCCCTCCTAATTCTCCCTTTAGAACCTTACTGCCATTTAACCACCGCGGCACTCCAGGTGAGCCCGCCACCAAAACCAATTAAAATAATTTTATCACCGGATTTTATTCGACCTTGCCGATAAGCCTCATCTAAAGCGATAGGCACCGAGGCAGCGCTGGTATTGCCATACTTATCCACGTTGGCAAAGACCTTTTCCTGCGGCAAATCCAATTTTTTAGCGGCATGTTCAATTATACGGATGTTAGCTTGATGAGGTATAAACAGAGCAATATCATCCGTTGTCAAATTGGCCTGCTCCAACACCTCTCTGGCTCCGTCCACCATCACTCTGACGGCATACTTAAACACCTCTTTCCCCTGCATAGCGATTAATGCCTGGGTTGAGGATGGTTGGTTGCTAAAGGGGGTTACCGCCCTGGCACAGGGTAACGTCAGACATTCCCTGCCGGCTCCTTCGGCAGCCATTTTGGAGGACAAAATCCCATTTCCCGCTGCCACCGGGCCCATCACCACTGCACCGGCGCCATCGCCAAAGAGCACGCAGGTAGATCTGTCCTGCCAGTTGGTTACCCGGGTTAATACTTCAGCCCCAATAACTAACACATACCTAGCCGCACCGGTGCCAATGAATTGCTGCGCCACTGTCATGGCATAGATAAAACCACTGCAAGCCGCGGACAAATCAAAGGCCGCTGCCTTTGGACAACCCAACTTATCCTGAACTATACAGGCAGTGGATGGAAAATACATATCCGGCGTACTGGTGGCCACAATAATCAGATCCACTTCATCACCACTGATACCGGCATCCTTTAATGCCTTGTTACCTGCTTCCGTTGCCAAATCAGAGGCCAATTGCTCCTCTGCCGCCACCCGCCGTTCTTTAATTCCGGTTCTACTAACTATCCAGTCATCACTGGTTTCCACCATTTTTTCCAGATCTCTATTGGTCAGAATTCTTTCCGGCAAATAACTTCCAACTCCAAGTATTCCGGCCTGAATAATTTGTTGCTGGCTCATTTAAGCTAGTTCCTCCTTTTCTATCAGGCCAATACTATCAGCAATTGCAGCTACCAAATTAACCGTTACTGATTCTTTGGCAACCCGCACTGCGTTTTTAATGGCGTAAGCTTCTGAACTACCATGGCTGACGATACTAACACCATTAACACCCAGTAGCGGTGCCCCACCATACTCTGAGTAATCTAAATGTTTTTTTGCTCCCGTTAACACCTGCTTTAGTTTTACAGGATCAACTTCTGCCATTAGTGGTTCCAGGCTCTTTTTCACGGTATTTAAAACAAACATGGCAGTCCCTTCAAGGGTTTTCAGCACCACATTACCAACAAAGCCATCACACACCGCCACATGCACCGGACCCCACATCAGATCTCTTCCTTCGACATTACCCACAAAGTTAATGCCAGCGGTGTTTTTTAACAGTGAATATACCCCTTGGGTTAGTTCATTACCTTTTGTTTCTTCGGCTCCAATATTGATTAATGCCACTTTAGGATTATCTATGCCTAAAACTTTATCGGCATATACAGACGCCATCACAGCGAACTGCTGTAAGTGTTTGGCTTTGCAATCTGCATTGGCGCCGGCATCGGTTAACACCATAGAACCCTGACCGGTAGGAATAACGGTGCCAATGGCCGGCCGTTCAATACCTTTAATTCTACCCAAACCAAATAGCGATGCCGCCATGGCAGCACCAGTGTTGCCAGCGGACACCACTGCATCGGCCAGCCCTTCTTTAACCAAAGTGTTGCACACCACCACACTGGCATTGCGTTTGCGCCTTACCGCCGCTGCCGGGTGTTCATCCATCCCGATCACTTCCGGGGCATGTTCCACTGTAATCAGCCCATTAACGGTGTCACCTTGCAATTCCCTTTCAATTACCTTTTGATCGCCAACTAAAACTATTTCAACTTGATACTCTGAGGCAGCCAATATTGCCCCCTGCACCACTTCTTTGGGGGCATGATCACCACCCATAGCATCTAACGCTATCCTCATTCCAATTAACCCTCCTCTGCAATGGCAAATACTGTAAACACCCCTTCGAAAACCACCATATCCCTCACCTTAGATATTACAGCCACCAAATGGCGGTTTTCGCGAATTTCTGTAACCTTAGCTTCAGCAATTACCCGATCCCCCAGCTTAACTGGATGGCGAAAACTAACTTTAGCACTACCGGTCAGAGCCACCGTGGCATCTATTAATGCCACCGCCAATGAATTGGCCTGGGCAAAGAGATGATGTCCCCGGGCTACCAAATTCTTTTTAAACACCATATCTTTGGTGATGGTCAGTATGGAATTACCGATTCTACCCATGTCAATGTTAACCAACTCACCCACCAATTCTTCATCGGTGAGGGATTTAACCGGAGTGGTCCCCCCGCGGGCCACATGTTTTAGTCTTTCCCTGAGTTCAGGAATTTTTAAAACGGTGCGATCCAGACGAATTGTTTGTACGCTTACGCCCAACAGTTCTGCCAACTCTTCGTCGGTCAAAAAGGGATTATTGTTTATGTATTTTATTAATTCATGTTGCCGCTGGGTTTTGGTATTTTTTTTCTTCATATTATCACCTTATCTTAATACCTGGTGCTAATACGATTATACTTTTATTTGTAAAAAAATGCAAGCCTGGAATTTTCCAGGCTTGCATTTAATAACTAAGCTTCTTTAACTTCTTTTACAACTCTATCTTTATAATAACCACATACATCGCACATATGGTGCGGTCTAATCAATGCTTGACATTGCGGGCAAGTCACCAGGTTTGGAGCATCTAATCTCATGTTCTCCGCACGGCGACGTCTACCTCTAATCTTTGAGCTTTTACGCTTTGGTACACCCACCTCTTACACCCCCTTGCCAAAATGCTTATGGTACTTTTTATTATTTTTTGTTAAACAAATCTTTCAAGACAGCCAACCGGGGATCAACATCATCTTCTTTGCAATCACACTGCTCTAGATTTCGGTTTATTCCACAATGGGGGCATAAACCTTTACAATCTTCACTGCAAATCTGTCGCATTGGTAGAGATAGTTGAATCGCTTCAACAACATCCTGTTCAATATCTATATAGTCCCCGGTGAAAGGTTTGCTTTCGTCATCGGCGTTTCCTTCTCCCGTTTCGGCAGAATGGTAGCTTTCTATCAATTCTGTATCCACAGGGAAATTATACTTTTCCAGACAACGGCCACAAGTCAATTGAGCCACCGTGTTGATGGTGCCTTTAACCTCTAAATGTGTATCTGCATTGGTTACATCGATACTAACCTTTGCTGGCCCTTTAAACACCACTTCATTACCATCAATATCTATTGAAGGTAAATTCTCTGCCAATTCAAAATGCTTGCTGTCTCCCAAGGCTTTCTTTAAAAAAGCTACATTAATGCGCATTAGCCCATTCACCTCTATGCTTAACAAACAACATTATATTTATTGCTCCTTCATTTGTCAAGGTGTTTTCGTTGATATACCCCCATGACTAATCAAAATCCAATGGTCTATTCTATTCTTTTTATCTGTATATATTCTAGTGAGCTAATAACCAGGTGGTGATTAATTGCTAATAGTATCTATAATAATAATTATTTGCATTCTGCTGATATTTAGACCCAGCTTATCAAGTTTCATTAACAAATCGAATTTAAGCATCACAAAGTTATTTTGGTCCAGCTGTGTCATGCTATTTATATATTTAATGATTATTCAACCTAAAACAGTTTATGAAGGGGCAACCGTTGGTTTGCAGGCGTGGTGGAATATTGTTTTTCCTTCGCTACTGCCTTTCTTTATTGCCTCGGAATTACTGATGAGCCTGGGAATAGTAAGTTTTATGGGGGTTTTGCTGGAACCGATTATGCGCCCCCTCTTTAATGTGCCAGGCTGTGGTTCCTTTGTGATGGTGGTGGGATTTTCATCCGGTTGTCCCATCGGTTCTATGATTACCGCCAAGTTGCGTCGCAACAACATGTGTACCCGGGTGGAAGCAGAACGTCTGATGAGCTTCACCAACAATTCTAGTCCACTCTTTATGCTGGTGGCAGTTTCTGTTGGTATGTTTGGCAACCCTAAGTTGGGGGGTCTGATCGTGGGTGCCCATTACCTGGCCAACTTAACATTGGGGCTAATGCTAAGATTTTATCGTCCAAAGGATGGCGAACGAATTGCCAGTCAGTCATCTCCTCATAACGTCATCAAGCGTTCCTTCGCGGAATTGTCCCGCTATCACCGGAACGAAAAAAGACCCATTGGTCAGATTATTGGCGATGCTGTCACTAATTCCATCAATACTCTATTAAAAATTGGCGGGTTTATGATTTTGTTTGCTGTCATTATTCGTCTACTTACCGAGATGGGATTTATCGATTTATTGGCGCAATTATTTTCAGCGGCGTTATTTTTTTTAGGCTTTGAACAGGATGTTTATAAATCCATTGCCAGCGGCATATTTGAAATCACGTTGGGCACAAAGCTGGCCAGTGAAACCAACGCTCCGCTGCTTCAACAATTGCTGGCCACCGCCATGATGTTAGGATGGAGCGGTCTATCCATTCACGCCCAAGTGGCCAGCTTAATTGCCGATACCGATATCAGAATATATCCATACATTTTTACCCGCTTAGCCCATTCCACTCTAGGTGCATTGTATACCTATCTGTTTTGGACCTGGTCAAACCCGATGGAGAAAGGGTGGTTGGATGTGCCCACACTGTCAAGTGCAGACAACGTGGTAATTTCAGCATGGGCTGTAACCGGTCAATGTTTTAAAATATTCCTTATTATATTGTTACTTTTTATTTTGCTGGGATTTTTGAATCAATTATTTAATTCGGCCATTAAGTTAGTTAAAGGGAATTAAAAGGCTTGGTGATCGCCAAGCCTTTAGCAAAACACTCAGCTTTTCTTTAAACTTTTTATTTCTATACTTTAATCCCCAATACTACTATTGATCACCAGATATAATTGCCGGATTAATCAGAGATAATATAAGGAAAATAAGCAAGTTGAGATTATAGTTAAAATTCTAACATTTTATGCAATCATTGACTTTCCGTTTGAACGTGAGTCATAATGAAAATATACACAATGTTTATATAAGAAAAAGGTGGTCAGACCATCAAATTATATTATTGATACAATATACTTACACTGATTCCAAAATTTATTTGTTTTAAAATATTAAGTTTCCAAAGAAGGAGTGAAGTTTAATGTTAAATGAAAGTATTAAAGACAAAATTACCGTTGAGGGAACCAACAAAAAGGATAACCTAACTGTTATAAAGCCAGAAATATTTGAAGTACCTGTTGGTATCTCCAACCGTCATGTGCACTTATCCGTAGACCACATTGCCGCACTATATGGTGAAGGACATGAATTAACCAAACTTAAGGACTTATCCCAACCAGGTCAATACGCCTGTGAAGAAACTGTAATGCTGGTGGGTCCTAAGGGTGTAATTGAAAAAGTGAGAATTCTGGGACCTGCACGCAAGCAAACCCAAATTGAAATCACTTTAACAGATAGTTTTAAACTGGGCATTAAAGCACCATTAAGAGATTCCGGCGATTTAGCTGGTTCTGCCCCCATCACTTTGGTGGGACCCAAAGGCACTGTTGTTTTAGAGGAAGGTGCCATTGTGGCCGCTCGCCACATTCATATGCACACCTCCGTTGCCGAAAAACTCAAATTAAAAGATGGCGACAAAGTAAGCGTTCGGGCCAAAGGTCCCCGTGGAATTATCTTTGGCGACGTATTGGTTCGCGTCAGTGACAACTTTAAACTAGAAATGCATGTGGATACCGACGAGGCCAATGCCGTTGGTTTAAGAAACGGTGATATACTAAACGCCTATATTCATAAAGGTCATATTTCAGAAATTCTAAATAAATAGTTGTATTTTAGACTGAATTTAAGCTAAAACTAGATAAAAATAGACTGACTTTATAACCTAGGTTAATCAGTTTAACCTGGGTTATAAATTTTACATTACATATATAAAAGGAGGATACCTAGTGATTATCCTAGTTGTTAACTGTGGCAGTTCATCATTAAAATACCAACTGCTGGATATGAACCAAGGCAAAGCCCTGCTTTCTGGTTTGGCTGAGCGGATCGGCTTAGAGGGCTCAAGAATTAAACATAAAAAAACCGCCGGTGGTGAGTTGGTACTGGATGATGCTCTGCCAAACCACAGAGTAGCCTTAGAAAAGCTTATATCCTGCATTACCGATGCCACATATGGTGCGGTCAGCAGCATCTCTGAAATTAATGCCGTTGGTCACCGGGTGGTCCATGGTGGCGAAAAATTCAACAAAGCTGTTTTAATTGATGACGAAGTACTACAAACACTGGAAGAAGTTTCAGATTTGGCTCCATTGCACAATCCGCCAAACATTGTTGGTATTAAAACTTGCCAAGAGTTAATGCCCAAGGCACCCCAGGTGGCCATATTTGATACCGCCTTTCATCAAACCATGCCAGACTATGCTTACCAATATGCATTGCCCTACGAATACTATGAAAAGTACGGTATTCGCAAATATGGTTTCCATGGTACATCCCACAAGTATGTGTCTGGCCGAGCAGCAGCAGTGCTAGGTAAATCCATTAATGAATTAAAAATTGTTGTTTGTCACCTGGGCAATGGTTCCAGCATCACTGCTGTTAAAAACGGTGAATCGGTGGATACCACCATGGGCTTCACCCCACTGGCCGGTTTGCCAATGGGTACCCGTACCGGTGACATTGACCCAGCAATTGTGACATATATTATGGACAAAGAAAACAAGAGCACCGGCGAAGTAAATAATTTGATGAATAAACAAAGCGGTGTCTTGGGTGTCTCTGGCGTGAGCAGCGACTTTAGAGATTTAGAAAATGCCGCATCCAAAGGCAACCAACGGGCTGCATTGGCACGCAATATGTTTGTTTACAACGTTAAAAAATGGATCGGTGCCTTCAGCGCTGCCATGGGTGGCTTAGATGCAGTTGTCTTCACCGGTGGTATTGGTGAAAACGACATCGAAATCCGGGAAAAAGTGCTGGCCGACATGGCTTACCTAGGGTTGGAACTTGATCCAGAAAAGAACAATGTCAGAGGTAAAGAGCAAATCATTACCAAAGCCGGCAACGCCGTTGCTATGGTTATCCCCACCAACGAAGAATTAATGATCGCTACCGAAACTGAAGAGCTGGTAAAATAATATTTTAAGGAGGAGGCTGTGCTTCCTCCTTTTTATTTAAACCTACTATTGTCACTTTGGCGAAAGCCCTTTAAGATAGATCAATTGACAGTGAAATTGCCAGTGGCATATAATGGTATTAATTTAGTTCTAAAGAAGGTGAGAACTTGGCAGACTTAACAAGTTTTTTAAATCCCCAAAGTGTGGCCGTTATCGGGGCTTCTAACTCACCTGGCAAAATTGGCTATGCAGTCATTCAAAACATCGTTAACAGTGGGTTTAAAGGCAAAGTCTATCCAATAAACCCCAAATATGATCAGATTAACGGCCTTAAATGTTTCCCATCACTCACTGCCATCAATGAAGTGGTGGAGTTGGCAATTCTGGCGGTACCTGCTAATGTTTGCCTCAACATCGCAGAGGAAGCAGCTGGCCTAGGTATTAAAAACCTCATTGTGCTAAGCGCCGGTTTTAAAGAAACAGGTACCGAAGGGATGGAATTAGAAAAAAAGCTGGTACAAATTTGCAATAATGGCGGCATGAACTTGCTGGGGCCTAATTGCGTCGGCATTATGGACTTAATCACCCCAATAAACGCTTCATTTTCAGCTGTTTTTCCCAAACAAGGGGATATTGCTTTTATATCCCAAAGTGGTGCTATGCTGGTTTCCATTATGGACTGGAGTTTAGACACCGGCTTGGGCTTTTCTAAAGTGATTAGCCTGGGCAACAAAGCCCAACTAAACGAGGCTGATTTTATTGAGGCATTGGCGGATGACCCCAATACAAAAGTGATCATCGCTTACATAGAAGATGTTAATAACGGTCAAAAATTTATCCAAGCAGCCGGCAAAGCCACCAGCAAAAAACCGGTTATTGTACTTAAATCTGGTACCAGTGCCGCCGGTGCCCTGGCAGCCACCTCACATACCGGTGCGCTGGGTGGCAGTGACTTAGCCTATGAAATTACCTTTGAACATACCGGTGTTATTCGCGCTCAGACAATGACCGAACTGTTTGATCTGGCCCGGGCCTTTTCATATCAACCACTGCCAGCGGGCAACCGAGTAGCTATAATCACCAACGCCGGCGGTCCTGGTATCGTCACTTCTGATGCCATAGAAAATAATGGTTTAGGGGTTGCCAGATTCTCTCGGGAAACCATCGAGTCGCTGCGGCTAACATTGCCACCGGAAGCTAATATTTACAACCCCATTGATGTCCTTGGTGACGCCCAGGCCGACAGATATCAGTTCGCTTTAGAACAGGCATTGGCCGATGAATTTGTGGACTGTGCAGTGGTACTGGTTTGCCCCACAGCGGTGACAGACCCGGTTGCCATTGCCCGAGCCATTATAGATGCGCACAAAAAATATCCCCATAAACCAATCTTTACTTCCTTTATGGGCGGGCCCATTTTAGATGACGGAGTACAAATATTAACTGCTGCTAATATACCAAACTACACCTTCCCAGAACAGGCGATTTTTAGCCTTAAAGGGATGGTTAAATACGCCGATTTCAGCAATCGTCCGCTAACCAATGACGAACCACTGCGTTATAATGACGTGGATAAAAATGCTGTTAAAGCAGTATTTTATGATGTTTTTAGGGACAACCGACGGGTGCTGTTGGGCAATGAAGCCTATACCGTTGCTGAAGCATACGGCATTCCATCTGCCAAACTGCTGCTGGCAACCACAGCCGATGAAGCGGTAAAACTAGCCGAAGAAATTGGTTATCCAGTGGCGCTGAAAGTGGCATCGCCAAAAATTCAGCACAAAACCGATGTTGGTGGAGTGCTGCTGGATGTCGATAGTGCCGAAAAGGTTCGGGAAGGTTATTTGCAGATAATGGAGAATGTACAGCGTTACTTACCCGATGTACTGCCCTACGGCATCGAGGTACAAAAAATGATGCCGGTAGGCACCGAACTGATTATAGGCATGAACAAAGACCTAGAATTTGGTTCAATGGTGGCCTTTGGTTTAGGGGGCATCTATGTTAACTTGTTAAAGGACGTGTCTTTCCGCTTTGCCAAAGACATCACTGTACGGCAAATCGATACCATGATTACCGAAACCAAAGCATACACTTTATTAAAGGGATACCGCGGTCAACGGCCAGCCGATATTTATACCTTAATTGATGTCATTGGTCGGGTAGCTAAATTAGTGACTGATTTTCCAGAAATTGCTGAAATGGACATTAACCCGATATTTGCTTATTCAGAAGGATTATCAGCTATAGATATTAAAATAACTATATCGTGAGGTGTTAAACAGTGAAAAACCTTTATATTACAGGTTCGGCAGGCACTTCCAAAACCACCATGGCGGTGGGATTAGCGCAAAAGCTTCAGCAAATAGGCTATCGGGTCAGCTATTTTAAACCAATCGGCGCCATCACCGCCACCGGTGGTTCAATTGACGAAGATGCACTGTTAATGAAACAATTACTACAAATTGATAAACCCATTGAAACCATTGTTCCCTGTTCAACCAGCCCCTTTTATTTAACTCGGTTTCACCAATCAACCGAGCTGGAAGCTAAAATCAGTGAAGCTTATCAAGAAATTAACAAGGATGCTGACATTGTGCTGATTGATGGGGCGATATTTCCCCATGCCATGGCCAGCATGAATTTTGATGTACCCACATTGGCTAAAAAGTTTAATGCTGCTTTGTTACAAATGGTAAAGATTAAAAACGATTACAGCCTTGACCAGGCCATGTTTTTCAATCGTTTCTTCGATTGCCAAGGCATCCAAGTGGTGGGCAACGTGTTTTATAACGTTCCCCGACAAATTTTGGCCAAAACCGAGGGCGTCTACAAAGAAATTCTAGAAGAAAACGGGTTCAAAACCCTCGGCATTGTTCCCCGGTGCGCAGAACTGAACGCCCCCACAGTTGAACACCTTTATCAAGTATTGGGTGGAGAGTTGCTCACCGGTGCAGATCAATTAATGCGTCTGGTGGAAGATTCCATCGTCGGAGCAATGACCATTGAAAGTGCGTTAAACTACCTGCGCCGCTCGGCCAACAAAGCCGTCATTACCGGCGGTGACCGGGCGGACATGGCATTGGCAGCGTTAGAGACTGACACATCTGTAATTATCCTAACCGGCGGTTTATACCCCGACGTAAAGGTAATCGCCAAGGCTAAGGAAAAAGGGGTTCCAGTTATTTTAGTACACTACGATACCTTTGCCACCATTGAACGGATGTCAGAGGTTTCACACCGCATTAAAGCCGACGATGAGCGCAGTATTAAATTAGCTCTGGAAAATGTAGAACGATATATCGATTGGCAAGCTATTTTGGATGAATTGAAGTAATTGTCTAAAGCCACATGTTCGAACGATTATTTTAATTTTAAAATACGAATTTTGAATGGCTAGTTTTAATAATTCAAAATTCAGCATTCTTAATTCATAATTGTTTCTTTACCTCCTTTTTCCACCATTCATAACATGGTAAATAAAAGGAGGTTTTTTATATGATGCCGGAATATTGTTTAAAACGGGGTGACCCCATTAGTGTTAAGTTAGCTGATCATCGGGGACAGTGGGTAATGCTGTTCTTCTATACCGCCGAAGGCAATGCCCCCCGGGCCACTTTTTTGTTGATCCCCAAGGGGTCATTCAGTATTATTCCGTTTATCCCGGTTCGGTGGGGCGCAATGTTTATGAACTGCCCCTAGGCAACAGTTGCAAATATAAAAGCTCCCCAATGATATATTTGGGGAGCTCAGGTTTACTTCATCTGTTTTAATTCTTCTCTGTTGGCTTTAACTTGGGCATCTATTTTTTGCAAATTTTCTTCCAGGTGGGCCAGTAGCTCGTCGGCGTAATCCCGAGCCCCTAACCTTATTTCGCTAGCTATTTGTTCAGCTTGTTGAACAATTTCTTTGGCCTTAGCATGGGCTTGCACCACTATTTCATCTTGGTCAACTGTTTTTTCAATCTGGCGCTGCACGTCATCCATCATCTGTTGGGCTTCACGTTTAGATTCGGCTAAGATTTTTTCCCGCTCTTTAATTAATAGCTTCGCTTGTCTCACTTCATCTGGCAACGTGGTGCGAATGCGATCTAGATAATCAAGCAGCACATTTTCATCCACCATGATGCGTTTACTCAATGGTACCCCGGGACATTCTTCTATAAATTCTTCCAGCTCATTTAGTATTTTTAGGAGCTCCATCAATCTCTCCTCCCTTATTTTGTGTTTCCTTTATATTTTATGCTTAACTTTTCTGCCACCAATGACGGTACCATATCACTAACATTGCCACCATAATAGGCCACTTCTTTCACCGAACTGGAACTAATAAATGAATATTCTGACCTAGTCATTAAGTAAACGGTTTCAACATTTGGCACCAGTTTTTTATTGGTTAAAGCAAAAACAAACTCACCCTCAAAATCGGTTATTGCTCGCAAACCCCTTACCAACACTTGGGCTCCTTGCTTTAAGGCATAGTTAACAGTTAATCCTTCAAAGGACTCGACAAAAACGTTGGAATAGTCCTGCAGCACCTGTTCTAAAATGTCAACTCGTTCTTCACTGGTAAATAAAGGCTTTTTCTGTGGGTTAGTGGTCACCGCCACAATTAACTTATCATAAAGTTTAGCAGAGCGTTCAATAATGTCTAAGTGACCATAATGAATGGGGTCAAAGCTACCTGGATAAATCGCTATACGCATGAAATATGTATCCTCCACCTATTGCTGTATTGATTGATAAAAATTTATTATTGTATCGCCGTATACTTGTCTGCGCATCACTGTCATTGTGGCTATCTTATCTGCCGGAGGCATTTTTTTGCTACTTTCTACAACAACCATACCATCCACATTCAATATTTGGTATTCACTGATCTCCATCAACACCCGCTGATAGTGATCCTCATAGTATGGTGGATCAATGTAAATAATATCAAATTTTCTTTGATGTTCAGCCAGCGCTTTGATGGCGGCATAAATATCTTTTACCATTACTTCTGCCCGGGGAAAAAGTTTGGTAAGGTTTAAGTTTTCCCGGATAATAGCGGCCATTTTGGGGTTTTTCTCCACTAACACCGCTTGGGACGCACCTCTGCTCAAAGCTTCAATGGCCATACCACCGGTGCCGGAAAATAAATCTAAAAAAGTACTCTCCACCACCACCGGAGCTAGTATGTTAAAAACTGCTTCCTTTACCCTGTCGGTTGTCGGTCTGGTATTCATGCCCTTGGGACTCTTTAGCTGGGTTTTTTTAGCGATACCGGCAATCACTCGCAAAACCAACAATCCTTTCATAAATAAGTTCATTATAGCATATAGTTTCCAAAAAATCGATTTTTTTAGCTATATTACAAAATTATGTATATTTATGTCTTTTTAGTTAAAAATAAATTTAAACTTTAGAGGAGGACCACCATGTCTCTTAATGATAGATTCTTATCTTCCCTTGGCATTAATCTAGACTTAGCCATCGAAGCCCAAGAAGTGGTTCGTGGTCAAACCGGACAAGAAATCCCTGGGGTAGCAATGGACAAAGAAAATTACACACATGCAGCGGTCACCACAGTAAGAATTCTCGAACAGGCTGCCGAAGAAATTATGGGAAAACCCCAGGGCACCTATATTACCATCGAAGCCCCAGGCCTGCGGGATAATAATCGAGAAGTGCATCAAGAGGTTGTGGAAGTGCTGGCCAAACATTTAAGTGGCTTGTATAACCTCACTGCTAAATCCAACGTGTTAGTGGTTGGCTTGGGCAACTGGAATGCCACTCCCGACGCCTTAGGTCCCAAAGCAGTGGAGCAAGTGCTGGTGACACGGCACATATTTAATTATGCCCCCAGTGAAGTGCGGGATGGCATGCGGCCAGTCAGTGCTGTGGCCCCAGGGGTGCTGGGCATTACTGGCATTGAAACAGCAGAAATCATCAAAGGGATTGTAGATAATATTCAGCCTGAATTGGTAATCGCCATTGATTCATTGGCATCCCGCAGTGTTGAGCGCATTGCCACCACCATTCAAATTGCGGATACTGGAGTATCACCGGGCTCAGGAATTGGTAACAAACGCAAGGGGCTCAATAAAGAAACCCTAGGGGTACCTGTAATCGCCGTTGGCATGCCCACAGTTTGCCATGCTGCGGTTATTGCTGCAGATGCCATTGATCAGCTGTTTGAAAATTTTAAAACAAACCCCGGCGTATACCAGGCCTACCAGCAACAGGCGGTTCAGGATGCAATTGCCGATGTGCTGGCTCCCTTTGGTGGTCATTTAATGGTCACTCCCAAAGAAATTGACATGCTAATAGATAACACCTCAAAAATCATTGCCGGTGGTATATCCACATCACTGCACCAAGGTATTTCCTCCGAGGAATACAGCATGTACCTACACTAATAATTTACCATTAATAAAGGAACAAGCGGTCCTTATAATTTTATAAGTCCGCTTGTTCTTACACCAACCTTTAGAGCGCGCTCACTTTGGGGTGGGTTGGAATGCACCCCTGTTCAGATAACGCTATTTTGTCTTTTGTAGTTGGCGCTTAATCTAGTGTTATTATGGACACTACATATAAAATCTATGTTAGCACTTTTAACCTTTAAAATTTTGGAACAAATCTCTCGGTATCATTGCCGTGATCGGTTTTGGTTAAAGCATCCTTTTGCAATGCGTCTGCCCCAGTGCTGGGCGCTGTCAACCCTGGCTTGCGTTGCTTTTTGCCACTGACGCCAATCTCCTGCGCCACCTCAAAGGCAAAGTTCTGTTGCTTATCATTCATCGGAAAATCCCTTTTACCAGCAATCATTTTTGCCACCTCCAGTTTTTTTATTATTATCACCACAGGTAGGCTGTTCATTCAAAAAATGCAAAAGTCACCGTATCGATAAAGTTAACCGATATTCAACAACTCTTCCTTATTGCCAAAGCGTCGCTGTAGTTCTTTGACCAAAAGATGATGCTCATCTGCTTTAAAGCCGCTGTCTTTTTGCACCAGCAGGCTGGCTTCGTGGCGAGCATATTCCATCGCCTGTCGATCCCTAATTAGATTGGCAATTTTAAATTCCGGCACTCCGGATTGTTTAAATCCTAAGAATTCCCCCGGGCCACGCAAACGCAGATCCTCTTCTGCTAAAGCAAAACCATCATTGGAATTAACCATGGCGGCCATTCGCTTTTTACCTTCATCGGTCTTGGGGTTAGCAACTAAAATACAATGGGATTGGTGCTTGCCACGACCAACCCGCCCGCGCAATTGATGTAATTGGGCTAAGCCAAATCGATCGGCATCTAAAATAACCATTACCGTGGCATTGGATACGTCCACCCCCACTTCAATGACGGTGGTGGAAACTAATACATCAATCTCTCCCGCTCGGAAGTCATGCATCACCATTTCCTTCTCCTCTGCCCGCATGCGACCGTGCAACAACCCAATCCGCATTTCCTTAAAGGTACTTTGGGACAACTCTGCAGCCAAATCCACCGCCGATTGTACATCTAAAGCCTCGGATTCCTCCACTAACGGGCAAACTATATAGGCTTGACGTCCTTGGGACACTTCCCGCTTAATTAAAGAATAAACATCGCGGATTCTTTTATGGTTTACAAAATGAGTGCGTATTGGTTTTCGGCCCGGAGGTAGTTGATAAATAACTGACATCTCTAAATCCCCATATACCGTCAAGGCCATTGTCCTGGGAATGGGAGTGGCAGTCATTACCAACACGTCAGGCAAATTGCCCTTGGCTTGTAGCGCCATTCTTTGTTTGACGCCAAAACGATGTTGCTCATCCACCACCACTGCCCCTAATTTTTTAAAATTGACCACCTCTTGGATTAACGCATGGGTGCCAATTAAAACCTGCAACTGGCCACTTTCACATTGGGCCAACAACGTTTCCCGCTGGGATTTCTTAATACTACTGGTCAATAGACCCACTTTAATTCCCAATGGTTGTAGCCACTGGGTTAATCCAATGTAATGCTGTTCAGCCAGTATCTCGGTGGGTGCCATCAAAGCTCCTTGCAGACCGGATTCCACCGCCTTAACCAACATTAACGCACTAATTAATGTCTTTCCTGAGCCCACATCTCCTTGTAATAGTCGGTTCATTGGATAAGGGCTGTCCAAATCATGATAAATTTCCGTCCACACTTTAATCTGGTCGGTGGTAGGTTTGAACGGCAACTTAGCCAATAACTGTTGCACTAATGGGCCCTCACCGGGTTGATAGCGATGATACTTTTCTAACCGTTGATTTTTCTGCCGCCGTTTAGCCAACATTAATTGCAGCAAGAATAATTCTTCAAAAATAAATCTGCGCTTGGCCTGCACAATGGCATTTTTATCCTGGGGATGATGAATGTCTTGCAACGCCTGATTCAGTGATGGCAGTTTATATTTTGTTAACAGGTTTACCGGCATAAATTCACTCAGTTCGCCAACATTATGCAGAGCCCTTTGCATCATCGCCCGCATGACATTTTGAGTGACGCCTTCGGTTAAAGCATAGACCGGGATGATATGGCTTTCTTGCTTGGCTTTATCTGGATCATCTATTTTTTCACTGTCCACCACCTGTAGTTGAACCGAGTTGCGAAAACTCTTGTCAATGCGACCGGTTAACAGCAATAATGTGCCCGGGGGATACTGTTTGATAATATATTTTTGGTTGAACCAAATGGCCTGGAACACCTTGGCACCATCATCAATGGACAGCTTTATTACCGTTAAACCTCGGCGGGGTTTAAGTTCCTGGGCATATAATACCCGTCCAATTACAGTGGCAGTTTCACCATGTTCAAAGCTATGGGCAGGTTTTATATTGGAGCGGTCTTGGTAATCCCGGGGAAAATGATATAACAGATCACCAACGGTAAAGATATTAATTCTTTGCAGTAACAAAGCCCGTTTCGGTCCCACACCCTTTAAGTATTGCACCTGTTTATTAAGTATATCGTTCAATTTTATCACCATTATTATTTTTACCCTTATTTTCTAACGACTATCGGTTGATGTCAAGGTAAAGGCATTGAAGCATCCATAAAAAAGCTTTGTAATTTACTTTTCTTTATGGTATACTAGCGTAGTGAGATTTTGGAAGAAAATCAACTTTTTGATTGTATATAAAGGAGGTGTATCGCAGTGGCCAGAAAATGCGAGGTTTGTGGCAAAGGTATGGTATCAGGATTCCAAGTGAGCCACTCACATATTCGTACCAAAAGAGTTTGGAAGCCTAATTTACAGCGCGTACGCGCAGTAATTAACGGTACTCCTAAACGTATTCTGGTGTGCACCCGCTGCCTCCGTAGCGGCAAAGTTCAACGTGCAATGTAATCCAGATAGTGCTAAAGGCCTGCCTTATTGGTGGGCTTTTTTTGTTGCCTTTTTAGTAATACATAATAATAGCAAATTTAACTAATTGGATTGCAATTACATTTATTAAATAATATAATTGTCTTGACAATTAAATATAGAGGAGATATAAAATGAACATTAACTTAGATAACAGCCTGGGTTTTATTCTTAATCGCACTAACACAAAGATGAAGAATAGTTTATTACACAGCTTTAAAGAATATGGCGTCACCCCTGAGCAATGGGCAGTTCTAAACCGTTTATGGGTGCAAGAAGGCCTTTCGCCTAAAGTTTTGGCCCAATTAACTTCAAAAGATCAACCCACCACCGTAAGAATGCTTTCAAAGTTAGAAAAAAAAGGCTATATATGGCGACAAGTTAATCCAAAAGACAATAGATCCTTTCTAATTTATCTTACCTCTGAAGGAAAACAGTTAAAAAACAAACTATATCCTCTGGCCTTTGAAGCTTTAGATAAAGCCATCAGCGGCATTAGTGAAAAGGAAATTGAGTTGGTTAAAACTGTACTTAATAAAATATATCGCAATTTAGATTCTTAAAACACTTAGGTTGACATGATTGTCAGGACAATTTTTCTTGTTCTGGAGATAAAATACTTATTTTGGGGGGATAATTATGAAAACAGATTTGGTTTTTAGACTCCCAAGCAATGCCCGAAAAAAGGCTTTCTTTGATCCGGATTGCTACCAACAAGGTGGTTATATCCTTAAAAAATTTTCAGACGGCTACAGATATTTTCCCCTTGGTAGCCAACAAACCTATGTAGTTAGAAATCCACAACTTATTGAATTAGGGCAGCATGTTTCAACATTCTATTGGTGGTCACGGCAATCAGATGTTCAAATTCAGACCAACTGTAAAATCATATCCTTCGATAGAAAACAACAAACAAAATCCTCTCATACTATATCCGATAGATTTATTAAAAAATAATATTTTATAAATGCTTAAGCACTACTTACAATATTGAATTTATAAGGAGATTACTTATGAGCGTTCAACAACCGTTGTGGACTAAAAACTTCATCTTTATATGTTTAACCAGCTTATTTTTGTTTACAAGTTTTTATTTTTTAATCCCTACACTGCCGGTATATGTTACCGATGTTTTACACGGCAATGATAGTCAGGTGGGATATATTGTCGGAGTGCTTACCATTGCCGCGGTGATCGTCCGACCAATAGCGGGTTACCTGCTGGACACTATTGGTAGAAAAAAGGTTGTGTTATTGGCATTGGCAGTCTTTGTGATCGCAACCTTTGCATATAGTTTTACCACCAGTTTGTTGCTACTTTTGGCATTAAGGGCAATTCATGGTTTCTCCTGGGGCTTTTGCTCAACCGGTACCGGAACACTGGCCAGCGATATTGTTCCTGCTACCAGAAGAGGCGAAGGCATGGGTTATTTTGGCTTAGCCGGCACTTTTGCCATGGCACTGGGTCCAATTATCAGCCTTTATATCCTGGACCAATATGGTTTTAACACTTTATTTTTGGTTGGTGCGATACTGGCAGCCATGGGTCTTTTATTTTTGTTGGGTACTAACTATGAGGAAACCTTAGCTAAGGATTATAAGGAAAACACAAAGAAAAAGCTTACTCTCAACAGTATTTTAGAACCTCGGGTCTATTCCCTGTCAGTGGTAATGTTTTTTGTTAATTTAGCCTATGGGGGCATTATGACGTTTATCACCATCTACGCCAAAGAATTAAATATTAGCAACGCCGGGCTCTTTTTCCTCATTTATGGTGTCGCGCTGCTATTTGTTAGACCATATGCCGGTAAACATTTTGATAAACACGGTCCTAATAAGATTATGTTCATCGGCTTTGTTGCTTTAGCCACAGCATTTACCATGCTTTTTGCTGCCAAGGGTTATTTATTATTTATTTTATCGGCCATTACCATGGGCGTTGGCTTTGGTATTATACAACCAACAATTCAAGCAATGGCCATCAATCGCGTTGAGCCATTTCGCAGAGGTGCTGTTAATGGCACTATCTTTACCGCCCTCGACCTAGGTATTGGGGTTGGCTCAATTATGTTAGGATTGGTATCTAATAAAATTGGGCTATCCTATATGTACTTAACATGCGGTTTAATTATTGTGATTCCCATGGCGATATTCTTTTTGAAGGACGCTAAGAGGCCAAACACACAACTTAGTTGATTTCTTTAAATTCAATTGGATTATAGTTAAATATGTCATTACCAGATCGGCAATTCTATTTAGTATATTTTCCCTTGGGCCCTGGGTCAATGGCATGGAGACTATATTAGCAAAGGCTGGGAATGTTCATGCAACCTTCCCAGCCTTTTGTTACTACATAATCTTTGTTAATCTATCTGTTTTGGTAATGCCGGGAATCCGCCCCCGTTTAGCTATTGGCTTGCCGTTAATCTCTTTCAAATCCATGGTCATGTCGATGGCACTGGCACCAGATATGTAACTGCCTACTCCAAAGGAGTCAGCTCCGGCCTCCTTCAGCAATTGTATGCGTTCCACCGTTAAACCACCGGAGATAAAAATTTTAACGTGCTGATAACCAGCTTGGTCTAATCTGGCCCGCACTTCCCTTACCAATTGTGGGGTTACACCACCCCGTTCGGATGGTGTATCCAATCGAATTCCGGCTAGGTTTTCACCCAGTGCTTCCGCCACCCGCAGCGCTTCTTCGGCTTCATCTTTAAAGGTATCCACTAAAACAATGGTGGGTGAGCCGGCGGGCATACACTGGTGGTAAGCCTTGGCAACTTCCACGGTATCACCCACAATCAAAGAAACTGCATGGGGTACAGTACCCTTGGGCTGCTGGCCCAAAAACTTGGCCCCCATAATATTGCTGGCCCCGTCGGCTCCCCCTACCAATGCCGCCCGTTCCATCACCGACGAAACCGCTGGGTGAACGTGACGGGAACCAAAACAGATCATGCCCTTATCTCCCGCCGCATCGGCGCATTCCCTGGCGGCGGTGGCCCAGCCGCTGGAGCTGGCTAAAATGCCCAGTATAGCTGTTTCATAAATGCCAAAGTCAGTGTAGCGACCAGTGATCCGCATCACCACTTCTTTAGCTCCAAAGGTTTCTCCTTCGGGTAAAGCCATTACCTCAATGGGCAGCCCGGCCAGTAGATTTTTCACCTCTTCAGTGCCACACATTACCCCTGGCCGGCTGGCAAATATTTCTGCCACCACCGTGGTATTTGTCAAATTTAGCCCTTTGAGTATTTCCATTGTCTTAACAAAATATATGTCAGTGGTATAACCCCGTTTAATTTCTTCATTATCTGCAGAAAACAGTCTACCTTCCGAGGGCATTTCCAACTCTTCTACTTCCTGCAAAGTATTGAGAGGTTTGATTTTCTCCAGGTTAAACACCCCATCATCATTGATTTTACAATTTATTATACCGCAACTGAATTGGACTTAACCAAGGGTCCGCATCAAGTTGGCCATTTCAATGGCGTTGGTGGCAACATCCCAGCCCTTGTTACCAGCCTTGGTGCCAGCCCGCTCAATTGCTTGCTCAATGGTATCGGTGGTTAATACACCAAAGATCACCGGCATACCGCTATCTAAACCAACCTTTGCTACCCCTTTGGAAACCTCCGCTGCAACATAATCAAAGTGAGGTGTATTGCCTCTAATTACCGCACCTAAAGTAATTACCGCATCATATTTATTTAATTCCACCATTTTCTTTGCTAACAAAGGAATTTCATAGGCTCCGGGTACCCAAGCCACATCAACATCCATCTCATTTACGCCGTGCCTTTTTAATGCATCTAGCGCCCCGGAAAGGAGTTTGGTAGAAATAAATTCATTAAAACGACTGACCACTATACCAATTTTTAACCCTTGTCCAATTAAATGTCCTTCAAATATTTGTGACATGATATGTTCCTCCTAAAATATTAATTTAATTTAATTTTTTTACGCACTATGTGTTTGTTATGCTTCTTTTTTCTCTAAGCCTTGTAACTTGAGCATGTGGCCCATTTTTTGTTTTTTGGTACTCAAATAAAATTGGTTATCTTCACCGGGTTGGATTTCTATCGGCACTCGGTTCATCACTTCTAAGCCGTAACCTTCTAAGCCGGCAATTTTTCTGGGGTTATTGGTCAATAGCCGAATTTTGGATAAACCCAAGTCCACTAAAATTTGCGCCCCCACTCCGTAGTCCCGCAGGTCTGCAGGAAAGCCCAAGGCTTCGTTAGCTTCCACAGTGTCGGCACCCATTTCTTGCAGTTTATAGGCCCGCATTTTGTTAATTAAACCAATGCCGCGGCCCTCTTGCCGCATATATAACAGCACCCCAACCCCTTCTCGCTCTATTTGTTGCAGCGCGGTGGCCAGTTGATCACCGCAATCGCAACGCAACGAGCCAAAGGCATCACCGGTTAAACACTCGGAGTGCACCCTAACCAGCGGTGCTTCTACGCTTTGTAAATCCCCTTTAACCAAAGCAATGTGGCCTTCGCCATCCAGCAAACTTTCGTAAGCCACCGCATTGAAGTCTCCATATTTGGTGGGCATATGCACCGTCTCTACCCGCTTAACTAACTTTTCATGGTTGCGCCGGTATTTAATCAACGCAGCCACGGTAATAATCTTTAGGCGATGTTCTTCAGCAAACTCCATCAATTCCGGCACTCTGGCCATGGTGCCATCGTCCTTCATAATTTCACAAATTACCCCGGCCGGATACAATCCCGCCAGGCGAGCCAAATCCACCGCTGCTTCGGTGTGGCCGGAACGGCGCAACACGCCACCCTCCCGGGCCCGCAATGGGAAGATGTGACCGGGCCGACGCAAATCCGTTGGTTTGGTGTTGGGGTTCAGCACATCTTTAACGGTCATTGCCCGCTCATAGGCAGAAATACCGGTGGTAGAATCTTTCCCATCAATGGAAACGGTAAAGGCGGTGCCATTGGGGTCGGTGTTGTGGGTCACCATCAGTGGCAGATCCAGTTCATCCGCCCGTTTGTTTTCGATTGGTAAGCAAATTAAACCTTTGGCGTGGGTGGCCATAAAGTTTACCACTTCTGGAGTGGCCTTTTCTGCTGCCACCACTAAGTCCCCCTCGTTTTCGCGATCTTCATCGTCCACCACAATAATCATTTTACCTTGTTTTATATCTTCAATTGCTTCTTCAACTGTGTTGAATTTATAGGTCACATTAAAACCCCCTTAATTTAATTAGAGAAACCCGTGCTTAGCTAGGAAGTCCATCGATATATTGTCTGGACTTTTAGGATCACTATTTTCTTGCCTTTGACCCATCAATTTTTCGATATATTTACCTAACACATCGCCTTCCAAATTAACTTGATCCCCTACTTTTTTCCCCCCTAATACAGTATGGTGGGCAGTGTGGGGGATTAACGACACTTGGAAAGTATCTGGAGTGTGATCCACCACCGTTAGGCTGGTGCCATCTATGGCCACCGAGCCCTTTTTAATAATATAGCGCATCACCGCCGGCGGTGCCTTAACGGTAATTAAAATGGCGATGTCATGGCGTTCTATTTTAATTATCGAACCTACCCCATCAATATGTCCGGTGACAATGTGTCCACCCAATCTGTCACCCAAACGCAATGCCCGTTCCAAGTTCACTTCACTGCCCGGTGCCAATTCTCCCAAATTACTTTTAGCCAATGTTTCCGCCATGCAGTCCGCAGTAAAGCCATCATCACTAAAGGTGGTTGCTGTCAAACAAACACCATTGACAGCAATACTGTCACCCAGTTTAATACCTTGCAACACCTTGCTGGCGTTAATATGTAACTTCGCTGAATCTGCACCTTTGGTAATGCTTCTAATGGTGCCCAGTTCCTCAACTATTCCAGTAAAGATAGTCTACCACCTCCTTGGGCAACATAACCTTCCACACAGATATCTTTGCCAAAATGGCGAATTGTTGTGCGATCTAATTTTACCGCATCTTCTAAATGTCTTATTCCTGATCCCCCCACCGCGCCGGGGGCCGCGTCGCCGCCAATTAGCATTGGGGCGATAAACCAATAAACTTTGTCCACCAAACCGCTGGTTAAAAAGGAACCGTGAACACCGGCTCCACCTTCCACCAACAAACTGGTAATTTTTCTGGCGGCCAATTGCTGCAACAGTTGATGCAAGTCCACTGTGTCTGCATCCCCACAGATTATTACTTCCGCCCCTTGGGCCTCCAAGGCTTTTATTTTGTCGACATCGGCCCCACTGGTGGTGGCAATAATTGTCTGGGCTGCTGATGCTTGATTAATTATTTTAGCATCCAGCGGCGTCCGGCATTTGCTGTCCAGAATTATCCGCACCGGATCCTTACCTTGGCCAGCAGGCAAACGAGTGGTTAAAGAGGGGTTGTCGGCCAAAACAGTGTTAATACCCACCAAAATGCCATCGTATTTGTGACGCAGGGAATGGGTATATAAGCGGGATTCAGTGCCAGTGATCCATTGGGATTCACCGATAACGGTGGCAATTTTACCATCTAAGCTGACCGCTGCCTTTAATGCCACAAAGGGTAGCTTTTTAGTGATATACTTTATAAACACTTCGTTTAATTGGGCTGCCTCCTCTGCCAGTATGCCAGAAGAAACTTCGATGCCCGCTGTTTTGAGAGAGTTTAATCCCTGGCCAGCCACTAAGGGATTGGGATCGGTCATCGCTGCCACCACCCTTTTAATCCCAGCCGCTTTAATGGCTTCGGTACATGGTGGTGTCCGCCCATAGTGGCAACAGGGCTCCAGCGTGACATAAATTGTTGCTCCTAGTGCTAAACTGCCGGCATCCTTTAGGGCATGCACCTCCGCATGGGGTGTCCCAGCCTTTTGGTGATAACCTTGGCCAACAATGCGGCCATCCTTTACCACCACTGCTCCCACCAGTGGATTAGGGCTGGTGTAACCTTCGGCTTTAGCTGCCAACTCCAGTGCTTTTTGCATAAAGAAGATATCCCTGTCAGTGTCCACTTGTTGCAACTTTTCACCCCCAAAACAAAATAAAACCCAAGAGTTTCCTCCAGGGTTTGTAAAATGGCAAAACAAATAAGCATAACTCATTAAAGCAAGTATAAGTGAAAAAAACACCACCTGCGTAATGATTTATGTTTACCTTCTCCCATCCAGACTTTAACTGTCGGCTTCGGAATTTCACCGAATCCACCCTAATAAAAGGGTTCGCGGGCTTGGAATTAAATCCTCACCGCCGGTACGGAATTACACCAGTCCCCGAAGGTTACGCTTTATTAAGTTCAACTTAATTAGATTATATTACCAGCTTTAATTAATGTCAATAATTACTTATACTATTGTATTTGTTTCAACAATTTCAGGGCAATTTTTGCACTGTTAAGGCGGCGATCTATAATATCTTTAAAAGTATAATCCTCTCTAATAAAATCTTTATATTTAACAATATCTAGCTCATCGGCCTCCGTTAAATCTTTCCGCAACTGTGAATTGAGAAAATTAACAAAGAATACCAAGTCAGCTTTAAATTTTAACTCGTCACCTTCATCTAAGTTTTTTTGTTGCCGCTGCAATAAAACCAGTTTATCTATCAATGTTGTATCAAAAATATCATAAGAGTTTTCCATATGTGTACACCTCCACAGTTATTAAAATGCCCACTGTACAGCATTTATATCTTTAAGTTACAAGGGAAATTTTACTACTTACCACTGTAGCTGTCAACAAATATCACTCTGCAAGGCAAAAACAGGTACCATCAAAACTAGATGATACCTGTTTAGTTAAACTAGTTTAACCACTCTTCTACTTTGTCCTTATTCTCTTCCACCCACTGCTTAGCAGCCTCTTCTGGATCCATACCGTCTTGAATTTTCAGCATCACTGCTTCCATATCCGCTGGGGTCCAGTAGAACTTGTCCAAGAAATTATATAATTCTTCATCGTCATCCTTTAAACCTTTGCGTACAATGGTGTCAATTTGTTCAGCTTCGCCATATACGCCTTTAGGATCTTCTAGGTATTTTAAATCAAATTTTGCAAACTTCCAGTGGGGTGTCCAACCGGTAACTGCAATTGCCCTTTCCTCTTTTATCGCACTGGTTAACTCAGCAGCCATGGCAGCACTACTGCTGGTTTGCAAATTAAAGTCCAGCCCATACTCTGCAATGGCTTTTTCTGTGGCATTAACCACACCGGCACCGGGCTCAATGCCCACAATTTTACCTTCAAACTGATCTTTAACACTATTTAACTCTTCAATGGAATTTATCTCCACATAGCTAGGTACCACCAAACCAATTTTGGCATCTTCTAGGTTAGGCCCTAAGTTTTCCACATCCCCTTCCACCTGGGCATAGTAATCGGCGTGGGTGGCAGGTAGCCATGCTGATACGATGGCATCAAAGTCACCGCGTTTAATACCTTGCCACATAATGGCGGCATCCACTGCAGTGGCTTCTACTTCATAGCCCATTTTACTTTCTAACACCTCTTTAACCACATGGGTGCTGGCCACTTCGGAATCCCATTCCACATAGCCCAATTTGACTGTACCCTTATTGTCCGCTGCCTGCTTTTCGGCGTCACCTTGCTTATCATTGCCGCCACAAGCTACCAAGGCCACTGTCATCAACAATACTGTGGCCAGTAACGCTAATAATTTAGTAAATTTCCTCAAGTTTTCTCTCCCCCTAAACTTAATATTATGTTCTCGGCTTACCAGCAATATTTTGGGTAATGCGGTCAAGGATAATGGCGATAATGACAATGGAAAGTCCAGCCTCAAATCCCATGCCCACATCCAAACGCTGGATACCGCGCAACACCATGCCACCCAGTCCACCAACACCAACCATAGCGGCAATTACCACCATGGACAGGGCCAACAAAATACATTGGTTAACCCCAGTCATAATTGTTGGCAATGCCAAAGGAAGTTGTACTTTAAATAATTTTTGCCTTTCGGTAGAGCCAAAGGCCTCCGCTGCTTCCACTAACTCCTTGGGTACTTGGCGAATGCCTAAGCCCGTTAATTTAATGGCCGGCGGCATGGCAAACACCACCGTCGCAATCAAGCCTGGCACCTCGCCAATTCTAAACAGAATTACCACCGGTACTAGATATACAAAGGGCGGCATTGTCTGCATTAAATCCAAAACTGGCATCACTATTCTGTGCACCCACTCTTTGCGAGCAGTTAAAATACCTAAGGGTATACTCACCAGCAAAGATAAAAAGGTTGCTATTAACACCAAGGCAATGGTCTCCATGGCTGGTTGCCACATGCCAATATTCCAAATTAAAAGCAAGCCCAATATCGAACCAATGGCTATTTTGTTGCCAGCTAGACGCCAAGCAATTAAAGCCACTAGAGCAATGAAAATAAAGGGATGTAAAAATATCAAAAGGTCGGTAAAATTGCCCACCATGAACTCAACCACATCGGTGATCAAATCAAACAGCCAGCCAAAATATATATCTAAAAAATCTACAAACCATTCCACAGCTCCGCCAATAGGTATTTTAGGCATCTCCATTATTGTCCCCCCCTTTTCTCATCATGCCTGCCAGCACAGCCCCACGCACAATCACGCCCATTAATTTGCCATCGTCATTAACCACTGCCACTGGATATCTAGAGTCCGCCAGCAGAGGAATGACATCGTTTAAGTTAGTATCTGGCGTCACTTGGGGTACATCGGGGACAATTAATCTGGTAATGTCGTTATTGCCATTTACCACCGCATCGACACAGCAATCAGCTGTTACAATACCTAAAAGTTTTCTATCTTTAGCGGTAACAAAAATACTGGATATACCGTTATCCCGCATCATCCGCAAGGCTAATCGCGGTCCATGCTTAATAGTAATGGTAGCCTCGGGCTTTTTCATTACCCCTTCAGCAGTCAGCACTTTGGTCATGTCCACGTCTTCTACAAAGCGCTCCACGTAATCATTGGCTGGATTGGTAAGGATTTCCTCCGGCGTACCTATTTGCACGATGGAGCCATCTTTCATCAACATAATGCGATCACCAAGTTTTAAAGCCTCGTCCAAATCGTGGGAGACAAAAATAATGGTTTTATTCATCTGGCTTTGAATGGACAGCAGTTCATCCTGCATGTCCTTACGAATAAGTGGATCTAGCGCACTAAAGGCTTCGTCCATCAATAAAATATCCGGATCACTGGCCAAGGCCCGGGCCAACCCCACCCGCTGTTGCATACCACCGGAAAGTTGATCTGGTCGCGAGTCTTCCCTTCCCTTGAGGCCCACCAATTCCAGAGCTTCTGCGGCCTTCTCCAGTCTTGTCTTTTCATCCATTCCTTGAATTTCCAGGCCATAGGCTGCATTCTCTAACACCGTACGGTGGGGGAATAAAGCAAAGTTTTGAAACACCATGCCCAGCTTTTGGCGTCTTATATAGCGCAACCGCTCATCATTTGCTTTGGCAACGTCCTCACCATCAATTAAAATTTGTCCACTGGTGGGATTAATTAAGCGATTTAAACAACGCAGTAGTGTTGATTTACCACTGCCGGACAAGCCCATGATTACGAAAGTCTCGCCGGTGTCCACTTCAAAATTAGCATTATATACGCCCACCGTTTGTTTGGTTTTAGCAAAAATTTCATCTTTGTCTTTGCCTTCCTTAATCATTTGCAAGGCCTTTTTAGGATTATCACCAAAAATTTTAACTAGATCTTTAACCACTAATTTTTTCATCTACTTAATACCTTCCTTTAATATCTCTACTGCTTCTTTGGATATACCTATAGCATTTTGTAATTGGTTTTGCTTTATACGGAACAAATTTGTCTCTATATAAAAACAAAAAAAACCCTCATAGGGGTTTCCATATTTTTACAGAATAGAAAGGTGCAAAAATACAATAATTAATTAACATTAATCATTTAGAACGGTCCCCTACAACGCTGACGAGGTTAGCTGACGGGTTCGGGCCGCAAGGTTTAGCCCTACCAGCGAAAGCACTGGATTAACCCCAATAAATGGTTCCCCCGTTTTTCATAGAAGAAAATTAAGCGTTTAAGATTATTCCTCATCGGAATTCATTATAATTGAATGCAATAAACAAATTTTAATTTATATTCCAGTATGGAATACATTATAACAAATATGCTCCCGGAATGTCCAGGAGCATATAACCAGCCATCAAGATATATAATGGAATTACTTGGATTCTTCTGCCTTTACAAAGGTGTCAGTGCCAGATGCTCCGCATGACGGGCATTTTCTTGGCTTACAACGTCCCTCCTTGGTTTCACCACATTGGGAGCATTTCCAAACTGCCATTTAACTCACCTCCTAAAAAACGAATTATGAATTAGGAATTTTAAATTAAACTAGCCATTCATAATTCATAATTCATAATTTAAGCAAGATATCTATTTTACGGCCTTTCTCAAATCATTTACCGCCTGTCCAATATTGTTGCTACCAAATATCGCCGAGCCAGCCACCAGCACATCAGCACCGGCATCCACCACTGTAGCAATGGTGTTTACATTTACACCGCCATCCACTTGGATTTCAGTGGCTAAGCCTTGGCTGTCAATCATCTGCCGCAATTGTTTGATTTTCGGCAGCACCTGGGGAATAAATTTCTGACCACCAAAGCCGGGATTAACCGACATCACCAACACTAAATCCAACAGCGGCAAGACATATTCCAGAGCACTGACTGGGGTTGCTGGATTTAAGGCTACCCCGGCTTTAGCACCCATTTCCTTTATTTGTGTCACCACCCGGTGCAAGTGGGTACTGGCCTCGGCATGTACCGTCACTAAATCGGCACCGGCCTTGATAAAGTCAGCCACATATTTTTCCGGCTCCACAATCATCAGATGGGCATCAAACACCATCCGTGAATGAGGACGCAGTGCTTTGACCACCAACGGTCCGATGGTAATATTGGGGACAAACCTACCATCCATCACATCAATATGTAAATACTCCGCTCCGGCTGCTTCCACCGCCCGCACATCGGCAGCCAAGTTGGCAAAATCGGCTGACAGTATTGAAGGTGCTAGTTTAACCATTGTTAATATCTCCCTTCCCGTTCCTTTAATTCATTGTAATATTGTAAATAGCTATGGTATCTTCTGGCATTAATAATTCCCTCTTCCACTGCCCCTTTAACGGCACAATCTGGTTCTTGGGTATGACTACAGCTGTTAAAACGGCAACGGGAAGCATATTGGGCAATTTCCGGAAAGTAGTTGATCAATTCCACCGCCGGTATTTCTGGCAGATAGAGGCTGGAAAATCCCGGCGTATCTGCCACCAAGCCGCCGAAGGCCAAAGGCAAAAGTTCCACATGACGGGTGGTGTGTTTACCCCGTTTTAATTTATGACTAATTTCACCGGTTTGCAATTGCAAGCCCGGTTGAACAGCATTAAGCAGGCTGGACTTACCCACCCCTGAGGGGCCGGCAAATACCGAAACTTTATGAGCTAAGATTTTTCTTAACTCCTCTATTCCTAAGTCCTTTTTAGTACTGGTGGTTAGCACCGAATAACCTGCTTGGCGATAAATTTCCAGCCAGGACGGTTCGGTGGCCGCCAACAAATCAATTTTGTTTAAACATATCACTGGTTTTACCCCTGCTCCCTCGGCCATCAGCAAAAACTTATCTAGCAAGTCTAAATTAGGTTCGGGATTTTGCACCGCAAAGGTAATCACCGCTTGATCAACATTGGCTATCGATGGGCGAACCAATTGGTTGCGCCTGCCCAGCACCTCATAAACAACGCCGGTGTCACTGCCGGCGGGCTTTACTCTGACATAATCACCCACCAGCACATTTACTTTATCGATGCGGAATTTGCCCCGCAAGCGACATACCCACTGTTTATTACCCTCTTGGACATAGTAATAACCGCTATAGGCTTTAACAACTATGCCTTCGATCATAAAGTTACCTCCGCCCTATAGTACCTTTTGTTGTCGCAGTTCGTTATCAATATATACTCTGATTGTGGCACGGCCATAAAATTCAATATTCTCGTAAACCACTTCACCCGGTGCATGTTTTTTAACATACACATCCTGTTCTCCCCGGGCATCCGAAACATTTATTCTTAATTGATGTTCTTTATCATCGTCGTCAATCTCGACGGTAATGCCGGCACTGCGTTTAGCGGGTCCCGGACCTTCACTGACAACCACCGACACCCCTTCTCCCTCTGTTATCTCCGCTCCGGGTTCAGGTTTTTGACTAATTACATAACCTTGCATATACTCATCGCTGGCTTGGGTTAAAGTGGGTTCATCCAAAATTAAATTTAACTCTGCCACCTTTTGCTCCGCCTGACTTAGGGGCAGACCAACCAAGGTGGGCATCGGATGTACTTTTGGTTCAGCACCTTTACTAACCTCAAGGGCCACTTTGGTTCCTTTGGGGTATTCTCCAGGCCCCGGATCCTGGTCCACCACTAACCCCGCTTCATATTTATCACTAAATACTTCTTCCTCGGTATATTCAAAATCTAGATTTTGTAATGCCAGCCTAACCTCGGATATGGGCAGCCCCATGACATCAGGAAGCTTAGCCATTTCCGGTCCCAAACTGACAGTTAACGTTACCACCCGCCCCTGTTTGGCTTTAGCATCGGGCTCTGGGTCTTGGGAGATAACCGTCCCCTTTTCCGCTTCATTTTTAACTTCTTTCACTTGGGCCTCCAGACCCACTTTGGTTAGAGCATCCCGGGCTTCCTGTTCGGTATACCCCAACACGTTCGGGACGGTTATTTCCGGTACGTTTATATACTTATAAAAGGCAAACAGCACGCCACTAAGCAGACTTAAGATAAGCAAAGAGGCAATTAACACAATCTTCCTTGTATCGGCCTTGGGTTTAGCCTTTGCCGGCGGCGGCTTCCCATTAACCCCTTCCCGGGGAACACTTTCCTTTGCCTTTGCAATGGCGCTACCAGGCAACACCTGGGTGGCAAAATCATCATTTAAATCGGCAGTATAATCCAATTGTTGCAGATCTTGCTTAAACTGTTTGGCGGTTTGGTATCTTCGGGCCGGATCCTTTTCCATTGCCTTGATAACCACCCGTTCCAAGTATTTGGGAATATCAGGCTTAATCTCACTGGGCAGTGGCGGCTGTTCTTGAATATGTTTTAACGCCACCGCCACCGCGCCATCGCCTTTGAATGGCAGCTGACCGGTGAGCATTTCGTAAAGTACTACCCCTAATGAATAAATATCCGATTGTGCCCCGGGGGTATCGCCATTTGCTTGCTCCGGTGAAATATAATGTACCGAACCCAAGACAGTTTCAGTATTAGATATTGTACCGGTTGCCGCCTCAAAGGCAATACCAAAGTCTGTCAATTTTACCCGCTGATTGTGGGCAATTAAAATATTTTGTGGCTTTACATCCCGGTGTACAATGCCATTGTCGTGGGCATGTTGCAGAGCGTCACAAATTTGCATCACAATGTTGACAATGGTTGGCAGATCCAAATTTTGGTTATGCTTAATATAATTTTTTAAATTGTCGCCATCCACATATTCCATAACCAAATATTGAGTATCATTTTCTTGCCCCACATCGTGGATGTTAACAATATTAGGGTGGGACAAGCGAGCAACTGCTTGGGCTTCCCGGCGAAAGCGTCGGACGAAATCAGAGTCCGAAACATACTCCGCCCGCAAGATTTTTACCGTCACCAAGCGGTTCAAAAAATTATCCCGGGCTTTATAAACAATGGCCATGCCACCGCCGCCCAATTGCTCTAATATTTCATAACGGTTTCCTAAAAGCTTGCCAATCATATCTAGCCACTCACCTCAATGCCTCTAATATCATCTGTTGCGCAATCGGCGCTGCCACAGTCCCACCGGAACCACCATTTTCAACTATTACGGCCAACGCAATCTGTGGATCATGGGCTGGTGCAAAACCAATAAACCATGCATGGGGTTGCCCTTGTTGATTTTCTGCCGTGCCAGTTTTACCAGCCACAGATATACCGCTGATGGCAGCAGTTTTACCAGTGCCTCTCTCCACAACACCCACCATTCCTTGGTTGACAAAACGGGCAATGTCTTCAGTAGTCACCTGCTTTAATATTTGAGGCTGATGCTGCATCGTCGTCTCACCCGTGGGAGCAATTATTTCTTGAACCAAATAGGGTTGCATCAGTATGCCATTGTTAGCAATGGTTGAGGCCACCATGGCCATTTGTAGCGGACTAACCAATAGTTCGCCCTGACCAATGGCTGCTTCTGCCAGTTCTTGCTTTTCTATGTTGTCATCATTTGTTATTGTACTGGGTCTGACATCTATTGGTAAATCAAAATCGCTGTTAAAACCGAAATCCCCCAGCGCTGTTTCTAGCTTAGTTTTGCCCAAAGAGACACCCAATTGGCCAAAGGTGGTATTACAAGAAACCACCAGTGCTTGGGTTAAATCAACTTGGCCATGGACACCATTATCCGCAAGTTTAACTCCATTCTGTTCCAAATAACCTGGACAGTTAAATTTGCCTGTGGCCAATTGATTATCCGCCTCCAGAGCGGCCACTGCAATGGCCGGCTTTATCACCGAACCCGGTGGGTAAGCCCCTTGAAAGGCTCTGTTTAATAGCGGTGATTGTTGATTGTTCACCAGGCTGTCCCACTGGGTTTCTAAATTATTAGGGTCAAAGGATGGATAGGAAGCTGCGGTCAATATCGCTCCGGTGCGGGGATTAACCGCCACCACCGCCCCGGGTTTGCCAGTCTGGGCCAGCAACTTTACAGCCAAATGCTGTAACTCACCATCTATGGTCAGCACCAAATCTTCGCCCACCGGTTGTTCCCCGGTGACCTGGCGCATTAGATTCAAAAACTTACCTTCGCTGGTCAAACCCAATAGTTCCCTGTTATAAGCCCCCTCCAACCCAGCACTGCCATATTTGATTGAGGTGTATCCCAACAGATGGGCGGTTTTTTCTGCCAACGGGTAATGGCGCAACCCACTTTCATCATCCCATCTGGTTTCAGCTAATATATTACCTTGGTTGTCTAATATCGCACCCCGGTGAATTTTACTCATTTCTTCTGTCAACCGATAGTTTTTGGGGTGAGATGCCAACTCAGGACCGGTTTTTAACTGGATATAAGATAGATAAAGTATTAATAAGATCAAAATTCCCAGCAGAAAGATACCTAACTTACGAATATTATTTCTCATGTTCTAATCCTGCCTTATGAGAAATATTTAATATCAGGCCCAGGATAATAAAATTTGCCACCAATGAACTACCACCATAGCTGACATAGGGCAGTGTCACCCCAGTTAAGGGCAACAATTTAATTACCCCTGCCACAATAATAAAGGCTTGCAAACCCATCAGCGCCGTTAATCCTGCCGCCACTAATGCAGAAAACTCATCTTTAGCAGCCATGGCGGTTTTTAAACCGCGATAAACAAAGATAATAAATAATATAATTAGGCCACAACCACCCAGTAAGCCCATTTCCTCACAGACAGCGGCAAAAATGAAGTCGGTGTGCACCGCTGGAATCAAATCAGGAGATCCCGCACCTAGGCCACTACCGAAAACGCCACCACTGCCAATGGCAAATAATGACTGAATTAATTGATAACCCGAAGTTTCAAAATATGGCCAAGGATCTAGCCAAATGTTAACTCTGGCCTGCACATGGTCGAAGAGTTGGTAACTGGCAAAACCACTAAGCAAAAAAGCAACCAGGCCAAACAACACATAAAAGATTCTGGCGGTGGCAGCATAAATCATGGCCAAAAAGGTACAAAAATAAATCAAAGCAGTACCCAAGTCCCTCTGAAACACCAAAATAATTAAGGCTACTCCCCACATGGCCACCAATGGCCCCCATTCTCTCGGGCCGGGAAGGGGAATCCCCAACCAAGTGGCGGTGCCAGCTGTTAATATGCGGCGGTTTTCGGCTAAAAATGCCGCCAGAAACAGTACCAACAATATTTTCACAAACTCTGAGGTCTGAATTTGGAAACCGGCAAATCCTAACCAACTGCGGGCGCCATACTGCTCCACCCCAAAGAAAATCGGCAATATTAATGCCACTACCCCTAACAAAGCATAAATATAGGTATACTCAGATAACCGATGATAATTGCGAAACAGTGTAGTGACAATAATCAGCACTGTCAAGGCCACCAACAACCAAATAAATTGTCGAAAGGCATAATCTGGTTTTAAGCGCATTAAGAAAATTAATCCAATGGAAGTTAAACCGAAGACAATGGGCAATATATAACAATCCGCCTTAAAACCAGTGATTTGCCAAATATAACTTAGCAACATAAAAGCCACAAAGGCCCCCAACAGCACAGTGACACTTTTAATGTTGGCGGTCATGTCATCTTTATCGCCACCCAGCAATAAAACCACTGCTGCCAGTAATAAAAAGAGACCATTGTAAAATATTAATCTTCTTTCTTCCAACCTTAAACCAGCAGTACCGAACATCGGTAGCCTCCTAAATTTCAATTAAAATAATGGTGATATTATCTGTACCGCCTTGACTTAAGGCGGCGTCCGCCAATTGTTTCACCGCCCGCTGGGGATCTTGGGTGGTAGCTACCGTTTTTAAAATATCGCTACGGGTAAGATGGTTAGTCAATCCATCTGTGCACAGCATTAATTGATCGCGAGCCTGCAGCGGCACTTGGTAAATATCCGCATCTACATTGGGTGAAACCCCGATGGCTTGGGTAAGTACATTCCTTCGGGGATGCACCTGGGCCAGTTCCTCGCTGATACTACCATTTTTGACTAATTCCCCCACCAGTGAATGATCGTCAGTCACCTGTTTAATGGTGTTATCTCTGATTAAATATGCCCTGCTATCACCCACATGGGCCACCATAGCCAAATCATCTTTGATTAAGCAGGCGGTGATGGTGGTACCCATGCCCTGCAAGCTATTATCTTGACAAGACATTTCATAGATATATTGATTAACTTTAGTTATGGTTTCCTTTAATTTTTCTGCCAAGTCATTGGAATAACTCAGTGCCAACCTCAGTTGCTTTTCCAAATAAGTCAATGCCTGTTTGCTGGCCACCTCGCCAGCCCGGTGACCGCCCATACCATCAGCAACCACAAATAATCCTATGTCAGGACAAATTAGTAGGTTATCTTCATTATTAGGCCTGACTAAACCGGTCTCAGTAATCTGGCCCCATTTCATAAGCCCACCTCACAAACTGAAAACTAACTCCGCCAACTCTGATTCTGTCTCCGTCCGCAATGGCAGTGGCTTTGTCAATTTTAATTTCGTTTAAATAAGTGCCATTTAAACTGCCTAAGTCCTCTAACCAGTATTGATGATCGCGATAGGTGATTTGTGCGTGCTTGGCAGAAACAAAATTATCCTGTATCTTGATATCGCTGTTGTTAGTCCTGCCAAACAACGTTTTATTTCCCAACGGAATTTGGGTATCCGGTTCCAGTTGCTCATCACTGCTGAACAGCACCACTAAAGCGGCGCCATCTCCACCGGGTGAGCCTAATTGAATAGCCGTTTCCTCCGGTGGTCGACGCAAATCCGCTAGGATGGCTAGCGTTAGTTTGAATAAGAATAAATAAAACATTGCCAGAAAGCAATAGCGCAGTATCAGCAGCACCACATCTATCATACCGGATCCACCTTAAAGGTACATACAGTGGTGCCGAATACGATGGTATCACCAGATTTCAACACCTTTTGACTTATCCTGACGTCATTTACATACGTACCATTGGTGCTGTTTAAGTCGGTCAAAACATAAGTGTCATCCTTCACTTCTATTTGGGCGTGTATTCGAGAGACACTGGGATCTTTCAACACAATATCGTTTAATTCCCGACGACCAATGTCAATTTGCTGACTGTTGAGAATAAAAAACTTACCGGCATCGCGGCCAGCTTCCACAGTTAACCGAGCTGGAGTCACATCGGGCTTCGGTAGTGGTGCCGTTTCCTTGATCGGCTTAAACATCTGGGTGTGCTCCACCTCTGCTTCATCCACCACCGGTTGCTCTTTGCGAAGCGATTCTAAATTCACCGGTACTGCTTCACCAAAGTTTGCCTTAACCACAATATTGCCCGCAGCGGTTTCTTCATTTTTTTCTACCGTCACCAGTGGTTGACCCACCAGGGTAAAACCCTTTTCTTCTGCCTTTTGCAGCAAATAATCCTGTAATTCCAAGGACAGTAGTTGGTTAAAGGCACCAATACTCTCCCAGTCCTCGGGATGCAAAATAACGGTATATTCATTGGGTACATAGGTATTGCTGACGCTGATCCGCCGATTATTGCGCATTTCCCTGGCCAATTGCTTAGCAATTTCCACCGGCTGTACCCTGCTTTTAAATTTATCCTTAAAAAATCCTTCGATATATTTTTCAAGATTACCTTCCAATCCTGAAAAGAGGCCCACACTCTTCACCTCTTTAATAACTTATTTATGCTGGGGGTTGGTACTGACCCGCCTGCGCAATTGGCCACAGGCAGCATCTATATCGGCCCCCATCTCTTTTCTAACGGTGGCAGTGACACCGTGTCTTTCCAAGTTTTTTTGAAATTGCATAATTTGCGGGGAAGCGGTGCGTTCAAAACCACGTTCCTTAACCGGGTTGATAGGAATTAAATTGACGTGACACAGCATCCCCTTGAGCAACTGCCCCAACTCATCGGCATGGGTAACACCATCGTTGACCCCCTTCATCAGTGAGTATTCAAAGGTAATTCTTCTGCCGGTAATCTCTACATACTCTTTACAGGCAGGAATTAACTGCGAAAGCGGGTAGCGCCGGTTAATGGGCATAATCTGGTTGCGCAACTGATCATTGGGGGCATGCAATGACACCGCCAGCGTAATGGCCATTTTTTCTTGGGCCAATTTTTTAATACCCGGCACAATGCCACAAGTGCTTAGGGTCAAATGGCGGTAACTGATATTCAAGCCATAGGGTTCGGCAATATTGCGGATAAATTTGATTGTCTGTTCATAGTTATCCAGTGGTTCTCCAGACCCCATTAATACCACATGGCTTACCCGCTCTTGACTATCCCTTTGGATGGCCAACACTTGATCGTATATTTCGCCACTGCTCAGGTTACGCACCACTCCGGCAATTGTAGAAGCACAAAAACGGCAACCCATCCGACAACCAACCTGAGTGGAAACGCAGGCAGATCGGCCATAGGAATGCCGCATTAGCACACTTTCAACCGCTTCACCATCGGGATAACCAAATAAGTATTTTACTGTGTCGCCACTGGATGCCGTTTGTCTAGCCAGCACCTCCAGGCCACCTAAATAAGCAACATCTTGCAGTTTCTGGCGTAAACCTTTGCCAATATTAGTCATCTGGTCAAAATCGGTAACCCC
This sequence comes from Peptococcaceae bacterium 1198_IL3148, assembly GCA_036763105.1. NCBI lineage: Bacteria > Bacillati > Bacillota > Clostridia > Eubacteriales > Peptococcaceae > Peptococcaceae bacterium 1198_IL3148. Next base: position 62,432 of record JBAIYS010000002.1, on the reverse strand, counting down.
ATGCTGCAGTATCCATTGACAAATTTGTTTCGCTCTGAATTTTTGTTCTCCTAAATCTACAATCAATGCTTCCATCTCTTGCAAATTTAAATCCCTCAGGTTTAGCTTGGCCATAATACCGCCTCTTAAAATTAATTTATTATTCTACAGCTTATGACTTAATCCTCTTTTTCGCATACGGGCTAAAAAGAAACCGTCCATACCGTGCACATGGGGTAGCAATTGAACATAACCTTTGGCTATATCTGGCTCGTTGGCCATATTGGCTGGCAATAACGGTGTTAAGTCCTCTAAAATGAATTCGTCATGTTCCTTTAAAAAGGATTTGACCTGCCCCAAATTTTCTTCATAGGTAATGGTACAGGTACTGTAGACCAACACCCCACCTGGCCGCACACATTTACTGACACTTTCCAACATTTCCCGTTGCAATTTAACAATTGCCGGAATTTGGTAAGCCTCTTTACGCCACCGGGCATCAGGTCTGCGGCGCAATACCCCTAATCCGGAACAAGGGGCATCCAGCAATACATAGTCTGCCCAATTGTGTAAATCAGCAGCTATTTCTCGGCTATCGCCCACGCTTACTTTGACATTGGTAATGCCCAACCTGCGACAATTCTCTTCAATCAACTTTAGTTTATGCGGATGAATATCAAAGGATAATATCAAACCGGTGTTTTCCATCAATTGAGCAATATGGGTGGACTTACCACCGGGGGCCGCCGCCGCATCAATTACCCGGGAACCATGGGCTGGGTTGAGAGCATGACCCACTAACATTGAGCTTTCATCCTGTATTTGAAACAACCCCTGTTGAAAGGCTTCCAAATGACGGAAAGATAAAAAACCATCTATTTTTAAGCCTTCGGAAACGTATTTAGTCTTTTGCACCTTTACGCCCTCAGCTTGCAACAGGTTAATTAAAGCTTCCCGACTGATGCGCAGCGTATTGGTACGGATGGTGTTTGGGGGCGTCAGATTGTTAGCCTTGCAGAGCTCTATGGTCTGCTCAACCCCATATTCCTTTAACCATCTTTCCACCATCCAGCGAGGATGCGAATATTTTAACGCCACATGGCTTACCGGATCACTCTCAATATCGGGATAGTCTAAGTTGTCTAGGTTGCGGGTAATATTGCGCAGCACGCCATTGACAAACTTAACCACCCCAGGATTGGCATATTTTTTGGCCAATTCCACTGATTCATTGCAGGCGGCCGCCGCCGGGACTTTATCCATATAGATTAATTGGTATGTACCAATGCGTAAAATATTTCTTACCCAAACCGTTTGTGACGCCAATGGTTGCTGTAGAAACCGTGATATCACCCAATCCAGAGTATTCATGGTGCGCAATGAGCCATAGACAATTTCTGTGGCAAAGGCCCGATCAAGCTTTTCTGGTTTATATTTTTCCAGCACTCTATTTAAAGCTAAATTAGCATAGGCGCCCTCTTCCTCAACTGATTTTAACGCCATTAAAGCCATTTCCCTAGCATTTACATTGGACATGATTTTTCCACCTTTAAATTTCTTCTGCGGATAAAAAATATCTTATCGCTTCTTCTAGTCTCGGTACCGATATTTGGGTATTAAAGCAAGGACCAAAGGGTCGATCATTTAACACTCCCAACACCGGTATGGGGGTAGAATCTTGAATACCACTGACCAAATCCCGTTCGCAAGCAATGGCCACTATCGCTTTTGGTCGGTATTCCTTAACATATTTGCGGGCCAGCGTACCGCCGGTGGCCAAACCGATATTAACACCATACCGTTCCCGCACCGCCAAAAGTTTATCCACCGGACAACCGCCACATCTTTTACAGTTGTTGATGTTAGTGGTAATTTTGTGTGGGCAACTGCTCTTTTGCAAACAATGGGGAGCCAATACCAACAGTTGTTCTGGTTTTAAACTAAATTCCTTAGTCCGCACCAACTGGTTATTGACCTCAATAAAGGAACTTTTTATTTTGTCGGTATTAATGTTAAAGACGTGCCCCAAGCCAATTACCACCGGAAACAGTAAACTCATGGCCACCCTCATCAATGGTTGCAGTGGGGTAATGGTCTTAGCCAACCAAATGGTCAAAACAATACCACCAATGCCAAAGGCCACCGCCACCAGTGTTATTAATATACTACCAATTAATAGCACCAATAATACCTGTTGTAACACAGTTGTGGGATGGGACATCAAATACCATAATAAGATAGCCAGTCCCAAAACTGCAATTACACTGACGGCCAACAGGCCAATAAACAGTCTTTTTTTCGCTTGGGGTTTATTAACTGCTGATTCGGTAATCATGTTGTGCTCCACCTCTAAACTCCCAGTTTGATACCGGGGGTCAACTTTTTCCCGCAGAGAAACTCTCGGGCACTGAGCCTTTTACCACCTTGCAACTGCAGTTCTGTCAACGCCAACAGGCCCTCACCGGTTTGGACCACCACCTGGTTGTCTTTCACACTAACAACGGTCCCTGGTTGTTCTCCACCATTTCCTGGCACCAACTCTGCCCGCCATAATTTTAACACTTTACCTGCCAAAGTGGTATAGCTACCGGGCCAAGGGTTTAGTCCATGGATATGATTTTTTATTGCTACCGCAGACCGTTGCCATTGAATTAGCTCATGTTCTTTTTTAAGCATCGGTGCGTAGCAAGCCTCGGCATCCTTTTGGGGTATCCGCGGCGCTTTGCCCTGGGCAATCAGTTGTAACGTTTCGGCCAAAAGCGTTGCTCCCATCGTGGCCAACCGATCATGAAGTGTCCCCACTGTGTCCGCATCTGTGATATCGGTGGCAGCGGAGAGAATCATATCCCCGGTATCCATACCCTCATTCATATACATGGTGGTAACACCAGTTTGCTGTTCCCCGTTAATTATAGCCCAATGAATTGGCGCCGAGCCCCGATACTTAGGCAGCAACGAAGCATGCACATTGACACAGCCCAATGGAGGTAAGTGCAAAATTTCCGGCGGCAATATTTTGCCATAGGCCACCACCACTATCAATTGGGGATTGAATTCTTTTAATAATGCCATGAATTCCGGTGTCTTGATTGTTTCTGGCTGATATACCGGTATTCCCATGGCCTCTGCCGTCACCTTTACCGGTGGTGGTTGCAATTTTTTGCCCCGCCCCTTGGGACGATCGGGCTGAGTGACCACACCCACCACCTGGTGATTGTGTTCAACAATGGCTTCTAAACAGGGTACTGCAAAATCCGGTGTCCCCATGTAGATAATACGCATTATATTTTACTCTTCCTTCCTAATGTTTTTGGCCTTGTCAATAAACAAAATGCCTTCCAAATGGTCTATTTCATGTTGAAAGGCCCGGGCCAAATATCCTTTAGCTTTATATTGCACTTCCTGGCCATCCCGATTTAAAGCTTTAACGATCACCGCACTGGCCCTTGACACTTCGCCAATGATGCCGGGAATGGATAAGCAGCCTTCGTAATCAGTCTCCACGCCGCTACCTTCGATAATCTCAGGGTTAATCAGCTCAATTAACCCTTCACCAATATCTACCACCACTACCCGTTTGGAAATACCAATTTGCGGAGCTGCTAAACCCACTCCTTTACTGGCATACATGGTATCCCGCATGTTATCAAGTAACTTTATAATGTTAGGTGTAATTTTCGGCACCGTCGCTGCCTTTTCACGCAGGATGGGGTCACCGTTTTTCACCACTTCATACACCGCCATGTTAATTACCTCCTGTTGGTTCACAAAATTATTAGTAGTTAAATTTTCCGTTAACGTTCTTGCAAATGGTAATTTCAATTATGAATTTAGGAATTTTGAATTAGGAATGGTTACTTTAGAACTAATCATTCACAATTCATAATTTAGAATTCATAATTGCTTTAACCTACATTAAAAATTGAGGTTCCATATCTATGCTAACAGAAACTCTGTTTCTCAACCGATTATTTTCCTCCCACTGCTTAACCCCGTTACCAGTTATAGCCCGGGTGGCGACCAAAGTGCGGGCCTTAATCATTATTTGCCACCGATATTTCTTTTGCACCTTAGATAAAGCCGCTGGAGCAGGGCCCAATACCATGGCTTGCTGTTCGCTAGGTACCTTTGCCACCGTCTGGGCCAAAATGTCTTTAAGTTGCTTAGCCACCACTTCCACCAGTTGTTCATCTTCGCCGGTAATTAATATCCGGGACAGATAATAAAAAGGTGGATATTTCAGCGCCCGTCGTAGATTCATTTCTTTATTATAAAAGCCGGCATAATCATGGCTTTGGGCGGTGACAATACTATAGTGCTCGGGGCTATAGGTTTGAATAATGGTTTCTCCGACATTCACCCCTCTGCCCGCTCGGCCCGCCACTTGGGTCAGCAACTGAAAAGTGCGTTCCGCCGCCCGAAAGTCTGGCATATGCAACATGGTGTCGGCACTTACCACCCCCACCAGTGTCACTCCAGGAATATCTAAACCCTTAGCAATCATTTGGGTACCCACCAACACATCGCCCTCACCGGCTTTAAAGGCGTCCAATATTTCTTGGTGAGCGCCCTTGCGACTGGTGGTGTCTCCATCCATCCGCAACACGTTGGCCTGGGGAAAGAACCTTCTCACTTCCTCTTCCACCCGTTGGGTACCAACCCCAAAAAAGCCAATGGCATCACTTTGGCAATGGGGACACTTTTTTGGAGTGGGCCGCTGGTAATTGCAGTAATGGCAGCGCAACACACCATCATTGTGGTAGGTTAAAGAAATATCACAATGGGGACATTTTAGCACCTCGCCACATTGGCGACAAACAATAAAAGTGGCATAACCCCGGCGATTAATAAACAGCACCACCTGCTGTTGTTTCTCCAACCTGACGGCCATTTTATTTAACAGTGCCCGGCTAAAAATGCTTTTATTGCCGCTGGCCATCTCTTCGCGCATATCCACCACTGCCACCTCCGGCAGTGGCCGATCCGCCACCCTTTTGGTCATAGACAACAGTTGATAGGGGCCGTTAATTTCGGTGCGACAATAGCTTTCTAAGGCTGGGGTGGCACTGCCTAAAATAACTACCGCGTTATTTAATTTGGCCCGGTGTAACGCCACGTCCCGGCAATGGTACTTGGGGTTTTCTTCCTGTTTATACAAAGGCTCATGTTCTTCATCTATAATAATTATGCCCAATTTAGGTACCGGCGCAAAAATTGCCGAACGGGCGCCTAAAACCACCTGGGCCTGGCCCTGTTCAATGCGCTCCCTTTCGGCATACCTTTCTCCATCGGAAAGGCGACTGTGCAATACCGCCACTGCATTGCCAAACCGCTTTTTAAATATCGACACCATTTGGGGTGTCAGAGAAATTTCTGGCACCAGCACAATGGCCTGTCTGTTTTGGCTTAGCACCCGGGCAATAATATTGAGATATACTTCGGTTTTACCGCTGCCAGTGACACCATGCAGTAAAAAAGCAGAGTAAGCCTCTTCGTCTACAGCAACAGCAATGGCACCTAATACTTGCCTTTGTTCCTCAGTCAGCTGTGGCAACGGTTCTGTTGCCTGTTCGGCCCCAACATCAGTCCGGCTGGACCACCGCAACAGATTTTTTTTAATCAAAGTGGTCACAGTGGCAGTGGACACTGATGATATTTGGGCCAGTTCAGTTTTGTTTAATCCAGGATGAGCCAACGCTTGCTCCATAACCTGCTGTTGTTTGGCAGTTAGTTTAAGCTTCACTAACTGAGCATCACTTATTGCCGCAAACAAGCCCTGGGGCACCTTTTTGGGTTCTCGGCCCGGCCCCAATACACAGTGTAAACTTTCGGATAAAGTACACAGATATTTCTTAGCCAGCCACCGGGCTAACTCCATTAATTCAGGCGATAGTCCTCCGCCCACCACCGCTTTTATGTCCTTAATTTTTACCGCCGTTGGCGGGTCAGAGTAGCCCATCACATAGCCAGCTATCGTCCGATTGCCAAAGGGAACCAGCACCCGGCTACCCACCGACAGTGGTTGTAAACTTTCTGGTACCCGATAGTGAAAGGGGCGATCCACTTGACGGCTGGGCACCTCAACCACCACCTCAGCATATTGCCCCAGCAACTTAACCTTTGCCATCCCTGCGGGCAGCCAAAAGGGCCACCACCCCATCTAATATTCGCTGGGCCACCTGTTGTTTATCCATCAGCGGCAGGTGCTCTACCTGCTGGTGGCGGTAGTATAAAGAAACCACATTGGTGTCCACATCAAAACCAGCGCCGGGGCTGGCAACATTATTGGCCACCAACAGATCTAGATTCTTTTTGTGCAGTTTTTCCCGAGCATAGGTGTCTAAATCATTGGTTTCGGCAGCAAAGCCCACTAAAATTTGATGCTTTTTTAACTGGCCCAGCTCTGCCAAAATATCTGGGTTCTTTACCATGGATAAAGTTAAATCATCAGCGGTTTTTTTAATTTTTTTGTCCGCCACTTGTAGCGGGCGATAGTCGGCCACCGCGGCAGATTTAATCACCACTTCTGCAGCGTCATAGCGCTCCAGCATGGCAGTGTGCATTTGCTGGGCAGTTTCCACCTTGATCAATTCTACCCCCGCCGGCGGCGACAAATTAACCGGGCCACTGACCAATGTCACGTTGGCTCCCCGCTGCAATGCTACTTTAGCAATACTGTAACCCATTTTACCAGAACTGCGGTTGGTGATAAAACGCACCGGATCCACCGGTTCCCTGGTGGGTCCAGCGGAAACCAATATATTGACGCCCTGCAGATCGCCGGGCTGGAAAAAACCTGCAATGTACTTTAATATTTCGCCGGGTTCACTCATTCGCCCAGGCCCTTCGGTTCCGCAAGCCAAGCGACCGCAATTTGGCCCTATAAAGTGGTAACCCAGTTGTTGCAGCTTGGCAATATTCTGCTGCACCACTGGGTTTTTGTACATCACTGTATTCATGGCAGGACAAATAATTACCGGGCAATCGGCTGCCAACAGCACCGTTGATAACAAATCATCGGCAATACCGGAAGCCACTTTGCCAATAATATTGGCGGTGGCCGGAACCACCACAAACAAGTCCGCCCGTTGGGCCAATTCTATATGGGTTACCCCACCACTGCGGGGAGAATTAAACGTATCTGTATAAACGTCGTGACCTGTAAGGGCGGAAAATGTCAACGGCTGCACAAATTTTTGGGCTCCCTCGGTCATAATTACTTTAACGACGGCACCCTTTTTAATTAAACCACTGACCAATTCTGCCACTTTATATACGGCGATACCTCCGGCGATTCCAAGTGTAATTTTTTTGCCGGTTAACACGTTGCTACCCCCAATTATTTTAATTCATAGGTGCTGGGCATGTCTCGGTTTCTCAGCACCACTTTCACATCTTCGTTAGAAATTTCCTTTAAGGCATGAGATACTACTTTGTATTGAATCTCGCGATTACCTTCTTGAAGTTCCATATCAATTAACTGCCGAGCCCTTTTGGCCGCGGCAATCACTAAGCTATAACGACTGTCTACCTTCTCTAATAATTCATCTAAAGGAATTCGGTTCATGATATGCCTCCACATTGTAGATATTTATCAAGATTAAAACGTTTAGGGCGACACTTTTCTGCAATAATGATGGCCTTCACTTGATTAATAGCCTCTTCCAATGTATCGTTCACCACAATGAAATCGTATTGGGGAATTTTCTGCAGTTCACCCTCAACACAGCGCAGTCTCTTGGCAATTACATCGGAGCCATCGGTGCCCCGACCAATCAACCGAGCCTGCAGCTCATTAATTGAGGGGGGCACCACAAATATCAATACACATTCCGGAAATCTTTCTTTGATTTGCAATGCCCCTTGAATATCAATTTCCAATAATACATCTTCCCCATTGGCCAACTTGTCTTCCACCCACTTTTTGGGTGTACCATAACAATTATCATAGACCTGAGCCCACTCGATCAACTGATCGTCTTTGACCATCTCTTCAAATTCATCCCGTGCTATAAAGAAGTAGTTTTTGCCGTGCTCTTCACCTGGTCTGGGGGGCCTGGTGGTCACTGATACCGAAAGAGAAATCTCCTCCGCCTGTTTTACTAGGCCTTGGCAAATTGTTCCTTTACCAGCTCCCGAAGGTCCGGATAGTACTACTAATAATCCTTCTTTGCCCATGATATTATTCAGCAATATCTTCCTGATTATTATTTTCTTTGGTTACCAAGCGATTAGCTACTGTTTCTGGTTGCACGGCTGATAGAATGACGTGGTCACTGTCTGTTATGATAACCGCCCGGGTACGTCTACCATAAGTGGCGTCGATAAGCATCCCTCGGTCTCTGGCTTCGGTAATAATCCGTTTAATAGGTGCCGATTCTGGACTAACAATGGCAATTATTCTATTGGCCGATACAATATTGCCAAAACCAATGTTTATTAATTTGATATCCATAACTATATCCCCCCAAATTACATTATACAATTATTCTATGTTTTGAACCTGTTCACGAATTTTCTCCAATTCGCTTTTGACGTTGATCACCTGATTGCCAATTGTCAAATCGTTGGCTTTGGAACCAATGGTGTTTATTTCCCTGTTCATCTCTTGGACAATGAAGTCCAATTTGCGCCCCACTGGTTCCTCCGCTTGCAAAGCTCTTCTCATTTGATCCAAATGGCTGTTTAAGCGCACCGTTTCTTCGGTGATGTTAGCCCGTTCGGCAAAAATTGCCACTTCGGTAGCAATTCTGCTTTCGTCAAGCGTTCCTTGGGTGTGCCATTCCAGCAATCGTTGGTTTAACCTTTCCCGATGTTCCTCCACCACCAACGGTGCCCGCTGTTTAATATTTTGATTATATTCTTCAATGAGGTCCAGCCGTTTGGCGATGTCTTCGCCAAGCTTGGCACCTTCCTCAACCCGCATTTGTATTAACTGATTCAACGCTATCTGCAAAGCTTCTTCCACAGCCGGCCACCATTCTTCCAAGTCTTCTTCCGGCTCTTCCAGTTTTAACACATTGGGTTGATTAATAATATCCCGCAGCTCTATCTCACCAGCAACATCAGTGAATTGTTGCACTTCTTTCATTGCTTTATGATATGCGAGGGCCAATGTTTTGTCAACTTTTACCTGTTGTAATTTTTGTTCGGTTTCTTCCACAGATATAAATCCGTCAACTCGTCCTCGGCCAATACGTTGTTGTATTAACCGCTTAACTCTATCTTCGAGTGAAGACATCACCCGGGGTACCCTAACCACCACTTCAGAGAAACGATGATTGACTGACTTAAGCTCCACTGTGAATTTACGACCACAGGCATCGGCCTCCCCGCGGCCATACCCGGTCATGCTTTTGAGCAAAGTCTCACCACCCTAATTTTGCTATTATTATATTATTGACTGTTTACTATAAAATTAATTTTTCTACCTTAAAAAAGAAAATCCTTTATTTTAAGAGAAAAACGCTGAAAACTGCATTAAAATACCCTTCCCATAACCAGGAAGGGTATTTTACACTCTAAAGGATTTACTTTAACTCTGCCAACACTGTTTCAATCCGATCCATTGCCGCGGCGATGGTTTCCATGTCAGTGGCATAGGAAAAACGAAGAAAATCATCATTGCCAAAGGCTATCCCTGGCACCACCGCCACCTGCACTTCATCCAATAAAACTCCAGCCAAATCAGTGGCACTGTTGATCACTTTACCTTTGTAGCTTTTGCCAAAGTAGGCACTAACGTTAGGGAACAGGTAGAAAGCACCATTGGGTTTGGGACAACTGATGTTGGGCATAGCTGTCAACCGCTTATGCATATAATCCCGCCTCTTAACAAATTCTTGTTTCATATCGGCCACCGGTTGTTGAGTACCATTCAACGCCGCCACACTGGCAGCTTGGGCGATGGATGTGGGGTTACTGGTGGAATGGCTTTGTAAGTTAGCCATCGCCTTAGCAATTGCCAGCGGCGCGGCAGCATAACCAATTCGCCAACCGGTCATGGAGTAGGCCTTGGACACCCCATTAATCACCACGGTGCGTTCTTTAAGTTCCGGACTAATGCTGGCAATGCTACAGTGTTCCATGCCATCGTAAATTAACTTTTCATAAATTTCATCAGAGATAATGGTGATATCGGGATGTTTTAAAACAATATCCCCCAGCGCCTTTAATTCTTCTTTAGAATAAACACCACCGGTGGGGTTGCTGGGGCTGTTTAGCAACAACACTTTGGTTTTGGGGGTAATGGCTGCTCGCAATTGCTCCGGTGTCATTTTGAAGCCATTTTCTTCTTTGGTCATAACAATCACCGGTTTAGCGCCGGGAATTTTAATTTGCTCTAAGTGGCTGACCCAAAAGGGCGCAGGTAAAATTACTTCGTCCCCCGCTTGCACCAACACCTGAAAAGCATTATACAGCGAGTGTTTAGCCCCGGCGGAAATTACTATTTGACCCAATTCGTAATCTAAACCGTTATCCTTTTTAAACTTGTCCACAACGGCCTGTTTTAATTGCACCGTTCCCGATGCCGGAGTGTATTTGGTCATACCGGCGTTAATGGCTGCTATGGCCGCATCTTTAATGTGTTGGGGGGTGTCAAAATCAGGTTCCCCTACACCAAAGTTATAAACCTTAATACCATTTGCTTTCATTTGTTTAGCCTTGGCGTCAATGGCCAAAGTTGGACTAGGGGCAATATTTGCTGCTCGATCTGCTAGTTTCATCAGTCTTCTCTCCCATTCTATTATTACTTATCAAAACTCCAATTTACCTAAACACGCTTTCATGCGTTCAAAGGCTTCAACAATTCTTTCTTTGGGAATTGTTAAGGAAATGCGGAAATAACCTTCCCCATTCTGACCATATCCGTTACCGGCGGTAACCACCACGCCGGCCTTTTCAATTACATATTCTGCAAAGGAAGTGGAAGTAAAACCCTTAGGTACCGGCGCCCACACATAAAAGGTGGCTTTAGGGTAACTTAAATTCCACCCCATGGCATTTAAACTATCAACTACAATTTTTCTGCGTTCATCATAAATGGCAATGTTATTTTGCAGTTCATCCTGGGGACCGGTTAATCCGGCCATGGCCGCATATTGGATAGCTTGGAATTGTCCACTATCCAAATTGCTTTTCAGCCGTCCCAAGGCCTCCACCACATCGGGATGTCCCACTGCCCAGCCTATGCGCCAGCCGGTCATGTTGTAGGGCTTAGATACCGAGCCAAATTCCACCCCCACATCTTTAGCTCCCGGCGCCTGCAGAAAACTGGGTGGTCGATAACCATCAAAGGCAATTTCTGAATAGGCGTTATCGTGGCACACCAGTATGTTATATTCTTTGGCAAAGGCCACTGTTTCCTCAAAGAACTGCAAATCCGCCACTGCCCCGGTGGGATTGTTGGGATAGTTGATAAATAGCATCTTGGCTTTTTTAGCCACTTGGCTGGGAATATCGGCATAGTTTGGTTTAAAACCGTTGGCTTCGGTAACCTTAATATTGTACGGTATCGCCCCCGCCAAAATGGCACCGCCGGCGTACACCGGGTAGCCAGGATCTGGTACTAAAATGGTATCACCGGCGTTTAGATAACACCAAGCGATATGGGCTATACCCTCTTTAGAACCAATTAATGACACCACTTCTGTTTTGGCATCTAAATCCACGTTAAAACGTTTGTTATAAAAATCAGCCACTGCCTGACGGTAACTGAGCATACCCACCGATGATGGGTATTGATGGTTGGCTGGCTTTTCTGCTTCCCTTTGCAATGCAGCCACAATATGCTTGGGGGTTGGAATATCGGGGTCACCAATACCCAAACTAATTACATCTACCCCTTGTTCTTTTTTTTCTGCAATCAATTTTTCAATCCGGGCAAATAAATACGGTGGCAAATTTTTAATTCTTTCGGCCTCTGTAAATTCTAGCAACCATGGCACCCTCCTCATGTGAATCTTTAATCTATCAGCTATATTGTTTCCATAATATAACACCCATTGTTATTTTTGCCACAACAGTATAACAATTTATTGGCAAACTTTCAACGTTTGTCCCCATTGTATACTATATACTCTCCAGTAAACACCTCGCTGGCCGGGCCAGTCATATATACATGGTTGTCATCAGCCCATTCAATAACCAGCGGCCCGGCCGTTAAGTGAACGGTCACCTCCCGCTCAGTTAAACCGTTTAAAACCGCCGCCACCGCGGTGGCGCAGGCACCGGTACCACAGGCCATTGTGGGCCCGGCCCCCCGTTCCCAAACCTTCATTTTCAATTCTCGCTTGTTTAACACCTGAACAAATTCGACATTGGTCTTTTGGGGAAAGGCCGGGTGAGTTTCCAACTTGGGGCCCCACTGGGTCAACGGCACCCTATCTAAATCAGGCACAAAAATTACACAATGGGGGTTACCCATGGAAACCGCTGTCACCCCAAAGCTTTCTCCCTCAATCATTATGTTCTCGTTAATCACTTGCCCGGTGGCACCAATCACGGGAATTTGCTCCCTTTCCAGCCGCGGTTGACCCATATCTACCTTAACCATGGTAACACTACCGTTTTCTACAATCAGTTCTGGCACCATGATACCCGCCAGCGTCTCTACGCTGATTTTTACCTTGTTAACAATATTATGATCATAAACGTACTTGGCTACACAGCGTATGGCATTGCCACACATCTCGGCTTCACTGCCATCTGAATTTAGTATTTGCATCTTAAAATCGGCAGTGTTCGATGGCCACAGCAGCACCAACCCGTCGGCTCCAATGCCAAAGCTGCGGTGACAAACCTGCCGCGCCAATGTTGCCAAGTCACCGGGAGGATTATCGTTGCCATTTATATAGTCCACTAACACAAAATCATTACCCAAACCATGCACCTTTGTAAACCGCAAAGCATATATCCCCCTTCAAATTCACATTCCTTAATTGTTTCTTTAAGCACAATGTTTTTTTATTTACACCGTGGTTGTTATTCAATATTTTTTTATTTAATCCCTGCCATAATACTGCATACATCAAAACCAGCATGGTATAAAACCACTCAATTCTCAAACAATAATCTAGTATGTTATCGTCACTGTTTGCCTTAATCCAAGGTATTAACATATATCATTAACATATTATTGTAATGACCTACTGTATAATCAATTGTTTTGCTGGCTTAGGCAATATTTCTAAATATCCCTTGTCTTTTATCAATTAGAGGAGTAGAATATAGCGCATGATAGTTTAGTACTTAAAATATTAAGAAAGGATATGTTTTATGAACCAAAGCGACATCATGCGTGACCAAAGCATTGGTAAGCTATTACTCAATTTCTCTTTGCCGGCCATTGTCGGCATGCTGGTTAACGCAATGTATAACATCATCAGTAGAATTTTTGTTGGCCAAGGGGTGGGTCCGTTAGCCCTTGCAGCCACTACCATTGCTTTTCCCGTCATGATTATTATGTTTGCAGCCGCTATGCTCTTCGGCATTGGCGCCACCGCATTAATTTCTATTCGGTTGGGTCAACAGAAAAACAATGAGGCTGAAAAGGTAATGGGTAATGCCACCTTAATGCTGGTGATATTCCCCGCCATCATTGCGGTGATATTTTTTATGTTTACCGAGCCGATTTTAATAGCCATTGGCGCCAGTGAGAATGTGCTCCCCTATGCCAAGGATTATATCCAGATTATTATGCTAGGCTCAGTTTTTGGTTCCATCAGCTTTGGGGTGAACAACTTTATCCGGGCGGAAGGCAACCCAAAAATAGCCATGTATACGCAAATTCTTAGCGCGGTTGTCAACATAATACTTCATTATATATTTATTATGAAAATGGGTATGGGCATCAAAGGAGCCGCTTGGGCCACCGTGGTTGCCCAAGGGGTGTCCGCTGTTTGGGTGTTGAGTTATTTCTTTACCGGCAAGAGCTTGCTCAAAATCAGAGTCAAATACCTAATGCCCGAGTGGCCCATTTTAATAAAGATTATGGCCATTGGTTTCTCGCCCTTTGCTATGCAAATTGCCCAGAGCGTCCAGAACTTAATTTTAAACAGAGCTTTAATGAACTATGGGGGAGACCTAGCCCTGTCGGCAGTGGGGATTATGATGGGGATATCCACCCTATTGTTCATGCCCATTGTGGGCATTAGCCAAGGGGCACAACCAATTATTGGCTACAACTACGGAGCCCATCAATATCAACGGGTGAAAAAGACTTTGAAAATCGCCAGCATTGCTGGTACCGTCATCGCTGTGGTGGGGTATGTGGCTTTAAGAATTTGGTCCGTGGAAATCATCAGCCTATTTGGCGATGACCAAGAACTAATTAATTTGACAAACCATGCCATGTTAGTGTTCTTTGCTCTGTTACCGGTAATTGGTTTCCAAATTATTAACGCAAACTATTTCCAAGCGGTGGGCAAAGCCCGGGAAGCTGCTATCCTAAGCATGTCCCGACAAATACTATTTTTCATTCCGCTGTTGCTGATTTTACCCCGTTTTTGGGGCATCGAAGGGGTTTGGCGCGCCGCCCCCATCGCCGATTTTCTGTCTGTAATATTTACCGCTGTATTCATCTATGGCGAAATAAGAAAATTGAATAAAAAAATAGTGGTGGCACAATAAAAAGACTAATTTTAACATTGGGAAAGGAGATGGAGCAATGGGATTTCGTTTCTTTAAACGGATTAAAATTGCCCCTGGCCTGACGATGAACTTAAGTAAATCAGGGGCATCCTTTTCCTTTGGTCCCCGGGGAATGAAATATACCGTGGGGGCCAAAGGAACCAGAACCACCTTTGGCATCCCAGGAACCGGTCTATATTATACCCAGTACAATAAAAAAGGCAACAAACAGCAATGTCTTAAACCAACACCCCTGCCGGAAACGGGCTTTTTAAAACAAATATTTGCCTCCCCAGAAGAAAAAAATCTGATACAAGGGATAAAAAGATTTTTGGAAGGGGATCAATCCGGGGCCTACAACATTCTTTTACTGAACAATAATTCAGTGGACAGCCAATTTATGTGTGGCTTTATTGCACTAGGAAATGATGATTACTCCAAGGCCGAAGGGCATTTCAATATTTGCAAAGCAAGAGCGGGGGAGTTAGGGCGCATTATCCAGAAAATAAGCGGGGACCTGGAAATGCTTTTGGAAGTAACTGAGTTCATAGAAGCCCCCGTTCATGTTGATACCAGAGGGTTAGCGCTGGCAATGGTAGAGGCCTATCAAGGGCAAAACAAATATCAACAGGCGTTACACATTTTAACCGACATTTGGAACCAAAACCCCGCTGACAAGGTTATTTTACTTTCACTAACTGATTTGATAGCAAATTCCCACTCAGCCACAATTGATGAATTGAAAGATATAGCTGAACTAACTGCAGACATTGAAAACGAAGAGCCCATCGATACCAACATTCTTTATTTACGGGCCTATGTGTTATATCGCCTTGGCTTAAGCGATGCCGCCATTAAACTGATGGGTGCTCTCACCAGAAGAAAAAAACACCGGCCCCAAGAACTCTTGCTTTGCGCCAGGTATATGCGTGGTCGGATGTATGAAGAGGCAGGTCAGCTAAAAAAAGCCAATAAAGACTACCAAGCAATTTATGCCGAGGAACCCCGCTTTGAGGATGTTTCCGCAAGGCTGGGTTTAAACTAACACAGTAAGATGTAAAATAAGTAACATTGGAACGGCACAGCGTCCGTTCCTTTTTATTGTTCCGCTATAATGTCAATCAACTGATTGGTTACCGTATATTGCTGGTTGTCAGCGGAAAATGTAATAACGCCACTACTCTTTACTAATCCGATGCCGTCAACATACCAGCGATCATAGGTGGCAGCAAAGGGAATTTGATCCCATTCTGCACCTAAGGGGGATTTAGACACTATGGTTTTATCTTCACGGCAATTAATTCTGGCGGCAGTGACCTCTTGGCCCAGCACCACTATTTTTTCCCAGCCCATAAAGGTATAATTACTTTGATAACGGCAAAGAGTATCCCATGCATCTTTGGTTTGGTAATGGTTACTCCAGCCAACACCTGGGTCCACTTGCCTAAAGACTGTGTTCTGGCCAGCAATCACCGGTTCATTGGACCACTCGCTTTGGGGTACCGAAAATCCAGAATCCAACTGAACCACCTGATTATTGTCCAGCTGATATTTTACAAAATCACAAGAGCCATCAGCATAAATCGTCGAATTGGTATAGACGCCGCTGGCATGTTGTTGCCACATCACCCGATATTGACCCTCAGTGCCATCTGCATGCTGATATTGATAAACAAGGGTTTTATCCGGTGGTGATAAAAAATAGCTGGGGGTTAATACTTCAGTTTCCCCGGCCTCAATTTGCCAAAATGGATATAGGCTTAATATTAGCAAAGTGATTACAACTACCCCCAGGCCATTGACAAGCTTTTTCATCCATTAACCCCCTTGGATTGATCTGTACAAGCTATTGGTATTATACCAAATGCTTCCATATTTTGGTAGCGAAATTTATTTTTACCTTTAATTTTTCATTGCAACATCAAGCAATAAGGGATATAATCTACACCGTTACATAACTTATTATATTAGGCAACTATTTGTTGGGGACAGCATTTGAATTAATCAACATTTTTAGGAGGATTATTAATGGATTTATACGCATTATTTGTGGCCTTTATTTTAGGGCTGGTGGAAGGGATGACCGAGTTTGCTCCCATTTCATCCACCGGTCACATGATTATTGTTGACGATCTGTTGCTGCACTCTAAGGAGATATTCTCCTCCTCGGTGGCCAACAGCTTTAAAGTGGTGATCCAACTGGGATCTATTTTAGCGGTGGTGGTGGTATTTAAAGAACGCTTTATTGACCTGTTAGATCTCAGAAAACGCCATATTTACCAGTCCCAAAGGTTAACCCTAACCAAAATTATTGTCGGTTTAATTCCAGCCGGGGTATTGGGTTTCTTGTTTGAGGATTACATCGATGAACACTTGTTTTCTGTGGAAACAGTAATCATTGGTCTGGTGTTGGGAGCATTTTTGATGATTCTCGCGGATAAGTTTCGTCCAAATTTTGCCAAAGAAACCGTTGATGAAATTAGCTATAAACAAGCCCTGGGCATGGGATTATTTCAGTGCATCGGATTGTGGCCGGGCTTTTCCCGCTCAGGATCAACCATTTCCGGTGGGGTGTTGCTGGGCATGAGTCACCGGGCGGCATCGGACTTCACCTTTATAATGGCGGTGCCGGTAATGTTAGGGGCCAGCGGGCTATCGCTAATTAAAAACTGGCAATACTTTACCATCGATGCCCTACCATTTTTTATTGTGGGCTTTATCAGCGCCTTTATTTTTGCACTATTGTCCATTCGTTTCTTTTTAAAATTGATTAACCGCATTAAGTTGGTTCCATTTGCCATTTACCGCATTTTGTTGGCCATTCTCATTATCATCGTTTATTAAATATATCGTTAAAATAACAAGGGGTGGAATTATCTGCCCCTTGCTTTTTTATGGTGAATTACATATTAATATTTACATTTTGCTAAAGTACAACAGGAATTTTAAATAAATGACAGAATATATAAAAACAACAAATTATGCATAAAGGAGTACAATATGGTAAAAAGTTTAAAAGCAAGAATGCTGATTTTAATCTTTGTTACATTATTGGTCAGTATCGGTATAGTGGGCTATTTAGTAACTAATTCCATCTCCAGCAATGTAACAAAAATTGTCAACCAAAACAATCAATCCTTTAGTCATGCCATCCAGAACACCATCGATAACTTTCTACAAGAAAAGGCCTCGGTACTATTAACCTTAAATGCCAGCGAAGAGGTTAAAAATCTTGATCTGGAAGGGATGGACAAGTTATTCAGCGCCGTCAAGGAAAGCAACGAATCCTTTACCAACGTGTATTATTGCAATTTAGATGGTAAATTGGATGTGCTGGTGCCCCATGCGGAAATGGCCGCTGATTTCGACGGCAGGACTAGGCCGTGGTATGAATTGGCCAAATCCAGCGGCCAAATAAGCTACTCTGATGTCTACATAGATGTTGTCACCGGTGATCCAGTGATTGCCATATCCTACCCAGTTAAGGATCAGGACGGAAATTTCCATGGCGTCATCGTTGCTGATGTGTCGCTGTCTGCGCTGACAGAGTTAGTCAACACCCAAAAAATTGGTGAAACGGGCTTTATTTATATTACCGATCAAAAGGGTAAAGTAATCGCTCACCCCAACCAACAATTGGTTAAGGAAAGTAAAGATTTATCTGGCAATGACTACGTTAAAAAAGCGCTGGCCGGAGAAAGCGGCACCTATAGTAATGAAGAACAGCTGGTTTATTACAATGAAATTCCCAGCACCGGCTGGGGGTTGTTTGTGGAACAGGCCACCGCCGATGCCTATGCAATCCAGAATAGTATTATAAATCGCATTTTATCCATTGCCGGTGTATTGTTTGTGGCAATTGTCGTCGCCGCTTGGTTGGCGGTAAATAAGCTTTGTGCCATTTTGAATTCGCTGTCCACCGGTGTAAAACGATATGCCGCTGGTGACTTTACCGCTAAAATTGAAGTCAATTACGATACCGAATTGGGTGAACTGGGCCATAACATCAACAACATGGGTGAAAGCCTAAGAAAGCTGATCAGCGATATCAACGTAACTTCCCACTCCTTGGCCTCCCATAGCGAACAGCTGGCCGCTGCCAACCAAGAGGTCAGTGCCACCATGGAAGAAGTGGCCAGTACCACCAATAAGGTTAACGCCATGGCAGAAAGCGGCTATCAGAATGTAGTTAGCTCGGTGGACAAAGCCCACCAGGCTCAGGTAACGGCTCAACAAGGGGCCAAGGCCGTTGGCCTGTTAATTAGACAAAACAATGAAATAAATGAGTTTTCCACCGAGATTGCCAGCAGCATGGGTGACCTTACCAACCTTTCGGCACAGATTGGCAGTATCACCTCTGCCATTTCTGCCATAGCTGAGCAAACCAACCTACTGGCGTTAAATGCTGCCATAGAGGCTGCCCGGGCTGGCGAGCACGGCAAAGGGTTTGCGGTGGTGGCAGAGGAAGTAAGAAAACTGGCGGAGCAATCCTCTAAATCCACCAAGGAAATCAATGAAATTATTGGTGAGGTACAAGGTGCCATTGCTCAAATAAGCGATATGTTACAGGCCACCGATACCATGCGGAGCAGAAGTAGCGAACTGGCAGGAAATGCCAGCGCTGCGCTGGGTGACATTCAACAGGCCGTTGAGCACACCATTGAAATTGTGGAAGAGATGTCCCATAGCATTAAGCAGACCTCCCAAGGATTAGAACAGGTGGCGGCCAACAATCAACAGGTATCCTCCACCGTTCAACAGATGAGTGGCTCTGCCCAAGAATTGGCCGAGCTGGCCAACGAACTGAACAGCACCGTTGAAAAGTTTAAAATTTAATTGGCAGCGAAAATTTTGACACAAAATACCAGCCTAAACCTGGGCTGGTATTTCTATTTAAAACTACACTCTATTGTACAAAAGTTTCAATTCATTATTAATCCCTTCCAGTTCCTTTAAATCCGCAACAATGGTTGCCAACAAAAATTATTCTCTGCCAAAATTCCTGATTACTGTGGAACATTTACTTTAATAGATTGATGGAATCGCAGTCTCATCATTAAGGGAGTACTGCCTTAATTTACTAACAATACCAAGTATTTCGTCCTTTGTCATCGACCCACCGTCCTCTAGTTGTAGTTGTTAAGCATTGCTTGGATGGTTTGTTTCATTTCTGCTCTAAAGTCCTCTGGTTTGATCACCTCTAAGTATTGGGCCTGACTGAGTAACCACATTTTTATACCCCGGCCAAACACCTCCGCCTCAATCAAAGCGGACCCCTTGTCAATGCTGAGCACTTTTGCCGTTGGCAACCTATCCAGCACCGCTTCCAATGACGGTCCCCAAAATCGAAACTGAATGCGCATTAAACTGCCCGGATGCATAAACTGCACCCGTTTACGAAATTCACCCTCTTCAAAACGCTGGGCATCGGGTATATAAAAATGACTATCGGTAACCACGAAATTTTTGATGCGATCTAACCGATAAACCGCCGGGAACTCATAGCCATAACCCGCTATGTAACCAATTAGGTAAAAATAATATTCTGAAAAGATAATCCCCACTGGCTCTATCATGCGCTTGACCGCAGTAGGGTGCCCTATTTTTTGGTATTCTATGTCAACCAATCGGTGTTCCCGCACAGCATAACTTAACTGCCAAATCCTTTCCCCCAAGGGTTGACCATGATTTACCGGCACATAATGATAACGTTCATTTAAAATTACCTTTTTAATATGCTCTCGTTCCTCAGGAATACACTGCAACATAATTTTATCCAACAGTTGATTAAGCTCCTCCCGGGGCAAAGCACGGCTCTCTAAAACAATTTTAACTATTAACAGCACCTCTTCATTGGTCAGCCAGACACTATTATCGCCACTGAGCACATAACCGTTGAGTTTTTTGTCATAACAAATGGATAAAGAACCGTTACTGTGGTTTAGGTTAGCGTCTGCCAAATACGTTCTGAGGTCTTCAATATCCCTTCGCACCGTTTTTTCATCCACATTAAATGCAGTGGTTTCTTGGTTTTTATTGATGATTTGCCCCCGATTTAACCGATCATACATGGATAAAATCCGAAATGTTTTGGCATAGCCCTTCCCCTTCACCTGTGATATCACCTACTTTATGCCAACTGGCTATAATATTGGAAGTTTGGTTATTGTTTGTTAATTATTCGGTGATATTTCGACATTTCCTTCTATATATTTTAGTTTCAGTTACCGGTTGAAAAGTTAAATCTTTACCACAGTAGGGACAAATCCATCGTCCTTTATCAGTGGCACTGTAAGATGTTTTATTACAAGCCCAACATTTTTTGCTGTACAACACTGCACCTCCTCAAACCACTTCATTTGAGGCAACTATACCTAAACTAAAAGGGCATATATTGTCCGTTAAGCAAATTTGTTAAATAAAAAATCCCCTGTGTTTGCCATTAAACCCAGAGGACCCAGCAGTAAATTTATGATGTTATCTAAATTTGCCCCTTTGTAAAAACCGATCAATTAATTGGGCAGTCTCTAACTTTTTATGGATCTCTTGATGCCCAAAGGGTAAAGTCATAAAATCCTTTAACCCCGGTATGCGCACCGATTCCACCGTCACGCGGCCGTCATTTTCTTCCTTTAGCAACTTGCCCAGCAGCAGATTGTTGTTGTTGCCGGCAATGGCCCCCAATTCCACCGATAGTTCAGTGGGCGGAGGCAACTGCTTTACCCGTTCACTTTGCAGAGATGCTAGGGTTTTGCAAAGGGCGGGTAGCAACGGTAAACACCTGCCTGCCATATCGGCCAGTTGGCTGCCCTGATTGGGTGTGGCCAACAACACACCTTTATCCACCTTATCTTTATACTTAGTTGTGGCCAACCAACCTCGGATCACCAAGCCACCGGTACTATGCCCCACCAGGTGGATTTTTTCGCTGCCCGCTAAATTTGATAATTTATCATCTAAAACAGTCTCTAACAACCCCACACTGTACTCAAGGGGTTTAAAGGTCAGGGGCAAATTAATCAATATCCCTTGATAACCCAATAACTGGAGATTATTTTGTAACGGTAGCATATCTTGGCTATTTTTAGCAAAGCCGTGTATTAAAACAACTTGATTACCAGGCACGGCTAACACATCCTCTTAGTTTTATTCTCACTATATTTGATGATAGCGAAAACAATCTACAATATGGTCGTTTACAATGCCGACGGCTTGCAGATAGGAATAGACAATGGTGGTACCGATGAATTTAAAGCCTCTTTTTTTGAGATCCTTACTTATTTCATCCGACAACTCGGTATAGGCTGGTACATCATCTACAGTTTGCCAGCGATTTTTTATTGGCTGATTATCGACAAAGGACCATAGGTAGCGATCAAAGCAGCCAAATTCCTTTTGAATTTCTAAAAATCTTTTGGCGTTATTAACGGATGCCTCAATTTTTCTGCGGTTTCTAATGATGCCGGGGTTATTCATTAATTCTTCAATCTTGTTGTCATCATAACGGGCTACTTTTTCCACATTAAAATCATCATAGGCCCTTCTATAGTTTGGCCTTTTCTTTAAAACAGTTAGCCAACTCAACCCCGCCTGGGCAGATTCCAACACTAAAAATTCAAAATGCACTTGATCATCATGAACAGGCACGCCCCATTCTTGATCATGATATGCGCTATACAGTTCATCACCTTCACACCAAGGACATCTTTGCAAAGCCCACACCTCCCCAGGGCATATTTCTACAGGCTGCGTAATTTTACCTGTTAAAAATGTGAGCATAACTTAACTATAACATTTTTATATAAATTGTTCCTTCCATTTGTTGCTATAAGTTATCCACATATTGTTATTTTTAATTACCAATTAACTGCCATAAACTAACAAAGCCAAGAGGATAAACCCCCTTGGCTTTTAAAAATGACTATTTAACTAAACTACCAGTCTCGTGTATTTGATACATTTTTTGTGATATTGCCGACCACGAACGTTTGGTATGTATAATGGGAATCTCTTTATTTTTAGCTTGCTTTTTAATCATTTCTGAAATGTTATGATTAACGAAATCTGTAAGGACAATGACTAAGCCTGTCTTTACTGGAATATTCAAATTTTTATTTCGAATCATTTTTCTGCCTTTTTCGTGAAATACCCGATCAAACCCATATTTTTTTAGTTTATCCCCAATATTACCCAATTTGTCGCCACCCACTATAAATACTGACATCTACTCCCCTCCATAAATTATTTTTTGGCACAATAACTTAACTCACTTGCTGATAGCTAATGTATGAATACAGTATTGATCCACTAAGCATTGACCTTAATATGGTAATTTTTGATTGATCATATTTGTTAAATAGCTGCTGAGCTTCCATTACATTAAGATACACCTTCCAGTAGCCACCAAGTAAACAACCTCCGCCGGAATACTTAATAAAATATTTGACATCCTCTAACGGGTAACCAAGGAATATTCCACATTCGTGGGGACACAAATCATCAAAGTGTTCTTTGAGTTTTTTTCAACAGTGGTCTAGCGCCATGTTGTGGTTATAACCAAATTGCTGTAAAAAAAGAAAAATTATCCTCATTAAATATTGTTTCCGCCAATCGTTCCGGGTTATAAAATAGCACCAAATTGGGATTGAGAATTATTATCATTCTCATTATATCCTATTGCACCCTTTTTGTAAATAGCTTTTTGGCACAAAGACAAAGGGTGAGAATTTGTGACAGTTGTCAACAATCTCACCCCTGCAGCACCACTCTTTATTTAAAATTTAAAGACCTTCACCACCGCACTGGGTGGCGGGTTTGGTTGGTTTTCTTCCAATTCGATAAAATGTTCTGTGGTTGCTTTGGTCTTAATATCAGATAAGCTAACTTGTTCTGCCTCAATTACTACTTTTACCGGCTCGTTGGCTCGAAATTGGCGCAACTCCACCAGGTTTTCATTGGTTAGTTCGATATCACCCAGAGTTAATCTAATTGTTTGACCCCAACTTTCTACTTTGACCTTGTTGCATATCTCGATCTTTTTAATGCTGGCAATAAAGTCTGCCCTTCTCATTTATTTTCTTCCTCCCTAATAAGCACTCCGGCTTTTCTCATGTGGTACATCATTTGTTTACAGGCACTTTTGCTGCGGCCTAAACGGGTTACCGCCTGTTGGTAACCCCTGTTCTCCAGCCAAATCAGTTCTACCAATCGATACAACTCCTCATTGGTCCACTTTTGATAACGACCTTGGTTGAAATGCTTAATCCGCTCAAACAAATGCTGGTGCATCGGCTTTTTTGCCACTAACAGCGCCGGGTTAGTGTGGTACACTGGTTCCCTTAAACCGCTGTTGCTGTTGTGTTGCTGCCACAGATCCGCCAGGTTATCCACCAGCACCTTACCAGTGATAACATCCACTTTTATAATGATGAATTTTCTCCCCTCCTTAAACCCGGCCGCAAACTACAAGTTTTAACGCTCCGCTGGCTATTTGGAAGTTGCCTTTCCTTTGTTGTTTTTAGGTTCCACAGTGGGCAAAAGAAACAGCCTATTTAAAGGTTCCTCGGGGAAAGCCTTCATCAAGCCAGCAATGACTTTTTTGCCCCCCACCCTACTGCCGTTTAGCAGGCGGTTGGCTTCCGTTCTGGATATGCCCATCCGCCGCCCCAGTTCACTGCCAGACCAATCTTTCTCCCTAACCAGTTGTAAAAGATAGTCGCGATTTGGCACCAATCGTATCACTCCTTTATAAAGTTGAACTTATAAGTTACATTTATTTAATCATACCATTCTTTGGATGTCAATTTGAAGTTCAAAAATAATAAAATTGTTGCCATTCGGTTACAACGATGTTACACTAAAGATCAGGAGGTGTTGCTTTATGGCAACATTGGGGCAGTTTGTCAAAGAACGGCGGCAAGCTAAAGAATGGTCTAAAAGAAAATTGGCCATTGAAGCTGGTATCAGCCACACCGAAGTACACCGCATTGAAAATGGCGAACGGCAAAACCCATCGGTACCGGTGCTGAATGCTTTAGCGGAAGCCTTAGGGGTGGCCAAGGAAGAAATGTTGCAGGCGGCAGGCTACATTGATGAACAAGACCAAACGGTGTCTTTAATTGAAAAGGTGTTTCCGGACTTGAAAACCGAAGTGCAACGCAACGCTTTGCGCAAAATTGTGGATGGTTTGGCCAGAAATGCAGATTTAGAAGAAGGAGATGCAGAGGACTTAGTGCGGCAAACGGAGATGTTCCTAGCCTATGCCAAGAGTAAGAAAAATTCCAAAAAAGCCTAATTTTAGGCGGGCGATATTGAGAGCCTATCAATACTTAGTGCAATTGGACATCAAAGGGCTGCCGGTGGACCCCTTTGCAATTGTCAAAAATGAGCCAAACATATATTTGTGTAGCTGGACCGAGCTGAGAAAGACACACAGGGTGACAGACCCTTATAATTTAAAGAGGAACGGTGCCGATGCTAAAGTCCAAATTATCCGGGGAACATCTGACTATTTAATTGTGTTTGATGATACTATTAAAAGCCGGGAACGCATTCGTTGGACCATTGCCCACGAAATTGGCCATATTTTATTGGGACATCTGGTTTATTATGAAGAAACCGCTTTAAATCGCGGTGGGTTGACGGAAGAACAATATGGAACTTTAGAAGTGGAGGCCCACTGGTTTGCCGAAGCGCTGCTGGCACCCACTGCGGTTCTTTACCAGTTTAAAATTTGTGATCCGAAGGAAATTGCTTTATTGTGTGACATTTCTTTGGATGCCGCCGAGGAAAGTGCAAAGCATGTAAGAAACTATCAAGTAAAGGTGCAACATTTGGAGATGACGCTGGTGCGGAATTTCTTTCGGTTCTTTTATACTCAAAAGCATCTACAGTCAATTGCCAATGGTATATTCAGATATTGCGGCCGTCGCCAATATAAAGGAGTGTATAAAATCTGTCGCATTTGCCGAAACTGCCGTGCCTATATATCGGACCCCGGTCAGAAATATTGCCATGTCTGCGGCCAACAAATTGCCAACCCCGACGACGGCAAAGGGCTACCCAGAATTGGCAAGTATTATCCCCATATTGACACCCGGGAAGACGGCCGAATTTTATATTGTCCAGTCTGTAAAAACCACAGTTTTTCTAACCAAGCCACTGTATGTGAAGAATGCGGTACCGCTTTGGGCAATATTTGTTTACATGAGACAACTTTGTTATCCGGTATATATCGGTACTGCCCAAACTGCGGCAACATGACCAGCTTTGAGGAAACGGGGTTGTATGACTTAATAGAGGAACCCAACCTACCGGACTTATTAACTTTTAAACAGGGTAGCTATCAAGACTACATTGAATATGAGTATTGGGAATACATCATTGCCAGTTGTTATTATGCCAACATGGATCTTTATACTGCGCTGGCAAACTCTAAGGCCATTAGGGATGAGGGCAACTTCGTTATCTTTGCCACAGATTTTGACAGTGCCAAAACTATACAAAAACACAAAGACTTTTTGATCCGCCAGATTAGAGAATATGGACAAACAATGGTCACTGATGTGGAACTTATCTATAAGAGGTTTTGACATTGCGACATTATAAAAGGGCTGTTGCTTTTTGCAACAGCCCTTTTATTCTAGCGAATAAAGTTGGTAAACACTTTATCTTCCATTGCCGGCTCTGGCACAGCACCTTTGCCGTTCTCCACCAATTTCAATAGCCAAGCCATATTTTTACCCAGAACCCTCATAATTTGTACCCCTTCAGCATCCTGCAATGCCTCGCCGGGAGCTCTGCCATGAATAACGTTCCAGTAGTTAGAAGTGGGGATCAACATTTCGGAATAGTTAAGGTAGTTGTTTAGCTGATTAAAGGTTGGCAGACCGCCGGATCGTCTAACGGCAACCACCGCCACCCCAACCTTATGTCTTAACATGCCACCATTGGCACCAGCTACATAAACAGCTCGATCCAAAAATGATTTCATGGTGCCGGCAATGGCTGAATAATGTGTGGGCGAACCCAAAATGATGCCATCTGCCCCCTTCATTAATTGCAACCAGTCATTGACTTCATCATTGATGGCACATCTTTCGTTTTTATTCTTTATACATTGACCACAGGCCAAACAACCTCTAATTACCTTGTTGCCCACATGAATGATTTCGATTTTGATACCTTCTTTTTCTAATTCCTCAGTCACCAACTTAATGGCATGATAAGTATTGCCCGCTTTATTTGGACTACCGTTAAAAGCTACAACCTTCATACCCTTTACCTCCTATCAGTTTTATAATCAATACCGGCCTTGGCTGCCTGAGTTAGCTGATACTTTCTGGGGATTTTATATATCCGATTCCCTTTACGAAAGTTGGCGCCGGTTTGTTTGAAATGAAAAGGCACGTCATATTCTACACATTGGGATCGGGTGGAAAGCACCCAACTATAGTCACATAATCTGGCTGCATCACCAGATTCACCACCACAGATTACCTTTTCGATGCGGTGACGATATTTTGCCAAATAGGTTCGAATTTCGATGGCCTCCAACATTGGTTCATGGATAATGGATTGGTGTTTAATGGGCAACTCCAAAAAAACAGGCAATCTGACATCGGCCATTTGTTGATTTTCGCAGGTACAGCAGATATGCACGTTGTCATAACCCTCACCCCAGTCTGCCGGTAAATTGACATAAAAACGGTCGGGGCGCTTGGTCACAAAGAAAAACTGCAAATCTGAACGTTCTTTCATAAACCGCCAAGCATCTATCCGCCACTGATCGGCATCTGGGTGAAAGAAGTCAGAGGTAAAACAAGTATAAACAAAATCGCCATCGGGTTGCAATTTATATTCACCTTTGCGATTTTTCTTTATAGGCAAATTAAAGGATAAAGTTTTATGCACCATTGAAGCATCCCGGTCAAATTCAGCATCCCGTCGATATACATAACAGTTAAGACAGCCCGGGCTGATTTTGGTACATCCATGCCAGGGATTCCAATTGGTTATGCCGCCTTCCTCCCTTCACCAAAATTAAAAACACCGGAATTTTCCGGCGTTTTATTTCCAGCGGATATCGGCCTCTTTTCTGGGTACTGTTCTTAAATATTTCACATTAGGATAACCGATTACCATACAGGTTACAATTTGCTTGCCCCCATCTATGCCGAGAAAATCCATAATCTGTTTATTGTCTTGGGAGGCAATTACAAAGAAACCACTAAAGAAAGTTCCCAGCCCTAAAGCATTGGTCATCAGTTCCATATTGGAAGAAGCCAAGGCACCATTGACTTGGGAATGGGCAGTTACAACAATTATTGCCGGAGCATTAAAAAATAGTTTGTCATTTTCATCAGGATTTTGTTGATAGCCTT
This sequence comes from Peptococcaceae bacterium 1198_IL3148, assembly GCA_036763105.1. Lineage (NCBI taxonomy): Bacteria > Bacillati > Bacillota > Clostridia > Eubacteriales > Peptococcaceae > Peptococcaceae bacterium 1198_IL3148. The sequence goes on along the minus strand of JBAIYS010000002.1, from coordinate 34,440 downwards.
GATACATTTGCACCCACATCTCAGCATATCTCTTAAACTGCATGGTCTCTGGGGTTAAATTGGCCAGCATGGCTTCTGCCTTATTCTTTAAGCTTTGATAGGCTAAAGCCTTTAACTGCTGCAATCCCTCTCTGACAACGATATAGGATACATCTTGCATATTACTACCGGTTTGGGTAAACCTGCCGGCCTCGATAATTTTTAAGATTTTTTCGGTTTCTACCTCTTGTTTCTTAAATTGTCTAACCGTTCTTCTGAATTTAATAAAGTTTAATAACTGATCGGCATCCACTGTAAAGGCTTCTTTATTATAATCCTTTACTTCTTCCATATTATACTCTTCAATAGATACAGCCCTTTGGGGGCATACAGCAATGCAGTGACCACACTTAAGGCAGGTTACATTTTTAACCTGGGCCTTTCCGTCAACTATTGCTATGTCTTGGGGAAAACAGTCTTTAACGCATAGTCCACAACCGATACATTTTTCAGCATCAATTTTTATCATTGTATCTACCCCTTAGATAACTTTTGGCTTTGAATAGACAACAATAAGCCCTCCATTGGGAGCTTATTAATGTATATATTTTATACTTTTATACTGGTATTGTCCAGTTTCAGTATTTGTGATTTAACTGCGCAAGTTTGGAAATTTTTATTTTATACAACTACTGATTGGCGGTAACAAGAATTACAATATTTGTAACTTGCAGTTACGTTAGTCTAACCCCCCTAGCCTCAGTCATGTGGTCGTTTATTTATATACAACCATGTAGTGTACTTTGCTTTCTGTTACATGCTTTAAAGAAAAATATCTTCACCGCCCTTTTCTATTCCCATAATTTCTCGGCTTGAATATTGAAGTGTGCGAAAAACATAAATGATAACAGAATCTTCTTCATTATTAATGATGTTTCGAATTTCTGTTTTTAATTTTTGATAATTGGCTTTAGAAATCTCACCCTCAAATACAGAGTTCTGCACCCAATGGAGGTACTTACGTACAGTCTTTAATACCTTAGCTACTCTTTTAACATTAATATCATAAACTAGGATTACAAACATTATTTCACCACCAAAAAATTACCATTGTGCCACAAACGGTTCATACTCAACTTCACCCATTAAGTGTTTTTCTAGCTTATATAACTCTAGGCGAATTATCCTCCTATAAGAAACTTGGCGACCTATGGACTTATGCTTTATAGTTGTTTTTAGTTTAGTATCCAATTCTTGTAGGAAAATCTTTTTAGCCCTTTCTTTCATCATGATTCCATTGGCAAATTCTTCAAAGTCTGCAACTGTAATCATTTTTTTGGCTAACAAACTAAATATTACTCGATCTATCAAAATAGGTTTGAATATTTCTGCAATGTCTAAATTTAGTGAGAACTTTCTAAAATTAGTTGTATGTAAATAACCTATGCGTGGGTCCAAGTGTGTTTTGTAAATTTCACTAAGAACAATTGTATACATAATACTATTGCCAAAACTTATTAATGTGTTTATATGGTTTTTAGGTGGGCGCCGGGTGCGTTCCTCAAATTTAAAGTCAGGGTTGTTGGTTATCTTATCAAATTGCTTATAATAATAATCGCGGATATTTCCTTCTAGAGCCATCAATTTACTAACATCATCACAGTCAGCCAACATACCAGTTAGCTCACTGACATTTTCTATGGTCTCAGTTAGACCACCAATTCGATTATTATAGTACTTAAGTACTTGTCTGATGTTTCTGGCTGCCCCTCTAACAAACTGCCTAGCTAAAAATATTCGTTTTTCAGCATTCAAATAATTTTCTGCCTGTTTAAGTATAATGAACCCAGAATTCAAATGTTCCCGAGGATAGAATGAACCCATGTAGTACCCATAATGGCTAAAATAGTGGATTATTATTTCTTTTTGAGAAACAAATTCTAGAAATTTTTTGTTAAGTGTAACTTCACCAAAGACCAATATTTCCCCTATATCTTCAACCGGCAAGTATTTAGAATTTTCTTCTGTCTCAAAGTACAATGTGTTTCCTTTTCGCTTCAGCTGGCCATCATTAAATATATAAATAGTTTTCTTCATTTTTTTGTTCCTTACGCCCAACATAATTCTGCATAGGCACATTTGTTACAGAAATTTATTTTCTTTGCATCGGGAGGCACTGGAGAATGGATGATTTGCAAAATCTCTTTTTCAGCATTTTTTAATTTAATTATTAAGTCCTCATTTAACTCAATAATTTCCTTTCTTTTCTCGCGAGGAAAAAGCAGTTCTCCCTTGGCTTTAATCCCGTTGATATGTAGTTCTAGTAAATAATAGGCCAACTGCATTCTAGCGCTTTCTCTAAATTTGCTACTTTTCTTAACTTCGCCTACCACCAAACCGTCTTTACCTTTCTTTACAATATCAAATTTCATATGTCCAAAGGCTACTTCTTTCTTATTACGATTGTAAGACTGTTCAGCAAAAAAGCGACCTAAAACAACATTGGTATCATCTTGATCTGGCGTTATTTGATGAGCCATCAACCACACTTCTCGTTTGCAAACATAATAGTACCATATGAGTGTACCACCAACTTTAACCTCATCCCTATACATTGGCGCTAACCCCCTATTAAATTTTCCGCCACCAGGGCCAATACAAAGGTACGACTACCCCAGACATTATTCCTCATAGGTAGGCTACAAACGATATAAGCGATATATGTCTGTTGTCCATTTTGGAGTTTCAATTCCTTATAGGTAGGCTACAAACATCCATGCTTTTCATGTGCCGTATAGTGGTATATACGAGTTTCAATTCCTTATAGGTAGGCTACAAACTGGTGGCAAATTTGGGTCAGGATAGCTAAATTCTAACTCGTTTCAATTCCTTATAGGTAGGCTACAAACGCAGAGTAATTGTGGTGAGCAAGGGGTTTGTACCTAGTTTCAATTCCTTATAGGTAGGCTACAAACTTTAAATGGCGTTTTAAGCGCGTTTAAATTTTTGGGTTTCAATTCCTTATAGGTAGGCTACAAACCAAGCTCATTAAGTGATGGCACCCATAGCGTGACCAGTTTCAATTCCTTATAGGTAGGCTACAAACCAAACGATGTTACCAGTAGCCCTGTAGCGGTAACAATGTTTCAATTCCTTATAGGTAGGCTACAAACGTATCTGATATTTGACTAATCCAAACATCGTAATCTGAGTTTCAATTCCTTATAGGTAGGCTACAAACACCAGAACCAGAAAACTATTTTATGATGGCGTGGCAAGTTTCAATTCCTTATAGGTAGGCTACAAACGGTTTTAATTCGGTCGCCGTTATCATCAAAACTTATGGTTTCAATTCCTTATAGGTAGGCTACAAACGTGTATAACTTTGTTGATAATTACCTACAATAAACCACGTTTCAATTCCTTATAGGTAGGCTACAAACTAAATCAGATATGTTAGTATTAGTTATCAGCAAGTGTTTCAATTCCTTATAGGTAGGCTACAAACTCCCCTTCTCTTCCTGTCAATCTCCATCCAATTTGATGTTTCAATTCCTTATAGGTAGGCTACAAACGGAGAGAACAGCAGGCACTAATAACGGCAGAAGAAGGTTTCAATTCCTTATAGGTAGGCTACAAACTTTGGGAAACTAAACATTTATAACACCTGCCATTTTGTTTCAATTCCTTATAGGTAGGCTACAAACAAGCAACACTCCAAGCAATGCACTCCACCCCCCTAGGTTTCAATTCCTTATAGGTAGGCTACAAACTTTACCAAACCTTACACCAAAAAACTAGAAAAGTATGCGTTTCAATTCCTTATAGGTAGGCTACAAACTGTATTAATGCAATACAAGGCAAAGGGGGTATAGAGGTTTCAATTCCTTATAGGTAGGCTACAAACTTAATGCCATTACTAGCCTGAAGTGCTAGATCGGAAAGTTTCAATTCCTTATAGGTAGGCTACAAACTGTTATGAATGCCGAAAAATCGGCAGGTTGCTTTTGTTTCAATTCCTTATAGGTAGGCTACAAACCCCTTCTCAAACCGTTTACAATACGTCTTGCATAGGTTTCAATTCCTTATAGGTAGGCTACAAACTTCCCAACTCTCAATCGCCATTTTCATGCGTGTGTAGTTTCAATTCCTTATAGGTAGGCTACAAACCCCGTCTGGCTTATAACCATTTCGCACTTCTCTAAGGGTTTCAATTCCTTATAGGTAGGCTACAAACCAATGATAGACACTTGCGATGCAATTTACTTACTGAAGTTTCAATTCCTTATAGGTAGGCTACAAACATAGAATCGAAACAATACGCTCGGCAATAGGATTAAGTTTCAATTCCTTATAGGTAGGCTACAAACACAAACATCGTACAGACATTTGACAATGTGGGGTATAGTTTCAATTCCTTATAGGTAGGCTACAAACAAGTTTGTGATCTGGCTGCCAATCCGATGGAAGGACGTTTCAATTCCTTATAGGTAGGCTACAAACGGAGGACTAGGTTTTGAAAATTATATACTGCGACAAGTTTCAATTCCTTATAGGTAGGCTACAAACGAGTACCTGCTTTTTTGTTGGGCGTAGGCGACTACAAGTTTCAATTCCTTATAGGTAGGCTACAAACTTTTGTGATATAAACCATAGTGGCGCGCCTTTGTCCCAGTTTCAATTCCTTATAGGTAGGCTACAAACTATGCCATGTATTAATGCAAGGAAATCAGAGGTAGAGTGTTTCAATTCCTTATAGGTAGGCTACAAACTAATTAACACTCCTGACTTTTCTTTACACTGTATAGTGTTTCAATTCCTTATAGGTAGGCTACAAACCCATTTTGGTGCTTAAAATTGCACCTTTTTCCTTAAAAATCAATACAAACCACATTAATTTCAACATAAAACTACCGCATCACAGGCATTTTACCTGCATTTCAGCTAAATTTTTCCGTCGACCCCCAGCTATTTTTACACTACCGCAGGTCGACGGAAAAATATTATACTAGAAGCAACAGTTTGAAAAATCCTCCACACCATCGGCCACTATATGAGCAAGACCAGTATCTGATGAATATATGTTTGGGTTGGCTAATCGCGGAATTGATACATCTGTTAAAGATGCCGCTAGTTTTAAAGCTATTTTATCGGTTACTGGCACAGTAAAATTCTGTAACAGAGCCATAAATCGCTTTTTATCTATAAAATTTAGCCTTAAGTAATCTTTATCAACAAACCTTTCATAAAGCTGCTCAACGCCTAACGGAGCATATTGATGCAATAATTGGGCCATGTTTCTATCTAGATATTCTTCACCCCATGGCACAAATAAACTAATATTAGGTAAATCAAAACCAAAGGGATTAACGCCAGAAATGGCGGACCAGTTGCCACAAACTGCATCAATTAAACCTTCTAGCGAAGTAGTTTGTGTATTTCTTGCAAAGCAGTTTCGATAATATTTACTCACAATCTCTGTTGTTTTTGGTTCAGACCATTGCCCATATTGATCAACAATACTATCTGTTTCCTCCCGTGCAATGTTACTTCTATATACATATTTTCTAGTATTTTTTTTGCCATCTCTCAAAAACTGGAACACTTCAACCAAAGCTACTTCTCCCTCACCATGTCTATTGGCTCGCCCCGCTGCCTGAGCTATAGAGGGAATAATCGGCAATGCCCGCAATAATAAGCGGAAACTCAAATCCACCCCCGCTTCTAATACCTGAGTACAAACTACTATTGTGGGCTGACCAGATTTCAGTTTTTCTGATATCTCTAAAATTTTTTGCGCTTTATGTAATGGTGTCATGCGGCTAGAAAGATTAAAACAATTTACCCCATCAGGAATTGAAAATAAAATTTCTTCATAAACTATAGCCGCATCTTGGATTGTATTCATCACAATGCCAATAGACTTGCACTTTTCTATTTTGCCCATAACTATTTCAGAAATCTCATGTTGATCTAGCGGTTCCTGGCGGCACCTTATTGTATAGCGATTTGGTATTTGAAAGACTGGTGCTAAAGGCACCAATTGTTTGGGTAACCCCAATTCCGCTGGCGGCAGAGTGGCGGTGGTAAGCAACACTTGCATATCATATTCTTCTGCCGCTGCCGCCAATAATTGTAAAAATAGGTTCCACGCCGCACCATCTATAATTTGTGGCTCATCTATAATTAAAAATGATTTTTGTAATCCTTTTAAACGCATAGATTGCTGAGCTCGGTTGGGAAACAATGCCCTAAACAGCTGATTAAATGTTGTGGTTATAATTGGCGCTGCTTGCCAGGCCTCCAATGCTAAATAAAAGGTTTCTTCGTTATTACCTTCTCCCGCCTCGACATCCAGCACAGATAAATGATGATGTTGTACAACATCTAAGCCAGTATATTTCCTAATTTCTGCAGTGGCTTGTGATAAGATAGATAGGTAGGGAGCCACATAAATGATTTTTTCACAGTGTCCCGATGCACAGGCGGTTAAAGCCAGCCGTATTGATGTTAATGTTTTACCCATCCCTGTAGGTAAAGTCAGGCTAAAGAACCTATTAGGGTTATTATGCTGATAGTTTTCAAAAACCGTTTGCTGCAACCACTGGCGCAAATTCACTAGTTCTTTGGAAGCGCTACCATTTTGTAAAACCTGTTGTCCCTTTTTAACACACAACCCATTAAGCAACTTAAGTGCTCTTCGTGCTTCCGCCGAACATAATGAAGATGGATATAGCCCTGCAGCATGGTAACGGTCACTAGCAATTAAGTTTGCGGTTACCGAACGCAATGCTTCTTTGGCGGCATTGCTGTACTTGTTTCCTTCGCTCTCCACTCGTCGCCTAATATAACCAGGTAATCGATAATACCAGCGCTCCCATGTTTCAGGAAATTCTTCAAGCCAACAGGTAAATTGCTCTTTAGACAGATGCGCAATTTTTAGATGTTTTTCTACTAGATCAATCAATCCATCTAAGTCTAGCTGATCAAAAAATCCTAGCGTTAAGCTGTTGCCCCAAGGAACTTCCTCAGTTATATCCTGCAATTGCCCATGATGATCATAAATATCCCTGGCTAAACGCATGATGTAAAATTGTGTTTCCTTCAATTCTCCCCTATCTAGCTGCATATTACTTAATAAGTGGATGGCACAGTAGCAGAAAATAGCTGCTCCCGCCGGAGAATGGGGTGGCCCTTTGCGGCGCCTGACTGCCGGAGTATTAATATATTGCTGCCATTCTGCATGGGCTTTACCAGCATCATGCATTAAGCCTGCTAAAAATCTAAGCATATCCTTATTGTTTCCGTTTTTATCACCCCAGCCAAAAGCTACTGCTTCTAAATGTTCAATCAAGGGATGTTTTCCACTAACATCGGCAGGTCTGGCAATGCATTGCTCTAGTGCAATTACCAAATACATACCACCTCTTTTCCAGGCAACATGCAAAATGTTACTGGCCTTTCAGTGCTGGATACTTTCGGTTTTATTACAATTGTTTTACCAGCCGTTTCGTAAATTAAATTAATTGTGCCTTTAAAACGCCTTTCGCCCAGATATTGATAATGCATACCCCCTACCCGCCCGTACTGACACCCTGCAGCAGGCATCAATGAACTAATGACGTGGCTTGGCACCACTGTACTACAGGTTAATGCGCAATCTTGCTGAGGCACTATTGTTTCTACTTCAACACACTCTACATAGCGAGGAAATGTTAAGCAATAAGCGCTACCCAAATAAGTATGATAATGGCTTCGCCCATGTTGCAACATGTCACTAAGTTTTTCTAAGTGATCACCTGTATAATAGATTCTATAATTTGGATTTATCACCAATTCTATTGATGTAGGTCGATTAAAGGTGCTTTTAGATTCACCCAACCATCCCTTACCTAACATAGACATTTCTTGGACGCGGGTACAAATGGGTGCTAGCAGTTGTATACCTATCATGTTTGTGCCTGTTAATTGCTCTAACCCTAAGACGGAAGCTATTAATCCATGCAAACTGGTTCTAGTAATAAAAGGGTAAGTGGCATGAGTCCCGGTGGTATCCGGGCGGCGAAAATGCGCTATGTTGCCTTTAATATCAAACACTAACAGTTTCAGTTACCTCACCTCCCGGAGATTAATTGTCGCTATTAATCAAAATCACATGCTTCTCCGGACAAGTTACCAATTAATTTTAAGCCAGGATGTAACCAGTAACGAATGTTTGCAATTTTCTTCTTATTAGTTAATAAAATTTGTTCCAGTTTGGTTACATCCAGTTTTACTTCCGACAATGATGTTGGCGGATTTACCCCCAACCATACATCCCGCTCTGGTTTAATAGTTACATAATCTTCTAAATAGCCTATGCGGGTAAAGGGGTCTTTGTATTCGACATGTAACAACAACAGTGGTTGCTGAATTCCCCGCCCCCTAGCCTGACGATGCTGGGTACCTTTCCACAAAGCTTCCAACAGCACCTCTACATCTTTGTCATCCATGCCAGTATCCTTTGCAATATGAGCATTAATTACAGCTGGCATGGCAAATATTGCAAATGGAAGTGTATAGGTAGTCCAAATTGTACCTTGTTGGTTGCCCTCCTGTTCACCTTTATCGTTCTCTTTTATATCTCTACTGGGCATAACCACTGTACCTTGCACATACTTAGTCTCCACCGGATGCAGTGAGTGAGCCCAACCAAATTGTACCGGTCCTGTTTGGTTAAAACTTTCTTTATCCACACTGTAAACCGCACCAAAGATACGCATATCAAAACTAGCCGCTAACAAGTCCGTACGTTTAGATTTAGATTTAGACTTATTAACCTCATTTAAAATAGATTCGGCAAGTTTTTGTCGTCCTAATAACTTACCATCCTCAGTACGCTCCTGACGGCAGAAAATGTAATAACGCTTTTGTTCACCACCAGCTGGGTATTTGGCCAACACATAATCTCTCACGTCCCGTTTTATACTGACATCTGAAAGAGAAATACGCCCATCTTCTTCGCCAAACAATCTTCTGGCATCACTTTCGTTAAGTGGATCGCGGTTAGGTATGCCGTCCTTTACACTTTTAATAAACAAGATTTCACCACTGTTTACGCTCAAGGTTATTCCTCCTTATCTAGGATTCTTTTTATCTGTGGCCAGGGCATAGCCTGCCCAAAAGGCTGCCATAAAAGCATCTTTATCTTTATTAACCTGTTCTTTCATACGGCTATATTCCATCAAGGCCAATGCAAAGCGCTTTCGCAAATCATCTGTAATATGCATATCTAATTTTCTGGCATACTCATCAACCTTTGACAATCCGCGTTTCCAAATACTTTCTGGAGTTAAACTGCTGCCAAAGGTCATTACTCGGTGTTTTAAAAAATCTTTGCCATTACTTTTATGCCAATAATGTTTGGAAAAAACGCGCATTAAGTAACCGCAGGCAAAGCCCAATTCTTCTGCATCGATAAATTTTATGTCATTAATGTCTGCCGCTGCTATTATTGTTTTTAGCTCTCTCCAATCTCTCATTTGTGAACCTCCGTTTCCGGTTTCAACTGCAACAAGTTTTTGATACTTAATTAAAAATTCTGTAAACGCTAAGTAGAAAATAACTTCTTTATTTAAATCATAAATAACATTGGAATCTGGTAATTTACGTGCCAGTTCATTCATTCTTTGGGCTATATTTAATAAAAAACGTTGGCGTGATATTTTACCCCGGTGCAACACATTGCTCAATGTTTGCCAGATATATGGAGCCCCGTAAGCATTAGTCAATAAGTATGGCAACGAAGAATAGTTTTTCTTAATAATGTAGGCATACTCTACTGAAACATTTTGTAATTGGTTAGCAATGTCGAGTGCATAATCAGCAACATCTTTTGTGATACGCTTTAAATTTTTAGCTACCGATGGGATAACCTCTTCAATGGTGGCCCTTAAGTGGATGTCCCCCCGGCTTGTATCTCCGGAGTAGTAAATAATGGTCAGCCGATAGTTATCTGCTGATATCTCTTGGGGAAGTTGTAGTTCAAATCCAGTTATTTCTTGCAGGTGAACATTTACTTTGTCGTCTTTAGTTTCATTGCCAGTTAGCATTGATAGCATTCCTTCAACAAAGTCCAATCGATCGTCTTCATCTTCTAAAAAGTCATCCAAAACAGGTAGTACATAACCACAGCCATATATTCTTTCGGGTGTACCTATTTTAGAAATACGCTTACCCTCGGCAGTGGCAGATGGTGCAAACAATTCTTTAGTAAGCCAGTTATCTAGGGGTTTTGTTAATTTGTTAAATAAGTTGGCACCGTAAGTTAAAGCATTATAACACTGGGGACAAACAGCAATGGTTTCTACCAACTTATTATCCTTTAAACCCGCAGGTAATGGGCAACTCCAGGTGGTGGTAAACCAAGGCCACGCCTTGCAATAAGTGGAAACTACTCTGCCAGCGGCACCACAAAAGTAACATATAGCATCATTATCCTGTCGTTCACCCTTTTCTGCCCCTTCGGCTAATTTTGCTTCCCAGAATCTATCTTTAATTAGATTTAGGTCAGCCACCAAGTACTTGCCTTCTTCTATCACGCTAGGGCCAATGTAGGCAAGCGTGCTATTACCCCGGGGGATTTGGTCACTTAATTGATAAGGACTATCTTCCGCCACTACTGCTAAAACCACTAATGCTAAAAGCTTGTCCTTTGTATCTGTAGAAACCCCTTGGGCCACTTTATGTAACTGATTTGCTATTTCTGTTATTTCTTTGTCCGTCAAGCTAACTCCCACAGTTCTTGGTACCCTACCGGCTAGAAATTTTTCTATACTACTGGCACTACTAATAAACTCTTGCACTTGTTTTTCGTAAGTTAAATAGGACGGAACGCTATAACGCCCTTGTGGCTTGGTAGGATTACCTCCCGCAGGAATAACAAAGGGAGCACCCACTGCCCGGTCTACATCTTGCACGAATACCTGTTTTTTACTTTTGGGGGATTGTACTTCATAATCCCCCCAGCACTGTAGTGGTAAAGCAGCAATTTTGGTTTTTAGGGCCCTTTTGTCAACCTCAATCACAAATACTCGGGATAAAAACCCTTTAGCTGTTACCGCTGCCACGTCAGATATTTGGCTTAATATAGCCTGGGGAGATATGCCACCTTCCACTAATGGTCGACCAAGCCGAATTAGACTTTCAATGATCAGTTCAATCCCTCCCTTCTAATTCAACACAACCAAATCCCTGGGAGTTTTTAGCCCCTAAACCAGCATCAACTGCCACTTGCAGTAGTTCTCGTGGGCCATAAAGTTTTATTTTGCAGCTATACCCTTTAATGACTGTGTTTTTATAGGTCGTTATATTCATGTGCGGTTTGTTCAGCAGTTCTATGTTTATTTTTTCTGTTGGGGCAGGTCGGTTGTAATAAGCAATATATTTTTTGCGCAGGTTTTCTTCAATTTGAGATGCAAATTGCTTTTCCCCAGGCTGATAGTAACATGTATATTTCCCACCGGAAGGTTTATTAAAGGTACTGTAAGTAACAACTGGCGAAATGATGTTTAGTATAGCGCTATCACTTTCTATGGTTGGCTTATCAACGCTAATGTTGTTAACTTCAACCCAAACATCATATATACGAATTTTTCCTTCACCGAGTATACAGTTCATGATAGATGTACAAAATTCTGGAATCGGGGATGCAATATACAGCTTTAGTGGGGGATAAAAAGTAATGGTTTTGTCTAAATTATTGATTTTGTATTTACCCAGCAATCGAGAAAAAGTAAAAAATTTAAAACTTCTGTTTTTATATATGTACCCTCGTTCGTGTAAGAACCTTGCTAATTCTGAAGATATGTTGTTATAGATTGCCGCTTGAATATAATGATTATAGTGTATTGGTAATAATATTTGCGGTTCTTGGCTGGTAAGAGTAAGACATAAACGCAATTTCACTCCCCCCGTACTAAGAAAATTGTCATTTAAGTGTTTATTGACTGGTACTTCTAGTAAAATCAAGTAATTCCTTTAAGAAAATTTCTACACATATCGTCAATTTTTGTAACCGCAGAGTTTCAATTCCTTACAGGTAAGCTACAAACCCATTTTGGCACTCCGAAACAGAAGCATATTACTTTAATTATCTGTTTTCTTGCATATTACTACTATATTACTAAAAATTCTTCTATAATATAAACAACATTTTAGTTAATGTTTTCTGCCGACCCATATAGCACCATCAGATATGGCGATATTTTTTCCACAGGAACTGATTAATCAGTTCAGTTTGTTGCGTATCCATAAGCTCCAACCACTTTTTATAATCAAGGGAGCCAGCCCTAAATAAAACACCCTGCCATATGGCAAGGCTAATCTAAATATTTGCTGCCTTCTTTTACACTCAGCGGGTGCAGCGGGTTGCTGGCGATAAATTCCTTAACCCATTCTTTATTGGTTTTAGAATACTCCCTTAATACCCAGCCAATAGCCTTGTTAATAAAAAACTCTGTGGTATTGCTGTTTTGTTTAATTATTAAACTAAGCAATTCCTGATCGGTTTTCTCTTTATATTTTAACTGAAACAGAATGGCAACCCTAACAAGCCAAATATTGTTGCTTTCTGCCCACTTTAAAATATGGCTGTTGATTAGTTCTGGGTATTTAAGACATAGCACCCCAGTGATGTTACTGGCCAAAGTGTCAACGGTGTCCCACCAGGGTTTTGTTTCTACCAAAAATTTAATATTATCAATATCATCCTTCTGCAAATAATCTTTCAAAGCCAGCAAATAATCGATGGCCAAATACTGAAACTCACGCTCCGGCATAACCCATAGTCTGTCAATAAAATCCCAGTTAATTATTTTCTGTTTTTTTGCGTTCTTAATAAAATCTTTACCCAGTGCTGCCCGCTGGGGCTTTTTAATACCCAAAAAGGGAAAGTTGTTTTTCATGTAAGCAGCCATTTGAATTGCTTGGTCGGGATTTCTACTCTTAAGAAATGCATTAATCAGTTCGTTATATGTAGTATTTTCTTCTTCCATAAATTATCTTATACCTTCTTTCCATATTTGCTAATTATTTTTTTCATTCAACCTGATTTCTGCATTTCCCTGCTTTAAACCAAGATTTTTTACAGCAAAATCTATTTTTCTGCCCATGTTGTCGTAATTTTTAGCCATCAATTCAGCGTGGGCTACAGACACACAAAAGCCTAGTCCCTTCACTTCATCAATGTCGGTGCTTTCAATGGCCGCTCCAATCACCTTTTTTGCTCCCTGTATAGGTTTCAAACTCACTCTATTTGATTAACTTCATCATCTCTTCGGGAGATCTTCGGTATAAAACCATATAAACCTTATCAAGAGATTTATCTATTTGCAAAAACTTTTTTATTTCCGTTATCGCTATGTTAATGGCCTTTTCCATGGGGAATCTGTATACCCCTGCGCTAATCATCGGAAAAGCAATTGTTTTTACGCCATGCTCCACTGCCAGGTGTAGTGAATTCCTATAACAATTAGCCAATAATCTTTCCTCTTGAAATTCTCCACCCCGCCAAATTGGACCAGGAGTGTGAATGACCCATTTAGCAGGTAAGTTATAACCACCGGTGATTTTAGCTTCACCAGTAGGGCAACCATTTAGTTTGCGGCACTCTGCCAATAGTCCGGGTCCTGCTGCCCGGTGTATTTGTCCATCCACACCTCCACCACCAAGCAAAGATTCATTGGCAGCATTAACTATAGCGTCCACCTTTAGTGTTGTTATATCAGATTCTATTAAGCTAAGCCTGTTGGTTAATTTTATTTCTTGGTTATTGTCCATGTTAACTACTCCAATCACCGATAGATATTATTTATTTGTTAGTCATTTTAACACATCAACTCAATAACAACACTCTTTTAAATACACAATCATCAATTAAATTCAGAGATAAAGAACAGCTCATTTACAACACAAAGAAACCGTCCCTCTGTGATGTGTCTATATATAAGGAAAGAATTTATCGTACTGGTTATATAAAGAGGCAATGGAATAAATCATAAAACGCCCCAACTAATGTTTGGGGCGCTTACCTTTTTTAATGTTTCCATCCCAAGATCTAATGCCACCTTGCAGGTGAACTATATTCTCAAAGCCATTTTTGCTCATAATACGGGCTGCTCTTTTACTTCTATGTCCACTGCGACAGTAAAGAAAGATAGGCTTGTCCGGAGAAATCTCATTTATTCTAGCTTTAAATTGAGACAAAGGAATATTGATTGCTCCGCTGATATATCCTTCTTGATATTCAGCAGGTTCCCGAACATCAATCAGGATATTATTTTCATTCTGCTTTAATTCTTGTTTAAATAGCTGACCAGTTAAGGTTCTTAGTCCTCTAACCGGAGTAAATTGCAAAAGCAGAATTACACCTAAGGCAAACAACAAAAGCTGAAAAATTGTTACTGTATCTATTGTTTAAACCTCCTTTTACTAATAAAACATCGTTCGTCAGTTTTAGTTTATACTACTCCAAGCAACTTGATCAATATTAATCTACTAATGCGGAGGGGACCGTACTGTAATTAAACTGTCAAGGGGAAGTTGCCACTGACAATTGCACTGGCACTTCCCCTTTAGCAAAAATTTATTAGGCTTTCAAATAAGTAACATGCCGTCTAAGCCGTCTTTTAGCGTGCATTGTAACCGTGCTTAAAAATGGTGGCGTAAAGCTAATGGCCAGCACCACCAGCCAGTGCATTGGTTCCAAAGGTACCGTTTTAAATACTGGCTGCAGGAAGGGCAAATATACCACCATTAACTGCAGTGTTGTGGAAATTGCCACCGCTGCTAACAAAAACGGATTACTAAAGAGACCAATTTCTAACAATGAGTGATGCTCCGACCGGCAGATAAACACATAGAACAATTGGAAAAACACCAGTGTATTAAAGGCCATTGTCCGAGCTAATGCCTCGTCACCCCAGAATAATCCGATGCAAAAGGCCATCAGTGTGCCGATGGCAATCACTGTGCCACTGCCCAATATCCGCCAAGCCAAACCATGGGAAAATACGCTTTCCTGGGGATGCCGGGGCGGGCGATTCATTACGTCCCGATCTGCCGGGTCTACTCCCAACGCCATGGCCGGCAGGCCATCGGTAACCAGGTTCATCCACAAGATTTGAATGGGCACCAGTGGTAACGGCAACCCCGCCAACACCGCCAGAAACATCACCAGCACCTCACCGACGTTACAGGACAACAGGTAGCGGATAAATTTTCTGATGTTGTCGTAAATGCCGCGCCCCTCTTCTACCGCGTCCACTATGGTTTTAAAGTTATCATCTGCCAACACCATGGCCGAGGCTTCCTTGGTCACATCGGTGCCGGTTTTACCCATGGCCACCCCGATGTCGGCCTCTTTCACCGCCGGAGCATCATTGACCCCGTCACCGGTCATGGCCACCACATGACCATTACTCTTTAAAGCCCGCACAATGCGCAATTTGTGTTTCGGTGACACCCGGGCATACACCGCCACCTGTTCCGCCTGCCGCTGCAGTTCATCATCATCTATTGCATCCAGTTCCACTCCGGTCATCACGGTACCGTTTCGGCCCAACAGCCCCAGTTCGGCGCCGATGGCCCGGGCGGTTAACTGATGGTCACCAGTAATCATCACCGTTTTAATGCCGGCCCGCTTACAGGTCAGCACCGCTTGCAGGGCTTCCGGCCGGGGCGGATCGATCATCCCCGCCAAGCCCACAAACACCAAATCCCGTTCGACATTGGTTTCGCTAAAATCATCCATGTTGACCGGCAGTTCCCGCACCGCCACCGCCAGCACCCGCAGGGCATCATCGGCCATTTTGGCATTGTGCCAAAGCATACTTTGTTTCACGCTACTGGTCAATGGTCTAATTTGGCCATTTTGATAAAAGTGAGTACACAGATCCAACACCACGTCCGGTGCCCCTTTGACGTAAGCGGTTTTCTCCCACTTTTTATTCTGATAAATTACAGTCATCCGCTTGCGGTCAGAATCAAAGGGCAATTCCACCAGCCTAGCTTCATCCTTTTCCAAATGGGACCGCCAAACCCCCCTTTTGGCTGCCGCCACCATAAGCGCCCCCTCGGTGGGGTCACCGTTTATCTGCCATTCCTTAGGTTGGCTAGATAACTTGCGCAACAGCCCACCAATGCTGATATTGCCCTTTACCAGCGTAGCGTTGTTACACAGGGCCGCTGCCTTCAGCAGCAAATCAAATTCCTTTTCATCTTTACCTTTGACAAAATTAAAATCTCCCCGGGGATTGTAACCTTCGCCGGTTACCTCCACTTCCGCCTCGGCCATCACCAATCGGCGCACTGTCATTTTGTTTTGGGTTAAAGTACCGGTTTTGTCGGAACAAATTACCGTGGCACAACCCAACGTTTCCACCGCTGGTAGCTTTCTAATAATGGCCTTTCGTTTTACCATCCGCTGCACGCCAATGGCCAGTGCGATGGTCACAATGGCTGGTAATCCCTCGGGAATAGCCGCCACCGCCAAGCTCACCCCAGCCATAAACATATTGTAGGCCGGTTCTCCCCGCATTACCCCCAGCACCACCACCAAAGCACAAACCAGTAGACAGAAACTGACCAGGTATTTGCCCAGTTGGGCCAACCGCCGCTGCAGCGGTGTTACTTCTTCGGTAACCTGTTGCATCATGCCGGCAATGTGACCCATTTCCGTTGCCATGCCGGTGGCCACCACCAACCCTTTGGCTCGCCCTCGGGTCACCACGGTACCCATGTAGGCCATATTGCAGGTATCGCCTAAACCAATGTTTTCCTGCTCGACCATCTTCTCTGCCTGTTTTTTCACCGGCAGCGATTCACCGGTCAGCGCCGATTCTTCCACCTCTAAATTGACCGTTTGCAACAACCGCAGGTCTGCTGGCACTTTGTCTCCAGATTCCAACAGTACCACATCTCCGGGTACCAGTTCTGAGGCATGGATTTTGCTTTCTACACCGTTTCTAATCACCTTGGCCTCTGGCGCGGTCATTTCCTTTAGGGCTTCCATGGACTTTTCAGCCCGGAATTCTTGAATAAAGCCTAAAATGGCATTGACAATTACAATGATCATAATGGTAATGGCATCGGCCCATTCGTGTAAAAAACCACTGACAATGGTGGCGGCAATTAAAACCAACACCATAAAGTCTTTAAACTGATTAAGGAACATTACCCACGGCGGATCTTTGGGGGCACTAACCAGCTGGTTTAGCCCCAAATGTTTTAATCTTTCTTTGGCTTCCTTGGCATCCAACCCCTTGTCCCGGTTGGAATCAAACTTGTCAACCACTTCTTCACGCCCCATGGTATGCCAGCGTCCACCCATATAAAGTCACCTCTTACTTCCTTATAATAAAAATTACCAATAATACCCTGGCTATAACCTATACATATTCGGTGAACAGGCAAATATAACCATCAAATGGGACAACTTTTTAATAACTGGGAACAAGCCTAGCCATATGTTATAATTGTCCGGGAAAGGAGATTAGTGCTAATGCCTTACGATGGATTGGTCATGGCTGCCGTAGGCAGCGAATTAAAAGATAAATTAATTGGTGCCAGAATAGAGAAGATTTATCAACCACTGAGGGAAGAACTGGCCATCACCGTCAGCAAACCTAAGGAACGTTACAAAATTTTGATCTCAGCCAACGCCACCAACGCCCGCATACATACCACCGCCAGCAGCAAGCCCAACCCCGCAACGCCACCGCTTTTCTGCATGGTTTTGCGCAAACACCTGGAAGGGGGGCGAATTTTAGCTGTTTCCCAACCGGGCTTAGAAAGGGTATTGCATTTAACAATTGATACCCGAGACGAATTGGGACGTTCTGCCCCCAAAACGCTGGTGGTGGAAGTGATGGGTAAACACAGCAACATCATTTTAATTGATAATCAAAGCAACTGCATAATAGATGGCATTAAGCGCTATTCCCATGCCATCAGCCGGCACCGGGAGGTGCTACCCGGCAGAGAATACGTTGCCCCTCCGGAACAGCAAAAGCACAGTCCGCTGGGCTTAACAGAAGAACGTTTTTTTGCCTTGATTACCCAAGCTGAACTAGACGCCAAGTTGACCGATATTTTGCTCAGCACCTTTGATGGCTTCTCCCCCCGCATGTGCCGGGAGCTGGTTTATCGTTGCGATTTACCCTTAGATTTGACGCTAAATCACTGCGGAGAGTATGAATTGCGGCTGTTGTGGCAACATTTTTCCACCATTGGCAGGGCGCTGGATAAAGAGGAATTCGCCCCCAGTTTAGTGTTTAATCGGGACGGTACCCCCAAGGACTTTGCCGCCTTTGAACTAACTCAATTTAAAAACGAAAAAATTGTACATGGTGACATGAACTTGCTACTGGATACCTTTTACACCCATAGGGATTACCAACAGCAACTGCAGGCTAAAAAACAATCGCTGTTAACAATCCTTAACCGCGACCTCAGTCGATTAAAAAATAAATTGCCCAAATATCAAAAAAGTTTAAATGAAGCCGACCGGGGTGAAGACTACCGCCTTTATGGTGACTTAATTACCGCCCACATGTATCAATTAACCAAAGGCCTGTCCCAAGTAGAACTGGTGAACTATTATGACCCAGAGCAAAAAAGCATCACCGTTCCCTTAGACAAACAAAAAACACCAGCTCAAAACGCCCAGGCTTATTTTAAAAAATATGTCAAGGCCAAAAGCACTTTGGAAGCGGTAACTGAGCAGTTGCAACAAGCCAAAGAGGAACTCAACTACCTGGAAAGTGTTGATACCACCATTCGCCAAGCAACAACATTAGAAGATTTAGAAGAAATTAAGCTGGAAATGGCTGCCCAGGGTTACTTAAAACTGGAGGAAAAAAAGGGTGGCAAAAAGGACAAAAAACGTGATAAACCCCAACCACTGCCATTTACGTCCAGCGACGGCTTTACCATTCTGGTGGGCAAAAATAACCGGCAAAACGATTATCTAACCATGCGCTATGCCAAAGAGAATGACCTGTGGCTGCACACCAAAGATATTCCTGGTTCCCATGTAATCATTCGCACCGAAGGCAAGCCAGTGCCCAACCAAACCTTAGAAGAAGCAGCAATTTTAGCCGCCTTCCACAGCAAAGCCAAGCAGTCTAAACAGGTGCCGGTGGACTATACCTACGTTAAGCACGTACACAAACCCAACGGAGCCAAACCGGGCATGGTGATTTACGAAAACCAACAAACAGTATTTGTTACACCGGACGAGGGCGTAGTGGCCAGGTTAACAACCAGTGATCATTAATTAAGCCACCTGATAATTGTGATAATATGACTAAGTTTAAAACACCTCCTAAAGTGGTGGCACCAACTGCGCCCTACTTAGGAGGTGTTAAATCTATTACCCAAAGTTAGTTAACTTTAACTCTGGTCGTGTAACTGGCTAGCTCTATAATTTCGTCTTCGGTTATTTTACCGGAAATAGTAATAAAAATATCTCGATCAACCCACGATAACATAGCCATGTTATGTTTTATATTCACCACCAGCGTTGCCTGCTGGCCTCTGATGTTAACATCTTTCATAATGGCATCGTCAGTATCGTAAGAGATACCTTGTTTGATACCGTCGATGACGTTAACTTGCCTAACCCTAGTGGTACGGTTATCTGCGGCGATAAGTAGAAATTCAATTTCTTGCAATTTGCCATGCTTTTCAACGGTAACCTCATCTATTGAATACTTATCCAACAAACCAACTGGCAATAAAACTTCATATTCAGCCCCCATCAAAGCGCGTTTAACCTCCGGCTTTAACTGGTTGAGCGTGCTTTCCTTTTCTTCCGCAGTAAAGGAAACTTCGTGCGATTGAACCTTTCCGGTAAGCAGCAATTTTATGTTATTGAAAATCTTGCTATTTATTGCGATACCTTCATTGGGCAGAAAGGTTATGGACGTAATCAAAAGTATAAAAATGGAGCAAGCAACAACTGCTATCTTGCGGTAGGGGTTTTTATGCTTAGGATAATATTTATTATTAAATTTATCCCACGCCTCTTCTATGTCAATATCCTTATCCTTTTTAGCTTTATCATAGAGAGAGCGCTTAATTAACTCATCAATTGACTTATAATCGTTGTTTAATTTGTGTGGCCATCATTTCTTTAGAAGCACCAACGTATAACATACCAACAACCCATTATTTTTAGATCGATTTCGACATTTAACATTATTGCAATGTAAGTTGGCAAATGCTATCATTCTTCTAATATTACCAAGGTTGAAGGCCAAACAATTATTACCCACCAAAAAGATGTCTGGATAAACAAAGGATATATAGAATTGTTAGCTTTAGGAATGCTAATGGGCAAGTTCAAAATGCTTTTTAATTTATTGCAACCTTTCGTTAAACCCTCACGTCTTATAGGTAAATGTTGTGATTACAGGAGGATGTTGTATGCCTAAAAAAAAGAT
Source organism: Peptococcaceae bacterium 1198_IL3148 (assembly GCA_036763105.1). Lineage (NCBI taxonomy): Bacteria > Bacillati > Bacillota > Clostridia > Eubacteriales > Peptococcaceae > Peptococcaceae bacterium 1198_IL3148. Next base: position 13,978 of record JBAIYS010000002.1, on the reverse strand, counting down.
TATCGGTCTGTCCGCCAGTTGCTTAGCTGCGGGGTTGCTGTTGTTTAATCCGCTGGCCGAAGCCGAAACAAAGGTAATTGCAGAGTCACTGCCCCTGTCCAACGCCATCGGAGAGAGGGCGCCAGTGGAAGTTGCCGAGGCAAAAATGCCGTTGGACAAAGCAATAGAAAAGGCCAAACAAACCTTCAATATTGGCGAAGATTATGACAAGTTTAACAGCAATTTAAGTACCTATAACGGCAAAACGCATTGGGAGCTATCTTGGAACCGCAGCGCTGAACCGGAGGGCTCCATTGTGGTGCGCATTAATGCCGTCACCGGGGAAATTGCCAGCATGGATAATTGGCAAAACCAACCAAATAACCTATCGGGACTACCCCAGTATAACTATGGGCAGGCTGGCAAATTGGCTGCTGAATGGGCGCTAAAACTGGCCCCCAACCACTACTCAGCCACCAAATTAACCCCGGATGAGCAGCTGCCCTACCACAATTTAACTAATCGCGGGCCCATTGAGTACAGTTATTATTTCCACCGGGTGGTTAACGGTGTACCCTATAAAGAAAACAGTATTGCGGTACGCATTAATGCAGACACCGGTCAACTGGTGGGCTATAACTTCAATTGGGAAGACAACAAGACCTTCCCCGGTACAACCAACATCATTAACGCCAACCAAGCGGCAGCTGTTTTAAAGGACAATGTAAAGTTGACATATTTTCAACCCCAAAACTCAAAGGAGAATAACCAAGTAAAACTTGTTTACCAGGTGCCCAGGGGCGCTGGACTATTTATAGATGCCCATAGCGGTAAAGTCATTAACGAACCCAGTTATTACACCCACGACTGGGCTATAGGTGGTTTAGGGGCCATGAGTAAAGAAGCAGAGCAAAGCCTTTCCCCCGCTGAACAAGCCGAGGTGGAAAAACTGAATAATTTAATTAGCGAAGAAAGTGCACTGAAGATAGCAAAAAAATCTGTCAAAATTCCCAGTGACGCTAAGCTAATGGAAAGCCGTCTGACGGAAAACCACCTTTCGGGCCAAAAAATGTGGCACTTTAACTGGAACAACGATCATGGGTCGCTGAATATCACCATTGATGCGGCAACCGGTGAGTTGTCATCCTTTAACAACTGGCTGAACAGAGAAAATATCGATAATAATGAAAAGCCTAAATATACCCTAGCCCAAGCCCAACAAATCGCTGCAGATTTTATTAAACAACAACAACCCCAGCGCTTTAAAAGCGTCGAGCTGGATGACAGTGTAAATTACGGCGTGATACCTTATGAAAAGCCATACCCAATCAGCCATCGGATTGGCTATGTGCGCATGGTTAACGGTATTCCCTTCCCCAGCAATGGCTTTGACGTGCAAGTCAACTTATATACTGGTGAAATAATTAATTACAACATGAATTGGTGGGATGCCGACTTCCCTAAACCAACCAATGTCCTGGGCACCGACCGAGCCGCTGCCACATTTATGGCCGATGACGGTCTAGTTTTAGACTATGTCACTCTAAACCACAGTACCAATAACCCGAAGGTCTATTTGGCCTATCATTTAAAGGAGCGCCCCTCCTTTACCATTGATGCCATCAGCGGCCAATACTTAGATTGGCAGGGTAAACCGCTGGCCGCTGAACAAACCACTAAATTTACCGACATTGCTGGCCATCCAGCGGCAGATGCCATTAACACTCTGGCCGCCGCCGGAATTCTAAAAAGTAGTGACAATAAGTTTTATCCCGATAAAAACATTACCAAAATGGATGCCTTAACTTGGCTGGTGGCCAGCCGGGACCGCTATCAGTTGGAAAGACCCCTTGAAGATATGCAAAAAAATGTGGTGGATGCCGCCATCCGTATGGGCATAATTGAAAGGGAAGAAGCCAAAGATTTGGATCAAGAACTCACCCGCTTGGAATACGCCAAACTGATGATTAATTTCTTAGACTACGATGGCGCTGCCAAGTTAAATGATATTTATCTACTAACCAGCAAAGATGCCAATAAAGTACCGGCCAACCTCAAGGGTTATGTCGCCCTAAGCCTTGGCCTAGGCCTGCAAACGGAAAACAACGGCAACTACAACCCCCAGGACACCATTCCCCGCGGTTACGCCGCGGTCTCACTGCTGAGATTGTTGCAGGTTACTAAGTAAAATTAAAAAGAGGCTGTTGCAAAAAGCAGCCTCTTTGCCCTTTAATTAGTCAATTTCATGGTTAGTAATTCACACCCGGTTTCCGGTTGCACTCTGGCACCGACCAAAGTAAAACCACACTTTTGATAAAATTGTTGTGCCTTAATGTTATCCTTGTAAACTTCCACCGTCAATTCTTTTCTTAATGACCTAGCCTTGCTGATTAGCTCAGAACCTGCACCTTTTCCCTGATATTCCGGAGAAACAAACAGGGCCCCAATGTAATCATCAATTAACGAAATAAACCCCACTATTTTACCATCCACTTCTTTCACATAGGTATCAGCCATTGGTAAGTACTTTTCTTGGACGTTCTTTTTCTCAGCCGCCCAAAATTCGCTAGGAATAAAATTATGAGCAATTATCGATGCCTCGTACCAGATTGTAATTAATTCTTGATCATCGTTTTTTTGATACTCTCTAATCATCTTTTCTCCCCCATATTATAGTTTTAAAACTCCCTAGAATTATAGACCTTTAGTGATACGGTGTATGACAAAGCCAGTATTGCCAAAGTTAACATGACAATCATTATTGCTATTTGCAGTTCTGAATAGCTGTTAACAAAACTTATTAGATTAGGCAATCCATCGCTATCCCCCAATAGTGTCGCAATACTGCTAATACCGGCAAACAAACTAAAAAATAATATCAGATTGATAAATCTAGACTTAATATAACCCAATTTAAAGTAAATGGGAAGATAGATTCCGTTTAACAAACTAATAGCCAGCAATGTCCCCAAACAGTTGGCTAAAGTAATCGGATAAACTTGCAAAGGTAGGCCGATAAACTTCATTGCTTGCATAATAGCTAAATAAGCCACTGTACCAATGGCAAATATTACTATTGCTAGTACATATTTAGCCCCCACAATGGTGGATCTTTTTATGGGCAAACTGTTTAGCATCACATCAGCTTTGTTTTTTTCATCCTGTGCACAAGCTGTGGCCACTAAAATATAACAAATACCACTTATGGTTACAGGATATATCCCCTCTTTTAAGGACTGCAACATAAAGGCGAGAAAAATTATATAAAGCAAGCTAATAAGTACGGTCCTTTTCTGCACTAAAATGTCTTTGATCACTAAGCTATACATGTTGATGCCCCCTTGTATAGTAAATCATAATATCTTCTAAGGACGGCTTTTCTATCAGTGCCTGATCGGCAAGCAATCGCTGGGCTTGTTGTTTGTTTTTGACCAAGCCTTCAAAGCCAAATTGGTTTTCTCTGATACCGATAAATTGCTTTCTGGTATCAGCATCTAACAGCTCTTTGCCTCCTTTAACTAAACCGTAGTTTTCCAATAAATCATCTTTAGTGGTGGTAAAAACGATTTCACCAGCATTGATAAAGGTAATAAAGTCCGCTATTTTATCTAAATCAGATGTAATGTGGCTGGAAAGTAAAATGCCCTTGTTTTCATCTTGGATGATGAAACTCAATATTTCCAATAGCTCATGACGGGCCAGTGGATCTAACCCGGCGGTGGGTTCATCCATAATTAATAAGTCTGCCTGATGGGACAAAGCAATGGCCAGCGAAAACTTCATCTTCATCCCCTTAGATAAATCTTTAATTTTCTTCTGGGGAGCTAAATTGAAATCCTTTAGATACTTGGCAAAGGCGGCTTCATCCCAGTTTTTATAAAATGGTGCAATCACTGATTTCATTTCTTTAATAGTCAGATCTTCATAATAATAATTATCGTCAAAGACAAAACCAATGCGATTTTTAATTTCTATCTCCTGGCTGATATTATCTAGACCAAAGATTTTAACCTCGCCCCCATCCCTTTTGATCAAGTTTAGTATTAACTTGATGGTGGTGCTTTTGCCAGCACCGTTGGGGCCGATAAACCCCATAATATAGCCTTTCTCCATGGTAAAATTAATATCTTTTAAACGGAAGTCTTTAAAATTCTTGCTTAGGTTGCTGACCTCTAAAATGGGCGTCATCTGTTCATTCCTCCTCGTAAAGTAAGCTCAGCATTTCTTGTAGCTCTGCCAAGGATAAATTTATGGATTTGCCGGCCAACACCGCTTCGGCTAGCTTCTCTTCCACAATTTTTATCCTCTTTTCTTGCATTAGTTCTTGGTTTTGCGCTGCCACATAAGAACCTTTGCCCGGTACGGTGACAATAAACCCTTCCTTTTCTAATTCATCGTAAGCGCGTTTGGTGGTAATGACACTAATCTGTAGTTCTTTAGCCAAGCTTCTAATGGATGGCAAAGGATCCTCTTCTCTAAGCTCCCCCCGCATAATTAATTCTTTAACCTGCGTTAATATCTGCTCATAGATGGGCTGATGAGAAACATTAGATATAATAATTTTCATCGCTGTAACATCCCTTCAGAAACTGTTATAACTGTATATAAACAATATATACAGTTATAACAGTTGTGTCAAGATAAAATATAAAAGATCGTAGGTGTATGGTCACCTAACGGTTTTAATAAATGCCTTAGTATCGCCTGCTGTCCGCTTAACTGGAATGGCCTTCCAATTTTTTATATACTACGATACAATAGATGGAAATTAGATGGAAATTGTTTTATAAGGAGGCTTCGTACCACATGCAGATTCCAATTTTATATGAAGACAATCATTTGCTTATCATTAAAAAGCCGGTAAATGTTGCTGTGCAACAGGATCAAACGAGGGACGATGATTTACTTAGTATGTTAAAACGTGATTTGAAAGTTCGTTACCAGAAGCCAGGCAATGTGTACTTAGGGCTTGTGCATCGCTTAGATCGTCCTGTCGGTGGCGTGATGGTGTTTGCCAAAACATCCAAAGCGGCTTCCCGGTTATCAGATGCGATTCGCCGCAGAGCAATTGAGCGGGGATATTTAGCTGTTGTGCGGGGAGCACCTCCTAAAGATCATGGGGTTTTAGAGCATTATTTAATCAAGGATACCAGACAAAACAAAGTATATACCGTTCCGCCACACTATAAAAATGCCAAAAAAGCAGTATTAAAATACAAAACGATAGCAAAAAAGAACAGTCTAAGTTTACTTTATGTTGAACTGCACACCGGTCGCCCCCATCAAATTAGGGTTCAGCTATCAGCTGTGGGCTGTCCGCTATATGGTGATCAAAAATACGGCCAAAAGTTCAACCGTCCGGGGCAACAAATTGCCCTATGAGCTCTACTGCTTCGATTTGAACATCCCACCACAAAAGAAATGGTCAATGTCAAATCAACACCTCCAAAGGAGTACCCATGGGATCTGTGGTCCAATCTATATTAATGCAGGAGAAGACAGGGGGACAGGTCCCTTGTCTTCTTCCTATGCCCCCATTACAAAATATAAACACTGTAGAACGCTAAAGGCTAACAAACTAATTTTAATATCCTAAAATTTTTTTATCAGCATTATTGATTTAATTAGTGAAAAAAATTACAATGTTTATAGGGGTGACTGATATGTGGCGAGTTACAGTGTTATATTTGTTGGGTGGTATGGGTTTATTGCTCTATGGTTTATATATAATGAGTGAAGGCTTAAAAACCATTGCCGGCGACAAGTTGCGCACTATCCTTAGTACACTTACCAAAAATCGTTTAGTTGGTTTGTTAGTTGGTATTATAGTTACTATTATTTTTCAAAGCAGTACTGCCACTAGCGTTATCTTAGTGGGGTTAACCAACGCCTCTATAATTACTTTTCCTGTGGTTTTAGGTGCTGGTATAGGCACCTCTATAACTGCACAATTGTTAGCTTTAAATGTCACCAAGTTAGCATTACCCATTATTGGCATTGGTGGTGCGGTAGTGGTATTTGCTAAAAATCAGTCCACAAAAACAATTGGCCAAGCCGTAATTGGTTTCGGCATGTTGTTTTTAGGCTTAAAATTTATGACCAATGCCATGGAGCCACTAAGGGATGCTCCAATTTTTGTCAATTGTTTGGCCACTATTAGTAATCAACCGCTACTGGCCATTATTTTTGCATCATTTTTTACTTTTTTAATTCATAGTAGTGCTGCAGCCATTGGCATTATAATGGTGTTAGCTATGCATCATTTAGTAACATTGCAATCGGCGATTTATTTAGTTTTTGGTGCAAACGTAGGCACATCCTTTACCGCCATTCTTTCCAGTTTTGGTTCAACCAAGGAATCTCAACGAGCAGCGTTGTCTCATTTTTTCTTTCGCTTAATTGGTGTTTTGGTTCTATTGCCCCTTGTTAAGCCCTTTGCCAGTTTTATTTGTTGGTTAACGCCCAATTCTCTGGACTTTCAGGTGGCAAATGTTCACACTTTATATAATATCGCACTGGCTATAATGTTTTTACCCATTACTGAGCAATTTGCAAAATTGATGGTAAAACTCATACCAGATCGTTCAAAGCAAAATATAGAGGTTAAACCAAAATACTTAGATGAACAACTAATCACTACTCCTTCATTAGCTATTGGGATGGCATTAAAGGAAATTATTCGAATTTCCGATAAATCTATCTATATCATTATGCATTGTGACCAATTGTTTAAAAAGTATGATTCTGAAACTGTTGAAAAATTACTTAAAATTGAAGATGAAATAGATTTACTATCTAAGGCTACCAATAACTATTTAACTAAGCTAATGCGAAATTCCAAATGTCAAGAGGATATTGAATGTTGTATGAGTTTTGAAAATATTGTTAGTGATTACGAGCATATCGGGGACGTAGTGGAAAAAAATATCGTTTATCTAGCTGAAAGTAAGCATGCTAACATGAATGATTTTTCCAAAGATGGTCATCAAGAGATTGCCCATATGCAACAAAAGGTGATCCAACTACACCATTATGTTAACAATATCTTACTTACCAATAATACTTCTCTGATCAATCATGCCCAATTGCTATATGATGATATTTCAGATATGGAGTTCCGATATAGAATAAGTCATTTTGTAAGATTAAAAAATAGCAGTAAAGAAGCCAAAAACATTAGCGCAATATTTTTAGATTTGATTAATTCTTATCTAACAATAGCTCAGCATCTAAGAAATATAGCAGCTACTATAAATACAAATAAGCAAATTTCAAGCAGTGAAGGAAACCACCTGCCCCATTGGCCCTAAATAGTAAGACAAGGGACCTGTCCCCTTGTCTTACCCTTGTTTAGGATTGGTGCTGGTTCGCAAATTTTTTCTGCGGTATACACTTAAAACTATACCCATCATGGCCATGTTAATTACTGTTTGGGAGCCACCATAGCTAAAGAAAGGTAAACCGATGCCGCTTATCGGTGCATAGCCTAACGTCATTAATATATTCCAAATAAAGTGCAGTGCCAGGATGCTAGTTAGTCCGCTAACCAACAATCTGCCAAAACCATCTTTGATCTGTTTAACCACACTAATCATTTTAACAATTAAGGCCAGTGCTAACAGAACCACCACTGCACCGCCAAGCCAACCAAAGGTATACACTAAATAAGAAAAGATTAAGTCGGTGTGCAGTTCTGGTAAATTACCGGCAAAGTTAAACCCTTGCCCCCATAACCCAGCCGATTTTATGGTCTCAATGGATTGGATATAGATATACCCACTACCGGTCGAGTCATGGTAAGGGTTGATAAAGGCTAGCAATCTATTCAATTTATGGGGCGCGGTAGTGATGGCCAAAGTAAATATAACAATCGGTATTAAAGTAACACCTATAAGCTGTTTTTTGCTGACACCAGCCAGTGACATAAGCACTAAAAATACCATTGTATAGATAACTGCTGAAGACCACGAATTACTAACAACATAAAAGATATTAGGTACTAACAATAGCAAAACAGAAGTGGCAAACCAACTGGGTTTGGCCCAATCTTTGTTAAAAAAGATACCTGCCACCGCCAACATTGAAACAATTGCCAATAACGGCCAATTTGTGGCCGGTTGGTGGGCTTTGTGGAGTTGTTTGCCCAATGCCATCGAATCACCCATTCTGCTGATGGCCATTTCTATGGCTCGCTGCTCCGGCACACCTTCAGCCGTGTACTCCATTACACAATCCTCAATATGGGCCAGTAGTTCTAGCTTTATTTGCTGATGCACCTCACCAAACTTAATCTGGATACAAACGTTATTCAAATATTCTTGAACCTTAGGGTTCTGTGCTAACGACATACAATTGCCTCCCCCAGAATTTTATCTACTGCTGAGCGAAACATCACCCATTCATGGCACTTTTCTTCAAGCTGAGCCCGCCCCTTTTCAGTTATTCGGTAATACTTCCTTTTGCGACCTCCATTAGCGTCCGACCAATAAGCTTCCACCATGTCATCCGCCTCTAAAGAGTGCAAAATGGGATAAAGTGTGCCTTCCTTAAAGGCAAATACCCCGCCAGAGGCAACTTCAATTTCTTTAATCATTTCATAGCCGTACATTGGCTTGCGATCAAGTAATTTAAGTATCAAAATGACGGTACTGCCTTTTAGCAATTCTTTGTTGACTTTCATGTAAGTTATCACCTTTTCATTATCGAATTACAATGCATCGTATATCTAGGTGTAATTATAAAACCATACCTCTGTCTAGTCAACCATTAGTTGTCATATCAATTTGCAGTCCAATTATAAGGGGCCTGTTTTGTTACCATAATTTGTTTGGTTAAAAAACATTTAGTATGAAAGACTAATTACAAATTTGTATAAGGGGGAATTTTTTGCTATGTGTGCAGTTAAAATTGTACCAGAACCTTTCCGAATTAAAATGGTTGAGCCCATAAAAATGATTACTCGTGAAGAACGAGAAAAGGCTCTGGAACGTGCCGGCTACAACTTATTTTTACTCAACAGCGATGAAGTCTATATCGACTTGCTAACAGACAGCGGTACCGGGGCTATGAGCGATAACCAGTGGGCCGGGCTGATGTTGGGTGATGAAGCCTACTCTGGCAGTAGAAACTACCACAACTTAAGAAATGCCGTGGAAGATATTTTTGGTTATAAATACACCATACCCACTCACCAAGGCCGAGGTGCCGAGCAGGTTTTATTCCCTATAGTTATTAAAAAACCTGGCGATTACTTTATTAGCAACATGCACTTTGATACCACCAAGGGTCATGTGGAAATGGCTGGTGGTCGAGCAATAAACTGCGTGATTGAAGATGCCTTTGATACTGAGAAATATCACCCCTTCAAAGGTAACATGGACATTGAACGTCTAGAAGCCACCATTAAAGAAAAAGGCCCCGAGAATGTAGCTGCTGTAATCATCACCATTACCTGCAACAGTGCTGGTGGCCAGCCCGTATCTATGGAAAACATTCGTCAAACCAGTGAGGTCGCCAAAAAATACGGCCTTCGGGTATTTATTGACGCTGCCCGGGCTTACGAAAACGCATACTTTATCAAAAAACGTGAAGAAGGCTATGCCGACAAGCCTATTAAGGAAATCGCTAAAGAAATGTTCAGTTATGCAGATGGTTTTACCATGAGCGCAAAGAAAGACGCCATTGTGAACATCGGTGGTGTGCTAGCCTTCAAAGATGATGAAGAATTATTCAACGCCTGCCGGGCTAGATGTGTTCCCATGGAAGGATTTGCTACCTATGGTGGTCTAGCAGGTCGCGACATGGAAGCCTTAGCCCGTGGCTTATACGAAGGTATGGATATGAGCTATCTGGAATACCGCATCAACCAAGTTGCTTATCTGGGAGAAAAGCTCAAGGAAGGCGGCATACCTTTCCAATCCCCTACCGGTGGACATGCAGTATTTGTGGATGCTAAAAAAATGTTACCTCATATCCCCTATTATCAATTCCCTGCCCAATCCTTAGCCAACGCATTGTATTTAGAATCCGGTGTGCGCTCAGTGGAGATAGGCTCTTTTCTGCTGGGTAGAGACCCAGATACAAAGGAAAACTTGGAGTCCCCCATGGAATTGCTGCGGTTAACCATTCCGCGCCGCACCTATACCTATAGTCACATGGATGTCATCGCAGATGGCCTCATCCGTGTTAAGGAAAAAGTAAATTCTTTAAAAGGTTTAGAGTTTACCTACGAACCACCGGTTCTGCGCCACTTCTTGGCACGCTTAAAGCCTGTACAGTAATACTCCTATCACCGGCAGGAATTTAAAAGCTGCTGGTGGAGGCTGTTGTAAATTTTTTACAATAAAGGAGGTTTCTCCTATGGCAGAACGTGATGCTTGGTCCAGCAAAACTGGTTTTATCTTAGCCAGTGTTGGTGCTGCCATGGGCCTTGGCTCCATTTGGATGTTTCCCTATCGGATTGGTGCCTTTGGTGGTGCGGCGTTTTTAGTGCCCTATTTAATCTTTACCTTTGCCTTAGCGGTTACTGGACTAATGGGCGAATTTGCCTTTGGTCGTAGTCGACAATCCGGAGCCATTAGTGCCTTTGAAAGTGTCTTAAAAGAAAAGGGTAAAAACTACGGTGCCGCCCTAGGAATCCTTCCGGTATTGGGTGTTTCCGGTGTTTTCGTCTTTTACCTAATTGTTTGTGGCTGGATACTGCGTTATTTTGTTTTGGCTTTAACTGGATTTGACCAGATCGATCCCGGACAATATTTTGGTTCCTTCGCAGGTCAATCTCCCAGTATTATCTGGCATTTCTTGGCCCTGGTCCTGACCATGGCTATTATAATGAAAGGGATTTCCGGCGGTATTGAAAAAGCCAATAAAATTATGATGCCCGGGCTATTCATTATTTTATTGATCCTATTGATCAGGGTCCTAACCTTACCCGGAGTTACAAAGGGCATTGCATTTCTTACGGTACCCGATTGGTCAAAACTAGCCGACCCCATTACTTGGGTGATGGCCTTGGGGCAGGCCTTCTTTACAGTGGCCCTAGGTGGTGCAGCCATGCTGGTATATGGTAGTTATTTGAGGGAGACAGAGGATATCCCTTCTTCGGCCATACACACTGCTATATGGACCACCATTGCTTCATTGCTGGCTGCTTTTGTGGTAATTCCTTCAGCCTTTGCCTTTAACTTGGATCCACAGGCAGGCCCACCCCTACTATTTATTGTTATTCCCCACGTTTTTGCTGCAATGCCCGGTGGTTATTTCTTTGGTATCTTATTTTTTGCAGCAATAATTTTTGCGGCCATTTCTTCAGCGGTCAACCTGATGGAGGTACCAGTAGAAGCCATTCAAGACCGCTTTAAGCTAAGCCGCAGACAGGCATCTATTGTTGTGGCCATTGCTGGTTTCATTGTAGGTCTACCACTAGACCTAAACATGAACTTATTCGGCACATTTGCCGATACCGTCACTATCTACTTAGTTCCTTTTGGTGCCGCACTGGCCGCCTTTGTCTTTTTCTGGATTTATGGTGCTGAAAAAGCCCGCGCACAAGTAAACAAAGGTGCCGTAAAACCCATAGGAAAATGGTGGGAATATTGGGCTAAATATGTTTTCACCGGTGTAACTATCTTTGTTCTTGTGATGGGTGTTTTTGTAGGAGGCTTTTAATTCTAGAGGTTTTAAAAAGGAGGTGATATAATATGGCAAATAGTAAAACCAAAACCACTAATCAGACGAAAATCAATCAAGAAGAGAAAAAACTGTCCACTAAATTGGAGTCCAGTCGGTACAGGAACGATGATTATGCAAAAATGTCAGATGGCATGGTTCCTTAATAGAAACAAAAGCCAGGGATGGTTACTCTCTGGCTTTTACTGATTTTCCCCACGGTTTAAGATAAGAAACTACTACTAACAAGAATAAAATAGTAATACTTATTGCAATGCCAATGAAAAGAAACTGACGACTTTCTAGGTAAGCCGGATTTTGTAAAGAATATAGACCACTGATAATATTGCTAGTAGAAAGTGAGTTGTCTATCGCAATCCGCACATAGGTGGCGCCAAAAGTAATCGCCAATATGTTACCGATCCATTTTGCCAAAACCCAATAATGTTTGGTTAGCCCTCCCCAATGGGTCCGTATAGCGAGAAAAAGCGAGTAATAGACAAATGGCTAGTTGTGTCTAAAGAAAGATGATCTAACCTGCTCTCCATTCACAAACGATTGACAATTGCCCATTATTTAGATGCCCTGTAATAATCCCGTTCATTTTATCCATAATGCTTTTTACAATGGACAAGCCTAACCCAGTACCTTTGCCTGAACGGGATTGGTCTGCCATATAAAATCGGTCGAAGATGTGGTCAACATCTTTTGCTGTTAAGGCATGAGCATCATTTTTAACAATTAGTCTAACCGTTGCATCCTTTTCCTCAAGACTGATACTTATATTTCCTTCTGAATGAGTAATGGCATTGGAGATCAAATTTTCAATAACTCTCGTTACTGCGGATTCGTCAGCAATAATAAAAACATCTTTTTTTGGCATGTTGATGATTGGTTCTATATTTTTCTCATTAAAACGGTCATAAAAGCTAATTATTACATCTATTGTTAAATTCCTAATATTGATTTGTTCAAATTTCAGATGATGACCGGTAGATTCAATAATGCTCAACTCATAAAAATCATATAACAACGTTTCCAGTCGTTTAGCTCGTTGTTTGGCAATAGATAATAATTCTTTCTTTTCATCAACTGTAACATCATCCGATTCAGCCATCTGGATGTACCCCAAAATAGAAGTTAATGGTGTTCTTAAGTCATGGGATATATTGGCAACAGCTTGCTTTTGTTCATTTTCAAAACGTACACGCATTCTATTCTCTGTCACATGCAAATCAATAAGTTTATTGATTTCCAAACCCAGATTTTCAATTTCTTGATCATTAAGTGCTATATCAACTTTTTTGTTTGTTTTGCGATTGTTATAGTTTTGTAGCTGTTTGCTTATTCTTTTTACTTCTTTTTTTAAAGTGAGTAAGCGAGTGAGCAACAATACTGTCACTAATGATATCAATATTAACAAGTAAATCATTGCTCTCACCCGCTTCTTAAAAATTATCTAATTTCTTTTCTATTAAAAAAGAAAATTCCATAGAAAGTGATGATGATTAATGTTGCTCCCCCGATGATAACAGATTTTACAAATTCACCGTTAGTCATTGCAAAATTGCTTCTAAATCAATATGAATATCTTTATGGATTAGCTCATTTCTCTTAACTGTATTATTAGTATGCTTATATCTCTGTAATAGAGAATCAATACGTGCCGATACCTCTTCAACATCAAATGGCTTTGAAATAAAATCATCTGCGCCAGATCGTAAACTACTAATCTTTGTCTGCTGTTTGCTCTTAGCAGAAATGATAATGACTGGGGTAGGGCCCCTCGCAGTGAGTTCTGCAAGAATTTCTTCCCCGGTCATACCCGGAAGCATTAAATCCAGTAAAACCAAGTCCCACTTCTGCTTTTTTAAATAGATCAACGCTTCTGTTCCAGAATAGGCAGGTTGTGCGAAGTAATTGCTTTTTTTAATAATTCTAAATAGCAATTGATTAATATCATTATCATCTTCAACCACTAAAATTTTTATGTTCTGTTCCACTTGTTTTCTCCCTTTCACTATTGCATACATCAGCTATATAATTGTTCTTATCTACAGTTTGTCAAGGAAATGTTTTATATTATTAATTTACACCAAAAAACTTAAGAAAAGCTTAAGTTTTAGGATTTGTAATGTTTATAGTTGATATTTTAGCAAAAAGTCAGAGGTGCTACTTTGATCCGATATATTAAAAGCGATTAAGACGCAAAAAACCACTGGGTAACTACCCAGTGGTTTAAAAATTAATTCTGGCGGCGACCTACTCTCCCAGGGATAAACCCAAGTACCATCGGCCCTGCAGAGCTTAACTTCCGTGTTCGGTATGGGAA